>JAQGIF010000025.1 GCA_028291345.1 Rhodospirillales bacterium | reverse complement strand
CCCACGGGTGTTCGATATTCGCTGCGAGGTGCGGGAGAAGATGATCGACTGGCTCCAGCAGGAATATCCGCAAGCATTGCCCCGCCGCCGTGCGGAGATCAGATCGTCTGGTGGGGTCGCCGGCTGGCCACCGTCATAGCTCGGATTATGGACGCCAAGAATAGCTGAGCTTTTACACGTTAGTTGGACCGGATTGAGCTGCCTCCGGTTTCGTGGACACCGAGGTGTTTTATGAAGCGGGAGGTACTTAGGCGAGCAGCTTCGCAATATGAATGGCGACCCCATCGTTTCGATGGCTCTTCACGCTCAAGCTCGTAGCCCAGCCAGGCGTAGAGGCGAATGTCCTCAACGAAGCGGCTGTCCGTGTTGAGACGTATAGCCTCGAAGCCCGATGCCGAGGCAACGCATTCCGCATGAGCCAGCAATTTGCGGCCAAACCCCCGCCCCTGCAAACCGGGGAAGACGGCAAGATTTTCGATCACAAATGGCGATCCACCAGAAACGTTTCTATCAGCCCGAACACCACGTCGCCGTGGCACAAGAGATCGAATCGGTGCGTCTGGATCGCGATCGCGTAGTCTATCTTCATCGGTCTCGGTTCTCGGCCGATCAGCGGCACCCATTCGAGTGGGCGGCTTGCCAATGCCGCTTGCGGGCCAGCCGGGTTTTCAATCGGTAACGGCCGTGGAATTCAACCGACCGGCTCCGGCGGGCTCGATCTTCGCGCGCAAGCAGCAAACCACGGACAAGCTGTCTCCATTCGGTCCTGAACTCAGGAAGACACGTTACTTTCCAAAGCGCGGGACGCGTATCTGGCTCGCTCAGGGCCATCCTCGGGCGCTCCGCCGCCGTCCTTGCGTCATCTTCCAGCCCTTCCATCCAAACCGCGCATTCGTGGCGACAAAAGCGAAGACCACGGGGCGCGTGCAAGGCCACCGGAACCCGCGCCAACCGGCGGGGGCGGCGCAAACGTGCCCAACCGCCGAGGCGGCTCGGTTCACGATCGCTCGCCACGCGGACGCATAGAATGAACGGCGGTTCTTCGTGCTCCGGAACACGGAACCGTACTGTGGCTTCAATCAGCATGACCGCGGCAGCGTTAAAATCTAGAGCCAAGACGGAAACTCTCTCCGGCGCCCGACTGACGTCGTTCCCGGGATTCATCGAATTCTGCCATCCGAAAGCGCGTGCGCACCCGCCTTCCGGCGCGGAGTGGATCCACGAGATCAAGGTCGACGGATACCGCGCCCAACTTGAAATCCAGAACGGTGTCATCAAGGTCCTTTCACGTCGGGCGTTCGACTGGAGCGCGACCCAGTTCGCGGCCATAGCGAAAGCGGCGGCGTTCCTGCGCGCCCACGACTGCATCGTCGACGGCGAAGCGGTGGTCCTCAATGCCACGGGAAAGCCGGATTTCAATCTGCTGCGCCAGGAGCTCGGCAACCGCAACTCCAAGCGGCTCCAGTTCTTTGCCTTCGACCTGCTCTATCTCGACGGGTATGACCTGCGCCAATGCCGACTTGAGGACCGCAAGGAGGCGCTCCGCCACCTTCTGTCGGATGCACCGAAGCACTTCGTCTATGTCGAGCCGTTCGAGGAGGACGGCGCACGCGTGTTCGAGCACGCCTGCCGACTCGGCCTCGAAGGCGTCGTGTCAAAGCGGCGGGATTCGCCTTACCGATCCGGTGAACAAGCCAGCTGGATCAAGGTCAAATGCAAGGAGACCGGCACGTATCCGATCGTCGCCTTCGTCGAGAAGCTCGGCGCGAAACCGCGGCGAGTGGCATCGCTCTATATTGGACGCTGGGAAGGCGATCGGCTGCTTTACGCCGGCAAGGTGCGGTCCGGCCACACCGAAACGCTCGCCCGCGAACTACGCGAGCGCCTCGATCCACTCATCTCTGGGACTTCACCGCTCTCACAGCCGATCGCCAAGCCGAAGGCGACGTGGGTCCGGCCCGGCCTGCTCGCCGAGGTGCAATACGGGGCCATCAACGATGGCGGCATCCTACGGGAGGCGGTGTTCAAGGGGCTGCGTGATGATCTGGCCGAACCCGTTGCGCTCTCCGGTCGTCCCGCAGCTAAGCGCAGTGGCGATGGCAATCCGCATGTCGGCGTGTCACAGGCCCATATCCTCCAACTGCTCCCCGACGCCGTCGCACCCTCGAAGGAGGAGCTCAGGGCCTATTGGACCCGCGTCTGGAAGCGGGCACTGCCGTATCTCGAACATCGGCCGCTCAAGCTCGTCCGGCATGTCCATGGGACGACCTTCTATCACAAGGGTCAGCTGCCGGAGACTCCGCCGGAGGTGCACGCGCTTGAAGTCGAGAAACGCGAGGGCGGGATCGGGACCCGGCTGTGGGTCGACAGCCTCGCGGGTCTTCTCGGTTTGGTCGAGATCGGCGCCGTCGAACTGCACCCGTGGAATGCGACGGTCGACGACATCGAACGTGCCGATCGGCTGGTGATTGATCTCGACCCGGGCGACGGTGTTCCATGGTCTTTCGTGGTTGAAACCGCGCTGCGGTTGCGCGATACGCTGCGGAGCGCCGGCCTCAGGCCCTGGCCAAAGCTGACGGGCGGCAAGGGCATCCACCTGATGGCCCCATTCGCCCGCAAGATGACGCATGATGCGGCCCGCGCGCTTGCCCGCA
The DNA here is from genome assembly GCA_028291345.1 of Rhodospirillales bacterium. GTDB lineage: Bacteria > Pseudomonadota > Alphaproteobacteria > BOG-932 > Roseiterribacteraceae > BOG-932. Next base: position 6,664 of record JAQGIF010000025.1, on the reverse strand, counting down.
ATTTCGTTCAGGACCTCGCCGGCGCCGAGCCTGACCGCTACACGACCTCGCCCGATCCGGCGCTTCGGCACGGCCGGATCTATCTCGACTATCTCAGAAACGGCCGCGGCAATACGGCCGTTGGTGCGTACTCACCGCGTGTGCGGCCAGGCTTTCCGGTGGCCGCCCCCGTGACATGGCGCCAGATCGAGCAAGGCCTTCGACCCGATGCCTTCACCATGTCGAACCCGCCGCGGTCGGGGGCGCGCGCAGGAAAACGGGACAGATGACGGCGGGCGGGCCGCCCGCCGCGGATGAGACGGCGAATCAAGCACTGGATGCCGGCTCTTCCGATCGCCCCCACCCTGACCACGGCCGAGCGCCGGGCCACGTGCTCGTCGTCGGAGCGACCGGCCTGATCGGATCGGCGGTGATCGCCCGGCTCCGGGTTGAGCGTTTCCACATCACCGCCGTGGCGCGCAGCACCGGTCCGGCGGCGCGGCGGCTCCACGCTGACCACATGGTTCGCATCGATCTGCGCGATGCGACGCGGCCCGAAGACTGGGAACCGCATCTCGCTGGGATCGATGCTGTCGTCAATTGCGCCGGCGTTCTGCAGGACGGCGGGCGGGATTCCACCGTTTCCGTGCACGCGGCCGCGCCGGCGGCGCTATACGAAGCCTGCGCCCGCCGAAACGTCCAACGAATCGTTCATTTCTCGGCCATGAACGTCGAAAAAGGTGCGCTCAGCGCCTTCTCGTGGACGAAACACGAGATCGAGCAGGTGCTGCAAGCAAGTTCGCTCGATTGGGTCATCCTGCGCCCCTCAGTCGTGCTGGGCCGCGCCGCCTATGGCGGCAGCGCCCTGTTCCGTGGGCTCGCCAGCCTGCCGGTGTTGCCGCGTCTGCCAGACGCCGGGCGCATTTCGGTCGTGCAGCTCGATGACGTGACCGAGACGGTGGCTTGGCTGCTGCGGTCGAACACGGTATCGCGGTGCGCGATCGATCTCGCCGGTCCGGTGGCGATGAGCTTCGAAGCGGTCGTGGCCAGCTACCGACGCTGGCTCGGCTGGCGGCCCGCCCGGCTCATCGGTCTGCCGCCGCTGGCGATGAACCTCGCCTACCGCCTCGGCGATCTCGCTGGACTGCTGGGCTGGCGTCCGCCCATCCGCACCACGGCGCGGCGCGAGATGGCGCGCGGCGCGGTCGCCGATCCCGCGGCGTGGACGCGGCTCACCGGGATTGTTCCGCATTCGCTCGAGGAGGCGTTGGCCCGCGATCCGGCGCCGGTTCAGGACCGCTGGTTCGCGGCTCTCTTCCTGTTGCGGCCGCTTGCCCTGGCGGTGTTCGCCCTCTTCTGGATGGTGACCGGTCTCGTTTCCCTCGGTCCGGGCTACGAAATGGGCCTTTCGCTTATGCGCAACGGCGGGGCCGGCGCGCTCGGCGCGTCGATCGTGATAGCCGGAGCGCTTGCCGATCTGGCGATCGGCACGGCTCTGCTGTGGCGCCGCACGGTCAAGCCGGCCCTCTTCGGTGCGCTCGCGCTCACGGTCATCTACGCCGTCGCGGCGACGGCCATCCTGCCTGGCCTTTGGGCACAGCCTTTGGGCCCGCTGGTGAAGATCGCGCCGATTCTCATGCTGAATCTGATGCTCCTCGCGATCCTGGAGGAGCGATGAACGCCTATTTCCTTCTGAAATATGTCCATGTCATCGGTGCGACCGTGCTCCTCGGCACAGGAGCGGGCATCGCCTTCTTTATGCTGATGTCGCACCGGAGCGGCAATCCGGTCATCATCGCCGGAGTGGCGCGGATTGTCGTGATCGCAGACTTTGTGTTCACGGCCAGCGCCGTCGTCGTGCAGCCGATCACCGGATGGCTGTTGATGCGCCAGGTCGGCTATGGGGTCGACCAAGGATGGATCCTGCTGTCCATTGGACTCTATCTGACCACGGGCGCCTTCTGGTTGCCGGTCGTCTGGATGCAGATGCGCATGGGCGCACTGGCTCAGCAGGCCGCGGCTGCGCACGCACCGCTTCCGCCAGCCTATCACCGGCTGTTCCGCTGGTGGTTCGCGTTCGGCTTCCCGGCCTTCGCAGCCGTTCTCGGCATCTTCTGGCTGATGATCACACGACCCGCGATTTCGCTCTGAACCAACGTCGCTGTCCGGCAAGCACGGGGTCGCGGGTCGCGGGCATCCCCTTGGCACTGCCTCACCCGGCGGGGCGGGAGCCGACGTTTGATCGTTCAACCTGCGGCGGCAGGGATGGGGGGATTTCGGCCGGTCCGCTTCCGGGGCGGATCGGGTGCAATCAGACATTCGGCTCAAAGCTGGTGCTGGCCGAGACGGACTAGCCGCCTTTTTATCTTCGCGATCCCCGAGGCGGTCATCCCCAGTAGTCGTCGGGAAGATTGACGACGATCGGGGTCGCCGTACTGCGCACCACGATCCAACGGAACGGCCGATCCGGCGAGCGGTTCGTCTCGAGGTGCGGCAGCCATGCGGGAACGTGGATAAAGTCGCCGGCGCGCGCGACGGCATCGCGCTCGCCATGCTCTCCCCAGCGTACATAACTCTCGCCCTCAAGCACGTAGGCGATCGTCTCCTGCTCGCCGTGATGATGGATTCCGGTCGTCGCGCCCGGTTCGACGAGAAAGGTTCCGCCCCACATGTTTGTCTCGACGAGATTTTGCGTGATGGCGGCGCGGCGCTCCGAGCCCGGTGTCTGCGCTGTGCCGGGGTCGAACTCTGCCGGTCGGACGATACGGATAGGCGGAAACTTGGACATGATCCCTCGACTTGATACTTGGAAGATGACCGTCGCCCTGTGTCAGGTGATTAGGCCGACCCGGATGAGGAGGCACAGGTCAAAGATCGATAGCGTTGAATCGCAGAGCGGCCCGACGCTCGGTATTCAATAGAAAGCCCTTATGGAGCGACATAGACGTCTCCTCTCACCGTCGAGGACTTCTTCAACGATATCGGGACCAAGCCGCCATCGACCGGTGCTCAGTGCAGCCGGCAGGCCGGCAACTCGCTTTCCAGCCGATCCAGGATGCCGGCGACGATATTCCCGGTCGCGGTCAGGCCGATCTCGTTGCTCAGGATCATCATGCCCTTCTCCAGGTGCCCCTCGGCCTCGGCGATCGCCATCGGGTTGGTTTCCACCGCCAATTCGATCATCATCTTGTCTGTGTCGTTCATGTTGATCTCCTCTTCATAGGATTCGTCCGTCGTGGTCCTTGCGCTGACGCCAATACTTGCAGGCGACAATCAGCTGACCCGGGAGCTAGGTTCTATGCAAAAGGTGGTCGGTCGGCGCTGCGGCGCCATTAAATTCGCTTTTACAGTTTGCGAGATTTGCCGTTCCGACCGCGTGGCCGGGAAACAAACGGAACTCCGAACCGACTCACACCAGACTGCTCCTTTCCTCGAGCAGTTGGCCGGCTTCCCTCATGATTTTCCTGGCCGGACGTTCTCACGATGATGATCGGGTCTTAGAGGCGAGGTAAACGAACGTCCGCTAAGGGGAAATAGCAAACCGGTACGCGAGCGACCGACTTGGGGCGGTTTCAGTCATGCAGCCTGTCGGCCCTATACCCGCAAAAGAGATTCTTGGCTCCGCGCGCCTTACCGCTTGTCGAATGTCGAAACGCAGTCGAAGGCGGTTATTGCCGACGTTGGTCGGCCCCGTCTATCGTGTTGCAATGTCTCAACTCGCTTTTGAACCCTGGGGGAGGATTGCAAGGTCTCCCGATCGGGTTGACCAAAGAGAAGGTCAGATTTTTCTTTGGAGACGGACATCAGCCTTCCAATCGCACCCCCGACAGTAACCCAGCGGTTCGCTGGAAGCGTTGAGTGTGATGCGCGCCAACCAAGGCTTCGTACGCTTTGCGTTGAGCTCTATGATTGAGATTGTGGCATCGATTGCTCTGGTCTGCAGCCCACTAACGCGGGAAGAGGGCAGAGAGCTTGTGTTGCTCGCGCCGGCGGTGGTCACGGCGGCTGCAGCCGCGGCCCGTACGGAGCCGTCTGTCGAGTTCAAACGAATTGAAGCGGGAGAATTCGTCTATAGGGTGTCAGCGGTCGGAGGGCGCTTGATCGGCTGGTATGCCGTGAACGAGTTGACCGGCTTGGTGAGAGATTGGATCACCGATGGCTTTCCGGCGGTCACAACACCAGCGATGGTGAATCTACAGCGCCAACTTCACATCCAACACTGCCTTCCGCGGTGAGCAACGCCTGGTCGCTACAACATCGCAGTAAGCCTCAGGCTCCGCCGTCGCAACTCAGACATCCGGTGATGCACATGAAAAAGTACAGAAGGAGATTTTATTTTCGGCAACGTTTGGCCGATTCCAGACTGGCAGCTTGGGATGGATACCGAGCAAAGCGGACGCTGCAACCGAGTTGGCTAAGAGCCAGCTATCGACCATTTGACCGGTATCACCCCTCGGGATCATGATCCGGGCGTCGATTGCAACGACGGTGGTTCACATGGAACGCATGATCCTGCTGGCTGTGCTGGTCTCGAGTTTGCTCGCGATTCCATTGCCGGCGCAGGCGACGACGCTCGATCCCAAGGCGTTGGCCTACGATCTGCCGAGCCAGATTCCCTGGAAGGCGCGCAACGGCGGATCGGAGGAGGCAATCCTGGCGGGCGATCCGGATAAGCCCGGGCCGTATGTCGTGCTGGTGAAATGGTTGCCGCACCATATGAGCCACCCGCATTTCCATCCCAACGACCGCTTCATCACCGTGCTGTCCGGCACCTGGTGGGTCGGCACCGGCACGCGATTCGACCCCGATGCCACCGTCGCCATGCCGGCCGGCAGCTTCGTGACCCATTTTGGCCGGCAGGTGCATTACGACGGCGCCAAGGACGAGCCGACGGTGCTGGAGATCGTCGGCGAAGGCCCCGCGACGGCAACGCCGGCGGAGGTGAAGCCGTAACCCCTTGTGGACGGCAGGCCCTAGAAGAAGACGAAGGACCGGACAACGACGTTCTTGCGGCATCTGGCGTCGGTGGGCGCGGTCGGGTCGACACAGGCAGTATGGAACGACCAGCGTGAGATGGAGCCATCGGTCACAGAGTCGTAGCATTTGAGCATCGAGACCTCGTTGGGCTTCTGCTGAGGAAACCAGTACCACTCGTGGTCGGGACGGTGGGTGAAGCGCGTGGTCTCGCCGACGCGGTCGTCGTAAATCCGGTAGTTGGTAATGTAAGGCTGGTCGGCGAAGGAGGGCCAGGCGCAGAGCACGAATGGGAACTGCTCGACCGTCTCCATCGGCTTGGCGAGATTGATCGACATGAACCGCCGCGACATCTTCCTGTCGGCCTCTTCTTCCGTGTAGTGCTGCTCGCGCCCGAAGTTCCGCAGGTTCCTGGTGAGCAGCTCACGGCAACGCACGCGGCCACTGTTGTCGTTCAGGTCGTTGTGCACAATGTTGGCATATTGGGAGTTCACGCCCGGGTTCTTATTGTCCTGGTCTTCCGTGCGGTCGCCCGCATAGTCCTTGTCGAAGACGTCGTGATTGTAGACCAGCGCATCGGTCGCGCCCGGGAAGAACGCGAGGAGGAGCTTCTCGATCTCGGGGTAGAACACGCGCTCCACCTCCGCCGAATCATAGAAATTTGAGCACGCTGATTCGAGGTGCGCCAGCGAAACGCCGAGCCGGTCCATGCTTTCGGGGCTGTCGGGCGAGAGGCCCGGATAATATTTGCCGATGCGCCGCGCATCGCGCAGCACCTGCGGGAAATAGAGTTCCGGCCGGCGCTCGGCGAGCTCTCCGCTTCCGCGCAGGATCTCCGCCAAATCGGCGCGCGCCGGGTCCCGCCAGATTGCATTGGACGAGACCACGGAATAGGTCGATCGCTGATAAATCGTATAGCGCAGCGGCAGGGCCACGCCGCCCTCGGGGGCCTCGATCCGGTTCGCGCGGATATAATCCACGCATTCGTCGTAGCCACGGAACCCCAGACCCCATTGAGTCTCGATCGGACCCGGTGGAGCATTGTCGATCATGTTGATAACGCGCTGCTCCTCGCCGCTGGCGATTTCGGTGCGGGCATCCTCCAGAGCCACGGTGGTCCCCGCATCGCCGTTCCGGTCGAACGCCATGTAGGACAGGCCGCCGTTCGCCGCGACCGGCGGCGGCTGCCCTTCGGTGCGCTGAAGCGGCGGCACATAGGCCGACGAAACTTCTTCCGCCTCCGCCGCAACGTTCTTGCCGGCGACCTGGAGCTGGCTCATGACAAAACCTCCGTTATTACAGATTGAATGTGGCGCACGGAGCCTGCGTTTTCCAGAGCATGAACTTCCAGTTATGCGAGCATGCGTCGTGCCCGGCACGCAAACGCTGCGTTCTTTTCAACTGGAAAATGTCATCGAGACAACCAAATGTCCGTGTTTCGCCCAAGCACCCATCGAGCGAAGGTCTGACTTCCGCGCGCCTTGGCTGGAAGGCGGACGCACCGAAAACCACACTTGCGGGTCGTAGCCTATCTCGTTCGCACATCCGCTTCGGAGACATAGCCCGGCCCAGCTGGACGACGTCGTTGGACGCTAAGCTGCCCCGAACCCAGTGGCGAATTGGACATGGCTTCGGATTAATGGCGACGGGATGGCCGCGCCCGGCATAACGATACGAGGCGATGCTTGTCTTTGATTAGCAAGCTCGGCAG
>JAQGIF010000003.1 GCA_028291345.1 Rhodospirillales bacterium | reverse complement strand
TCCTGTTTCAGGGCAATCGGTTGGCTTTTTCTGTCTGCCGGTATATCTCAGCTTCAAGTGAGTCCTGCTCTGCAGGGCTCAATCTCCCGAATCAACGACGGCAAGGAGCCGCCCGATGGCCGATACGATTATTCTTGAAACGACCCAGGGTCCGGTGGAAATCGAAACCCGGCCAGATCTGGCGCCGGGCCATGTCGCCCGCATTACCGAACTGGTGCGCCAGGGCTTCTATGACGGGATCGTGTTCCACCGCGTCATAGAAGGTTTCATGGCGCAGACCGGCGATCCGACCGGCACCGGCATGGGCGGGTCGGGGAAGAAGCTGAAAGCCGAGTTCAACAAGGAACCCCACGGCCGCGGTACGGTCTCGATGGCGCGTGCAGGTAGCCCGGATTCGGGTGACAGCCAGTTTTTCATCTGCTTCGGCGATGCCTCGTTCCTCGACGGGCAATATACCGTCTGGGGCAAAGTCACCTCGGGCATGGCAAATGTGGATAAGATCAAGCGCGGCGAGCCGGTGAAGGACCCGGACAAGATCATCTCGGCCAAGGTCAAGGAAGCCTGATTTCCACGGACCCGGACCGGTCGGCTTCACGGGCTATGGCGCGAGGCTGACCGGGACGCGCCGGCCTGTGCCGAATGCATCATGGCTCTGTCGATCGAGGTCGGTGATCATGGTGATCACCGACCTGGACCGCCCCAAAGGCGATCTGATCACGGTGGGATACGCTGAGCAATCTGCAGAGCGGGTTTGCCCGTTAGGATCCCGCCTTCGCCGTTTGCGCCTTCATATCCCGCACCGCGACCGGCGCGCCGTCGGTCAGGTCAACCGGCAGGCTGACGATGACTTGATCATTGGGCTGAAGGCCGGTCGCGATATCGACATGATCGCCGTCGTCCTCGGCCAGGCTGACCTTACGGATGTTGGCCTTGCCGTCCTGATAGACCGCGACCTGGGTGCCGTCGCGGTTGAAGATCAGCGCTTCGGCCGGAATCTCAAGCACCGGATTGGTACGCGGCACTTCGAACTTCACAGTGCAATAAACGCCGGCGGCCAGCGCGCCGTCAGCATTGTCGACATCGACCTCAACCAGAAGGGTCCGGGTGCCGGCCTGCAGCGCCTCGGCGGTGCGCGCGACATGGCCGGTGAAGGTGCGGCCGGGCATTTCCGGCACGGTGATGTCGGCGACGACGCCTTCCTTGAGGCCCGGGACCGCATCCTGCGGTACATTGATCTGCACCCGTAGGACATTCGTCCGCGCGATGGCGAACATGGAACTGCCGCTCGTGCTGTCGGCGGTGACCAGACTGCCGGTGTCGATCGAGCGCTGGGTGATCACGCCATCGAATGGCGCGATGACCTGCTCATAGGCTTTTTCTTTTTCAAGCCGGGCCACCTGCGCCTGCTGGGCTGAGATGTTCGCCTGCGCGACGCCGACAGAAGCGGCCTGGGCGTCTAGGTTTGCCCGGTCGGTATCGCCTTGCTGCTTGGACTGCCAGCCCTGTGACACCAATTCCACGGTCCGGCGGTCGGTTGCTGCCGCCAGGCCATGATTGGCCTGAGCCTGCTTCAGCGCGGCCTGCATCTGGATGAGTTGGGCGCGGGCCTGGGTCAACTGGTCGTCGATTTCGGGGGCGGTAATGACTGCCAGCACATCGCCAGCTTTGACCTTGCTGCCGATATCGACTCGTCGGTCGCCGACATAGCCGCTTTGCCGGGCAAAGATCGTGGCACTTTCGAATGCCATCGTTGTACCCGGAAGGGACAGGTCACGCGGGGCGGTGGTCACCTTCACCGGTTCGACGCGCACCTTGGGCACCGCCTGTTGCCGCGCCTCCATCGCCGCGACGGCGGCATGGTGGCTGGTAAAGTGTTGAACCGCGCCGAACGCCAGAAGCACGCCGAATGTCACGGCGGTACCCCAGCCGATCCGGCGCGCCAGGCGCGTGCGGCCACGGTCACGCACGTCGCTCCTATTCACGGTCAGCGCGTGATCATGCGGGACGAACCCATAGGCCTCGATAGCCGACGGGCTGTGATCGTAGGGTGTCATGCTAGGTGACCTTTTTCGCTGGGGGTGGATTCCCCGAAATCGATTTCATTGCGCTTATGCTCGCCGACTGTGCGGCGGAGCAGGGCATAGAGATAGGGTACGACCAGCAGGGTCGTGCAAGTGCCGAACAGCAGGCCGCCGATGACGGCGCGGGCCAGGACGGCATTCTGTTCTTCGCCGGCGCCGCCGATCGCCATCGGCAGCATTCCGACGATCATCGCCGCAGCGGTCATCAGCACGGGCCGCAGCCGCGTGCCGCCGGCGGCGATGGCGGCCTCTATCGGGCTCTTGCCCTCAAGGCTCTGTTCGCGGGCGAATGTGACCAGCAGGATCGAATTGGCCGAGGCGACGCCGATCGACATGATCGCCCCCATCAGCGATGGCACGCTGAGCGTCGTACCGGTGATGAACAGGGCCACGATAATGCCGCAGGCCGCCCCCAGCAGCGCCAGTATGACCACGAATGGATCCAGGAAATCTTGGAAATTGACGACCATCAGCAGATAGACGAACACCGCCGCGAAGATCAGCCCGAGAGTCAGGCGCGAGAAGGCGGAGTTCATGCTTTCGATCTGGCCCCGCACGACGATGTGGTTGCCGGGCGCAAGCTTCGGCGTTTCTTGGGCGACGATCTTATCGATAGCCGAGGCGACTCCGCCCAGGTCGCGGTCCTGCACGCTGGCGTAGATGTCATAGACCGGCTGCACGTTCGAATGATTGATGACCGACTGGATGCTTTTGCGCTCGAACTGCGCGACATTGCCCAGGGTGTCGGGAACCGGCGCGCCGGTGCCGGAGGTCGAGCTCAGCGCGATATTGTTCAAGTCGTTCAGCGACGAAATGCGATATTCCGGCGTCTGCACTGCTAAGTAATAGGGGATGCCGACCTTCGTGTCGGTCCAGAAATTCGGAAAGACCTGCTCCGACGAGCTCAGGCTGATCATCAGATTGTTGGAGATCGCGCTCACTGTCTGGCCCAGTTCCTGCGCGCGGGTCCGGTCGATGGAATAGTAAAGTTCCGGCGCGTCGGTCTCCTGCTGCAGATGGACATCCACTGCGCCGGGAACGTTGGACATGCGCCGCTGCAAATCCTGGGCAAGCTCCAGATTCTTGGCGCGGTCGTGCCCCACGACCTCGACATCGACCTGGGTCGGTACGCCGAAATTCAGGATCTGCGTCACCATGTCGGCGGGCTGGAAATAGAAACGCACATCCGGGAAGGCGGCGGGCAGCTCCTCGCGCAGCCGCTTTACATAATCCGCAGTCGGCGCATGGCCGGGTTTCAGCGCGACCTGGATCACGCCGTCATTGACGCCGATGGCCGAGCCGTCGGTGAAGGCCAGATTGATCGTCCGCTGGGGCAGGCCGATATTGTCGAGTATCAAGTCGCGCTCATTCTCGGGGATGGTGTCGCGAATCTGGTTTTCGACCGCCTGGAATATCTTCTCGGTTTCCTCAATGCGGGTGCGGGCAGGCGCACGGACATGCAGCTGGATCACGCCGGCGTCGACGCTGGGGAAGAAGTCCCGCCCGACGAAGGGCGCCAGACCGGCCGCGACGACGATCACCGACCCGGCAACAGCCGGCACGATCAGACGGCGTGTAAGCAACCGCCCCAGCAGCCAGACATAGAACGTCCGGAACCGCTCGAACCGGTGATTGAATCCTTCATGGAAGCGGCCGAACCAGCCTGCCTTGCGGCCGGTGTCGTGCTTCTGCTCATGCTCGCGGCGCAGTAAAGTGCGGATAATGATTGGGGTCAGGGTCCGCGACAGGCCGTATGACGCCAGCATCGCGAACACTACTGCCATGCCCTGCGGGGTGAACAGATAGCGCGGCGCCCCGTCCAGGAAGACGACCGAGATGAACACGCAGGAGATGGCGAGGGTGGAGACCAGGGTCGGCACCGCGATCCCGGCTGCGCCTTCCAGCACGCCGCGGTCGAACGGATGGCCGTCATCGAGCAGCCGGTGAGTGTTCTCTATCGTCACGGTCGAATCGTCGACCAGTATGCCGACCGCGAGCGCCAGGCCACCTAAGGTCATCGTGTTGATGGTTTCGCCAAGCGCCGACAGGATCGCGATGGAGGTCAGGATCGACAGCGGGATCGACACCATGACCACCACGGTCGAGCGCCAGGACCCCAGGAACATCAGGATCATCAGCGCTGTCAGGCCGGCGGCGATCGCGCCCTCGCGCAGCACGGCGTTGATCGAATCGCTGACGAAGACGGACTGGTCGAACAGCTCCTTGATTTCCATGCCGGGCGGGGCCGCGGCGCGCACGCCGGGCAGTGCCGCCTTGACCCGATTAACTACGTCCAGCGTCGAAGCTTCGCCGTTTTTGATGATCGTGAGCAGGACCGAGCGCTTGCCGCCGGTCCGCACGATATTCTGCTGAACCGCCCAGGCGTCGCGCACATGTGCGACGTCGCGCAGATAGACGGTCGTGCCGTTGACCTGGCGAATGGGGATGTCGTTCAAGGCCGCCACGGTCTGCGGCTGGGCGTTCAGCTTGACGATATATTGCTTGTCGCCGATCTTCGCATCCCCCGAGGGAACGGTCAGATTCTGCGCGTTCACGGCGTTGGTGACGTCGGTCGGGGTTAAGCCCTGGGCCAGCAAGGCCTTCGGGTCGAGATCGACCATGATCTGGCGATATTTGCCGCCGTAGGGCGTCGGCAGCGTGATGCCGGGGATCGGTGCGAGCTGTTGGCGCACCTGGTAGATGCCGTAATCGTAAAGCTGCTGCTCGTTGAGCTGGTCGGAACTCAGGCTGAGCTGGAGGATCGGCACGCTGGAGGCGTTGAACTGTACAATGACCGGCGGGTTGATTCCGGGCGGCATCAAGGCGCGGATCGAGTTAGTCGCCGAGACAATCTGCGAGATCGCCAGTTCCAGATTCACGTTTGGCTGGAAATAGATCTTCTGGACGACGATCCCGGACAGGGTCTGGGATTCCATGTCCTTGATGCCGTTGACGGTCGAGCTGATCGAATACTCGCTATAGGTCGCGACGCGTGCTTCCATCTCGTCGGGGCTGAGGGCGGTATATTGCCAGATGACGCTGACCACCGGGATGCGGATCTGCGGGAAGATGTCGGTCGGGGTCGTGACGATCGCGCTGATGCCCAGAAACAGGATGAGGACGGCGACGACATAGAATGTGTGCGGGAAGCGCAGCGCGAATTTTACGATACCCACGGCCTATGGCCTCCCTGCATAGACCCGCAGGGCGGCCACCGCGACCGGCGGATAGTCACGTTCGAACGCCTCGTCCAAGGGTGCATGGCGGAGCAGTAGGCGCTGATAAAGTGGCCCATAGAGGATATCGATCGCCAGATCGAAATCGATATCGGCACGGTAGAGACCTGCCTCGATCGCGCGCTGGATGGCGCCGCGCATCGCGGCCCGGCGCGGCCCCAGCAGTCGGTGACGATAGGCCTCGGCAATTTCGGGGTCTGACTGCGCTTGGCCGATCAGCGACGCGACGACCGGCCCGCGCGGTCCGCGGAACAGCGCGACGGTCCGCTTGATTTTGGCGATTAGGTCTTCCTCGGGAAACGGGCTGACCGGGACATAGACCTCAGCCTCCGTCGAGGCCAGCAACGCTTCCATGACAATGGCCGACTTGTTGGGCCACCAGCGATAGATCGTGGCCTTGCTGACCCCGGCCGACTGGGCGATGCCGTCCACCGACATGCGCGCAAGCCCTTCGCGCGCGAACAAAGTATCGGCGGCGGCTAGGACCTTCTGGCGGCAGTCTTCGCTGCGCGGACGACCGCCACGTGTGGCAGGCGCTGGGTCGACTAAAACGGGGACCATCGGACCATTCACGAAATTAAACGAAACGAAACGTCTCGTATCTAAGTATGGCTCGGTGTGCTGCAACGCAATATTGGTGCGACCGTTTGCACCAGATTTCCTCCATGCCAGCTATGCGCAATCGGCATGCATTTGTGGCGCAGGAGCGTGGCTGGCGTGACAATGCAGGGCCACCCATATAAGACCGCTCGTCTGGAACCGCCGACCAACAGGAAGCAACTACCCATGGCTCGCAAGAAACCTGCGGAAAGCGAATTCATCGCATTCGACGTCATCTATCAGGATGGGGCAATGACCTCGAACCGTCGCGTGGCGAGCGCCGATCTCGACCCAATCGACGGCGACAACTCGGCCAAGGCGCTGATCGAGGCCCAGGACCGCAAGATCGCCGAGATGTCTGGCCGGTCGCGCGGCCCTATCAAATCGATGAAGCGGTCGCCGATTCGGTAGACCCGATCGACATCAATCGGACGTGACCGATATCTATATAGACGCGGACGCCTGTCCGGTTCGCGAGGAAGTGTATCGCGTCGCGGCGCGATACACTTTGACGGTCTATGTCGTTTCTAACGGCTCCCGGCCGATTCGGCCGGTCCCCAACCCGGCGATCAAGATGATCACGGTGGGCGAGGGCGCCGATATTGCTGACGACTGGATCGCCGAGCACATCACATCGTCCGATATCTGCGTGACTGCCGACATCCCCTTGGCATCCCGCTGCCTGGCGAAAAACGCCCGCGCTTTGGCGCACAACGGCAAGCTCTGGACGTCCGACAATATCGGCAGCGCGCTGGCTGGTCGCGAGATAGGTCGGCATTTGCGGGAACTCGGAGTCGCGACCGGCGGACCGTCTTCCTTCGCAAAATCCGACCGGTCCCGTTTCCTGGTCGCACTCGATACGGCGGTTTCGGCGGCGCTGAGAGCGGCTTCCGTCAAGCGCTGAGCCGGGGCGGAAGCGCGGTCCTCTTCTTATTTCGCTAACGAGAGTCTTTGACGCGACACATTGTTGTGTCATACTCAACATATAAATGATGCGGCATGAAAGCCGGTCGTCGCGGTTTGGGCTGGGGAGGCGCATAACATGCTGAAACAGACATCGTTATCGGTCGGGCAGGCGCGGATTATGCGCCGGCTCCGGTCGAAGGCGGCGCTGGGCTGCATGGGGCTCGCAGCTTTGGCGTCCTTCGCCGTGCCGCTGAGCAGCGCATCGGCCGGCGAGACGCGTGGTTACGTTGTCAGTTGGTTCCATCGGGCGAGCTATTCGCAGGATGGCGATTGTCCCGCAGGCCTGAATCCGAACGCCGATGTCATGGTTCGCAACATCCTCAAGAATATCGGCAAAACGCCCGATGAGGTCGATGCTCTGATGGTCGGTTTTCCGAACAATCCCGGCATTCGGCCGCTTATCGTCAATCGCGGCCGCATCAATGGCCAGCAGGTCAATATCTATCAGAATCCCGCGTCCGAGCCGGATCCGATGGTCCACACCGTCAAGGGCCACTTTGCCTATGGCTTTAACCTAGATGGCAAGGTCAAGGCGGACGATTTCGTGGACCCCGAGACCAACGAAGCGGGGGTAGATAACCAGCTGTACCGCGCGCTCGGGTGCTTCCACACCGAACGGGCGATGCCGCCGGAACGGCCGAGCTATCCGGCGATCCAATGGGATATGACGCGCGACCAAATGCCGGCGTGGGTGATCAGGATCGACGGCGTCGAGGCGAACGCGGACGGATCGATCAAGGATGGCGACGCCACTGTTGATATTCATCGTGCGACCGGGCCCGTCATCCGCAACGTCTCGGGCGAGCCGCAATCGGATATGACCTTCAATGTCGATTCGGACCTGCGCTCGCAGAACACCGTGAATGGAAAGATCCATAACGGCGTCTTCACGAGCGAGAGATTTGTTTTCAATATGGTCGACGATCCATTTGCCGTTCCGGAATACCATATAATGGATGCGAAACTGCGGCTGACAATAAAGCGGGACGGCACAGTAACGGGGATACTGGGCGGCTATCAGCCCTGGATGCCGCTCTATGTGAGCTATGGCCTGCCGGGTTCGACGAACGAGGTCAATCTGTCGGTCGACGCGCCCGGGATTTACTATGCACTGAAGAAAATGGCGGATGCCTATCCCGACAAAACAGGCCAGAATACGGCAATCTCGTGCGCCTTCGTCATCGAAGGCATTCCAGCATTCGTGGTGAAGCCGCAGGAACCAAGCAAAACAGCATCGGCGGAGAGCGCGCCCGACGCGGTCCGCGTGCATTGAAAAGGCAGTCGATATGGGGAGCAATTCTATGATCGGAAACGGAACGGGTCGGGCGCGCCATCTTTTGGAACGCGGCCTGGCGGTTGCCGCGGTTGCCCTGCTGGCGTCTGGTCTCACGGCGCGCGCCGCGATGGCGGAAACGCGGGGCTTTGTTGTCAGCTGGTTCTATATGGCCGCTGAATCGCAGGCCGACGATTGCCCGGAAGGCACCAACCCATTGTCAGAGGTAATGGCGCGCAAGTGGCTGACCGACATGGGAAAAAGCCCGGCGGAAATCGAAGCCGCATACAAGGACTTTCCGAACAACATGTACGGCGCGGTCGTGATGCGCGGGAAGGTCGATGGCAAGCCGGTCAATATCTACACCCACCCGACCGCAATTCCCGATCCGAATGTCAAGACGGCTAAGGGCCATGTCGCTTACGGTTTCAATCTCGATGGCAAGAACGGGCCAGACGATTTCGTCGATCCGCAGACTAAGGAAACGGGTGTAGACGACAAGCTCTACCGCGCGCTTGGCTGTTTCATCACCGCGCGGGCGAGCGGCGGTTCTCGCCCGACCTTCCCGGCGATCCAGTGGGACATGACCCGGGACCAGATGCCCGCATGGGTGATCGAGGTCTCCGGAATCGAGCATAATGCCGATGGCTCGATCATGGACGGCGACGTCAAGGTCGGCTTCTATCGTTCGACCGGCCCGATCATGCGCAATGCGGCGGGCGAGCCGCAAGCCGATCTGACATTCCAGGCCGACAACGATCCGCGCATGCAGAATGTTGCGCATGCGACGATGAAGAACGGGACGCTCACCACCGACCCGTTCGAGTTCTACATGATCCAGGACCCGTTTGGCGTCTCGGAATATCGCTTCAAGCAGACGCGGATCCGGCTCACTCTGAATCCGGACGGCACTGCCAAGGGCATTCTGGGTGGCTATCAGCCCTGGCTACCGGTCTATACCGGCTATGCGCTCGGCGGGTCGGTCAATGAACTCAACCTGTCGATCGATGCGCCGGGCATCTATTACGCGATGAAGAAAATGGCCGACGCCTATCCCGACAGCACGGGGCAGAACCAGTATATTTCCTCCTCCTATTGGATCGAGGCGGTTCCGGCCTTCGTGGTTCATCCGGACAAAGGCGACAAGACCGCGCTGGCCGGCAAGGTTCAGCGCTTGGCGCAAGCACATTGAAGCCCAGGTATTTTGAAGCGGGCGGGGCAATAATGACCTACAACGATAAGGGCAAGGGAATGACGAGCAGAAGTGGGATCTATCGGCGGAGCATACCGCTCCGCGCCATGATACTGGGCGGTGCGATGGCCGCGCTCAGCCTCGTCGGGATCGCCGATACGGCACGTGCCGACAGCGCGCCCGCGGCGGGGGCCGTCGCGATGCGCCGGCTGACGCAGGAGCAATACCGCCAGATCATCACGGACGTCTTCGGCTCCACCGTTTCGCTCGGCGGCCGGTTCGAGCCGGACGTACGCGATGCCGGTCTGTTGGCCGTCGGCGCCGGTCAGGTCAGCGTGACCGCGGCGGGTCTCGAGCAATATGACAATATGGCCCGCTCGATCGCGGCGCAGGTCGTGGATGAAAAGCATCGCGCGCTGCTGGTCCCCTGCAAGCCGGCTTCAGACACGGCCGCGGACGATGCCTGCGCCAAGCAATTCCTCAGCAAGGTTGGGCGTCTGCTTTATCGTCGTCCACTGACCGACCGTGAGTTGGCGTCACAGGTTGCCGCGGCCAATGCATCGGCGACGAAGGTCAAGAATTTCTATAGCGGCCTGGGCCTGAGCCTTGCCGGCCTGCTTGAGGCACCGCAATTCCTCTTTCGTCAGGAAGCGGTCGAGCCCGATCCGGATCATGCCGGTTGGTATCGCCTGACAGCCTATTCCAAGGCGTCGCGGCTTAGCTTCTTCCTGTGGAATGCCGCGCCCGATCCCGAATTGCTGACCGCGGCGGAGAAGGGAGACCTCAATACTTCCAGCGGCCTCAAGAAGCAGGTCGACCGGATGCTGGCGTCACCCCGTGTCGAAACCGGCGTTCGCGCCTTCTTCAGCGACATGCTGGCCTTCGACGGCTTCAACACGCTCGCCAAGGACACGACGCTCTATCCGAAATTCACGTCCAACGTGCTGAGCGACTCACAAGAACAGACGCTTCGGACGATCGTTGATCATCTGCTGGTGCAGACGGGCGATTACCGCGATCTGTTCACCACCCACAAAACGTTCCTCACGCCGTTGCTGGCCTCGATCTACCGCGTTCAGGCGACCTTCCCCGAGGGTGTGCTCGCGCCTTGGGTTCCGTTCGAATTTCCTGCCGACGTTCCGCAGGCGGGAATCCTGACCGAAGCCAGCTTCGTCGGGCTGCATTCGCAGCCGGGCCGCAGTTCGGCGACCGTGCGGGGCAAGGCGCTTCGTGAGGTCATGCTGTGCCAGAAGGTCCCCGACCCGCCGGGGAATGTAAATTTCAATCTGGTCCAGGACACTACCAATCCGAACTTCAAGACGGCGCGGCAGCGGTTGAAGGCCCACGCCACCGAAGCGACCTGCGTCGGCTGTCACAAGCTGATGGATCCGGTCGGCTTGGCGCTGGAGAACTTCGACACGATCGGTGGTTATCGCTCCATGGAAAACGGCGCCGCGATTGATGCTAGCGGTGAGCTGGACGGTTTGAAGTTCAACGACGTCGTCGGGCTCGGTAAGGCCGTGCACGACAACCCGGCGACCAGCAATTGCATTGTCAACCGCCTCTATGAATTCGCTGCTGGCCATAAGCCCAACAAATCCGAATCTGAATGGATGAAGAGCGACTTGCAGAAGAACTTTGAGGCCAGCGGCTATAAATTCCCGGATCTGCTCCGCAACATCGCCTCGAGCGACGTTTTCTACCGTGCACTTCCGCCGCAGACGGGGGCGATCGATACGCCATCTCCTTCCAAACTCGCATCTGAACATTAAGGAGCGTCAGCAATGATCCCTCTCAAGCAAGTCAATCGCCGCAATATCCTCAAAGGCATGCTCGGCGGCAGCGCTGTGACGATCGGCGTGCCTTTCCTGGATTGCTTCCTCGACACGAACGGCACCGCCTTCGCGAACGGCGCGGCATTGCCAGTGGCGTTCGGCACCTGGTTCTGGGGCCTCGGCCTCAATCCGGGCCGCTGGGAACCGAAGGGCGAGGGCAAGATCACCCAGTTCGGTCCCGAGCTGGAACCGCTGACCCCGTTCAAGGACAAGGTCAATGTCTATTCCGGCACGAAGGTCATCCTCGACGGCCGCCCGATGATCACCCACTTCACCGGCGAATGGGCGGTTCTCACCGGCACGACCCCGCGCGAGGAACGTGTGATCCTGCCCACCGTCGATATGCTGGTCAGCGAGGTGATCGGCACCAAGACGCGCTTCCGCTCGATCGAGGTCACCTCGACCGGGAACCCGGCCCATTCCTATAGCCGCCGCCCCGGCGCCGCCCTCAACCCGGCCGAAACCTCGCCCGTTGCGCTCTACACCCGTATCTTCGGGCCGGAGTTCAAGGATCCGAACGCCGCCGACTTCACGCCCGATCCGCAGGTCATGGCGCGCCAGAGCGTGCTCTCGGCGGTCAAGGACCAGCGCGACGATTTGATGAAGACTCTCGGCGCTTCCGACCGTGCGCGCCTGGACGAATATTTCTCATCTTTGCGCCAGATCGAACAGCAGCTCGACCTCGAATTGCAGAAGCCCGCGCCGCTCGAAGCCTGCAGCGTGCCGACCAAGCTGGAAGAGGTGACTCCCGGAACGGAAATCACCCAGGTCACCGCTAACCACAAGCTGTTCGCTGGCCTGCTGTCTCATGCGCTCGCCTGCGGCCAGACGCGGGTCATCAACGTGACCTTCAGCGACGCGACCTCGTCGCTGCGGCGGACCGGCTCGTCGATGACCCATCACGTGTTCAGCCACGAGGAAACGGTTGATGCGCAGCTGGGTTATCAGCCGAACGTCACCTGGTTCGCCAGCCAGGCCGGTCACGGCCTCGCCGACATGCTGACCGCGTTGGACGGCATCAAGGAAGGACAGGGCACTCTGCTCGACCGCATGCTGCTGCTCGCCAACACCGATACCGGTTATGCCAAGGTCCACAGTCTCGACAACATGCCGCTCATTACCGCCGGCAGCGCCGGTGGACGGATGAAGACCGGCATCCATGTCGCCGCGAAGGGCGATCCGTCGACCCGCGTCGGGCTGACGGTCCAGCAGGCGGTCGGTGTGCCGATCAACAGCTGGGGCACGGACTCGATGCTGACCTCGAAGACCATCAGCGAAGTGATGGCCTGATCTAGTCGCTGGTATAAGCGGGAGGAGTTAAGAAATGGGGCTCAAATCAGCTCTGATAGCGGGCGTAGCCGCCGTGGCGATCGTTGCCGGCGGCGTCTATTTCATCAAGCAGCCGAAGCCGATGGCGCCACATCTGGATGCGCGGCTATCGACGCCGCTGGGCGTGACCTTCCAGAAGGTCAAGATCGGCACTGTGACCATGGTGCCGGGCGCAAGTTCGGATCAGCAGGAACAGGTCATCGTCTATGCCGACGGCAAGGGCAAGACTGCCTATACCTATGACAAGGACACGCCCGGCAAATCCACCTGCGCGGCGGAATGCGCCACGACCTGGGCACCGTTGGCCGCTTCGGCTGACGCCAAGAACGTCGATGAATGGTCGGTGATCACCCGCGATGACGGCGCCAAGCAATGGGCGTTCGAGGGCAAACCGCTTTACACCTTCGCCAAAGATAAGGTGATCGGCGATAATAAGGGCGACAATGCCGATGGCGTCTGGCACATGGCAACCATGTCGCCGACCGACGGCATGGCATTGCCCTATGGCATCGAAGTGCGCGAAGTGGCGGAAGCTGCGGGTCAGGTCATCGTCAATGCCCATGGCATGCCGCTTTACCTTTATGGCGGCGATGTCAAAAGCGGCAAGGTCCAGTGCGCCTCCGGCCCGTGCGGCATGCAATGGCGTCCAGTGACGACGGGGCAGCTTTCCAATCCGATGGGTGATTTCACGATCGTCAATCGCGACGACGGCATTCAGCAATGGGCCTATAAAGGCAATCCGCTCTTTACCTTTTCCGGCGATTCGGACTTGGGCGATGCCAACGGCCAGGGCGCGGACAAGAACTTCCAGATTGCTATGGTCGAGCGTTATTTCATGCCGCCCGGCGTTAAGATACTGCTGAACGAGCGTAAGGGCGGCCTGTTGGCGAATGCCGACGGCAAGACGCTCTATGCTCGTGACCGAATCAGCTTCAACGGCACTGGTGGACACAGTGCGCGCGGCGGCGATCGTGGCAATCCGATGGTCGGCATGACGATCGGGCTCAGCGGCTGCGAAGGCGACTGCACCAAAACCTGGATACCGCTGATTGCCGCCAAGGACGCTCAGCCGTCCGGCTATTGGATGCTGATGGATCGTCCCGACGGCACCAAGCAATGGGCCTATCAAGGTTATGCCGTGTATAATTATACCGGGGATCGGAAACCCGGAGACACTGTCGGGCAGGACACCTATACTCTCGCCGTCAATGACGGTGCAGAAAAAGTCGCCGACGCGCGGCACGGTATGGGACTCTATTGGCGGACGACTTCGCCCTAAGGTGATGGGGGCGGGGCGTACAGCTCTGCTCCCATTCCCGCCTCGCTGATCGGCCATAACCTAAGGCGAGGAAAAATGAAAATCGGGATACTGCCCTTATTCAGCAAGGGCTTCATCGATAATGCGCGCTGGTGCAAACCGTTCCTCCAGACGATTGAGGCGGCGGGCGTCGAATCCGTCTGGACCGTCGAACATCCGATCGTCGCCGAGAACTACGAGCAGCTTTATTCCTATTCCGAGGATGGCCGCGCGCCGTTCACGAATGACACGATCATGCCGGACCCGCTGGAATGGCTGGGCTTCGCCGCCGGCTGCACCGAGAAGCTCAAGCTCGGCACCGGTGTTCTCCTGCTGCCGCTGCACAGTCCCATCATCATCGCCAAGCGGGTCGCGACCTTGGATGCGCTGTCGAACGGCCGGGTGCTGCTCGGCATCGGGCTCGGCTGGCAAAAGGAAGAGTTCGCCGCCGTCTGCGTGCCGTATAACGAGCGCGGTAAGCGTCTGGACGAGGGGATCGACGCGGTACGCGCGCTATGGCGCGACGACATCGCCAGCTATGATGGCAAATATTATCAGTTCCACCGGGTCCATTCCGATCCGAAGCCAGCCAATCCGAACCTCGTGCCGCTGATTATCGGTGGCTCGACGGAAGTGGCCGCCCGCCGGGCCGGCCGCACCGGCGACGGTTTCTTTCCGCATGCCATCTCCCCGGATGATTTCGGCGCACTCATCGAGACGATGAAGACCGCCGCGAAAGAGGCGGGACGCGACCCCGCCGCCATTGAGCTGTCGGTGTCGCCCAGCAGCTATAGGTTCGGCTGTTCGCTCGATCTCGGCGTCTGCAAAGCCTACGCGCAGCTTGGAGTGGCCCGGTTGATCATCTCCGCCTATGAGGCGGGTGGCACCGAGCCGGCGGCCATCGAACGCTATGTAAAACGCTTCCAAGACGAAATCGTCGCGCGTCTCTGACGCCGCTTAAGGATAGATCACCGAATGCCGAAAAAAGCACCGCCGCGCCCCAGGGTCTATCTCGCGGGGCCGGAGGTCTTTCTGCGCAACGCGGTGGAGGCAGGCGTCCTCAAGGCGGAAGTCTGCGCCCGCCATGGTTTGGAGGGCAAATTCCCGCTCGACGCCCAACTTGATCTCGGCGGGCTGGAGCTTGCCGAGCGCGCCTACGCGATCTTCCGGGCCAATGAAAGTCTGATCAAGAGCTGCGACGCAGTGATAGCCAACCTGACTCCGTTCCGCGGCGTCGGCGTCGATACGGGAACGGCCTATGAGGTCGGTTTCATGCGCGGTTTCGGCAGGCCGGTGTTCGGCTACAGCAACAGCCACTTGTCCTTCTTGGACCGGGTGGGCAAGTGGGATGCTGAGCCCCTGAGGGCCCGGGCCGATGCCGACCCGACCATGGGCTTCGAAGACAGCGATAAGATGGGCGTGGAGCAATTCGGCCTCGCCGAAAACCTGATGATCGAAGGCGCCGTCCATGACAGCGGTGGCGCGATTGTCCAGGCTAAGGTGAAGCGGCGCGACCGCTATACCCATCTGGCCGCTTTCGAAGAGTGTGTGACGCAGGCTGCGGCGGTGTTGTTGCAAGCTTCCTAAGCTATTACGCCTTCACATAAGGCAAGCCCAGGGCCTTCGGCATCGACTGCCCGCGCCCCGCAATCGCCAGAACGATGACCGTGACGATATAGGGCAGGGCGGTGATCCAGGGCACAGGAATAACACCCAGAGCTGGGAAGACGATGCCCTGCAACCGCCCCTGCAACGCGTCCGCCGCGGCGAACAGCAGGCAGGCGCCCAGGGTCGGCCAAGGCTTCCAGCGGCCGAGGATCAGTGCCGCAATCGCTAGATAGCCCTTTCCGGCCGTCATATTACGTGAATAGCCGGCATTGGCGGCGAGCGAGAGATAGCCTCCAGCCAGCCCGAGGAAGACGCCGTTCATGATCAGGCCCTGCAGCCGCAGCCTGACGACGTCGAGGCCGGCCGATGCCACAGCCTGCGGATTTTCCCCGGCGGCGCGCAGCCGCAGGCCCCAACCGGTGCGGTAGAGAACGGCCGTCGCGGCCGGCGCCGCCAGGAAGGCGACATAGATCAAGATCGATTGGCCGCCCAGCACGCTCGCATAAAATTGACCGATAAAGCCGGTCGATGACGCCCAGTGCGAGAACGGAAGACTCAGATCGAGCAGCCGCCCGTCGTCGGTCAGCGGTGGCGTCTGTCCACCCAGCGGGAACAGCGCATAGGCCAGCGTCGGAACGAGGCCGGCCGCCAGAATATTGATGGCCATGCCAGAGACGATCTGATCGCCCTGCTTCCAGACCGTCGCAATGAAATGCAGCATCGACAGCAGGGTCGCAACGATTATCGCCGCCGCCAACCCGGTAATTGCGCTGCCGGTAACGGCCGAAATTGACGCCGCGGTGAAGGCCGCGGCCAGCATCTTGCCCTCCAGCCCCAGGTCGGCGACGCCGGCCCGCTCCGCGAAGAGCCCGCCGATTGCGGCCAGTATCAGTGGGGTCGCCAGCCGCAATATCGACGCGGTAATGACCAGGATTTCGGTTTCGATGCCCGCGATCATCGCGCGGCACGCAGTTTGGGCAGTGTTAGCTGCCCGCGCAGCGCCCCAGCGAAGAAGATCACCAATCCCTGCACCATCACCACCAGTTCCGGGTTAATCCGGGGATTATCGATCATCAAATCGACGCTGCCCTGCGCCAAGGCGGCGAACAGCAATGCACCGGGAATGACGCCCCAGCCGTTGCGGCCGGCCATCAGCCCGACCGCGATCCCGACGAACCCCGCGCCATTCGGGAAATCGAGGATCAGCCTGTGATGCACACCCATCACCTCGTTGACGCCCGCCAGCCCAGCGCAGGCCCCCGCCAGGCACAATGCAAAGATCGCGACCCATCCGGCATCGATACCGGCATAGGCTGCCGCGTCCGGATTGCCGCCGACGACCCGCAGGTGATAGCCCGCAACCGTGCGTCCCACCAGGAATTGCCCGCCCGCTACCGCCAGCAGCGCGAGGATGAGGCTGAGATTTACCGGGGAGTTCGCGATGGAGATGCCGAGCGCAGACGCAAGGCTTGTGAAGGACGGCATCCAGGAAGACGCGGAAAATTCTGCGGTTTCCGGCGCCGCCTGGCCCGGCTTGATCATGACGGCGGTCAGTAGCCAAGTCATCACGGCGGCGGCAAGGAAATTGAACATAATGGTGGTAACGACCAGCGAACTGCCGCGCTTCGCCAGCAGAAAGGCGGGAATAAAGGCCCAGGCCGCCCCGAAGGTAATCGCGGCCAGGCAGGCGACGGGCACGACCACGATTCCCGGCATACCGTCTAGCGCGACGCATACCAGTCCCGCACCCAATCCGCCGAGATAGATCTGCCCTTCGCCACCGATATTGAACAGCCCGGCGCGCAGCGCCAACCAGACAGACAGTCCGGCGAACATATAGGTGGTCGCGTAATAGAGCGTGTAGCCGATCGCCTCGGGATAGCCGAACGCGCCGTGGACCAGGCTCTTCGATGCCGCCAAGGGATCGACCCCGATCACGGCGAGGATCAGCCCGCTGACGATCAGCCCAGCCAGCACGTCGAATATCGGCTGCAGGACCGCGCGCGCCACGGCTTTGCCGCGCGAAGGCTCAGTGTCGGCGGTCATCCGGAGATTTGCGCCCGCGATTTCGTGGTGACCCCACCCATCATCAGGCCGAGCTCGCGGTCTGTGGCCTGGTCGGGCGAAAGCTCGCCGACGATCGCGCCGGAATTCATCACCAATATGCGGTCGGCCAGGGCCCGAATCTGATCGAGATCGCTGGTGACCAACAGCACGCCCTTGCCGCGCGCGCGCATGTCGGCCAGGCGTGCCTGGATCGCTGCTACCGCGCCGATATCCACGCCTTGGGTGGGTTCGCCGATCAGCAGCAGTTCCGGGTCGCGCCGCATCTCGCGCGCCAGCAGCAGTTTTTGCTGGTTACCGCCGGACATGGCCCCCGTGCGGATATCGGGACGTCGCGGCCTGACGTCGAAATCGTTCATCGCCGCGTTACAATCCGCAAGGATCGCACGCGGGTTCAAGAGGCCGTGCCGCGCCGCCGGTTTGCAATCGTGATAGCCCAGTATGGCGGATTCGGCGGCGCTGAAGTCCGCCACCAGGCCGAAACGCCGGGGCTCGTCGGGAACGTGGGCGATGCCGAGCGCTCGCAGGGACTTCGCCCGCCAGTTCCGCAAATCCATCGCCTGACCGCGCCAGGACATTCGTCCGCGATCGATCGGCAGAATGCCGGCTAGTGCTTGCAGCAGTTCGGATTGGCCGCTGCCGGCTAGCCCGGCGATGGCGACGATCTCGCCACGACGCAGTGTCAGATCGAGATTGTCGATCTTGCGCTCGCCCTGCGGGTTGCAAACGGCAATTCCGTTCGCCTCAAGCAATATCTCGCCGGGTTCGGCCGCGCCGCCGATCCGGCCGAGATCGACATGGCCGCCGATCATTATGGTAGCAAGCGCCGCCTCGTCGGTTTCCGCAGTGGCGGTTTCGCCCACCATCCTGCCTTGACGTAAAACTGCAACATGATCTGTCAGAGCAATGATTTCGCTTAACTTATGGCTGACGAAGATTACGGTTTTTCCGGCATCGCGGAGTGTGCGCAAAATGGCGAACAGCCGCTCCTTCTGCTCGGCATTCAGGACGCTGGTCGGCTCGTCCAGAATAAGGATCCGCGCATCACGGTAGAGCGCCTTTAAAATCTCAACGCTTTGCCGTTCGCCGATTGAAAGGTCGCGTACCCGCGTGTCGGGCGGCAAGGCTAGGCCGTACTCACGCGCCAGCTCGGCCATGCGCTTGCGCCCGTAGGCCAGTGCTTTACCAAGCGCGAAATTATTCTCAGTGCCGAGCAGCAGGTTTTCCAGCACGGTGCAGCGGTCGATCAGCATGAAATGCTGATGCACCATGCCAATACCCGCCGTGATAGCAGCTTTGGGCGTGGGGAAATCGACCGTTCGTCCATCGATCCGGATCGCCCCGACGTCGGGCTGCTGCATCCCGAAGACGATGCTCATCAGGGTCGATTTGCCGGCCCCGTTCTCGCCGATCAGCCCGTGAATGCTGCCAGCCGCGAACTTGATTGAAATGCCGCGATTTGCGTGAATCGATCCGAAGGATTTTTCGATTCCGATCAGCTCCAGGGCGGCCGGGCTACTCACGACCCGTCTGGCACCCTGATGCGCCCGGCGACGATCTCCGCCGTCGCGGCGCGCACGCTTTGTTCCATCTCGCTGGTGATCAGCGCACGGTTATTGTCGTCCAACGCCCAATCCACGCCGCCTTCCGCCAGGCCAAGGCTTTGTACGCCCGGCTGCCAGGTGCCCGCACGGGCGGTGCTGAAACTGTCATAGACCACCTTGTCCACATGCTTCACCATCGATGTCAGCATGGTGCCGGGGTGAATCCCGTTCTGGTTCGAATCGACGCCGATGGCCAGCTTGCCCAGATCCTTGGCGGCTTGGTAGATGCCGAGCCCGCTGGCCCCGGCCGCGGCAAAGACGACGTCGACCCCACGGCCGAATTGCGCCCGCGCCAGCTCGGCGCCGCGCGTCGGATCCGACCAGGCGGTCGGCGTGTCGCCCACCATATTCTCAACCGTTTCGATCGCGGGATTTATGCTGAGTGCGCCCGCGCGGTAACCGGCCTTGAACCGGCGGATCAGCGGGATATCGATGCCCCCGATAAAGCCGATCCTGCCGCCGGTCGAGGCCATCGCCGCCAGCATGCCGACCAGATATGAGCCTTCCTCCTCGCGCATTACGACGGATTGCACGTTCGGGCCTTTGGCGATCGCGTCGGCAATAGTGAATTTTGCATCCGGGAACTCGCGGCAGACGGTGGTCACCGCCTCGGACTGATTGAACCCGATGGCGACGATGATCGACACGCCGCGCCGGCACAGTGCCCGCAGAGCCTGCTCGCGCTGAACGGGACTGGTGATCTCGAACTCGCGATAGGCGATGCCGCTATCGGCCTTGAAGCGTTCCGCTCCTTGCCATGCCGCTTCGTTGAAGGATTTATCGTATTTCCCGCCGATATCGTAAGTCACCGCTGGCATGAATGTGCCCGGCGTCGCCTTCGCTAGGCGCAAGACGGGGCTGCCAAGCGCAATAGCGGCGATGAGCGAACGCCGGGATATCATTGAGCGGGAAGGGCCATGCGTCTTGCCTGTGAATCGTGCAAACGGCTTATACGATGGGTTCATGGCGGATAGAACTGTTCCCGCAGATATGAGACGAGATGACCCAATATTTTAGTGGAAAAAAGCCAGCCTGCGGATGCGCGTGAAATCGACCGGCATCATCTATGCGATGGATGGCGGCACCTTCCTTTTCGCTGTCCAAGCGGCGAGTGCGGGGCCGAGGCCGGTCCAGACGTTTTCGGACCATTGTGCTGTCCTTCTCGAGCGCGCTGGCCGGCGGCGTGGTGCGCGACCTGCTGATCGGTGCGGTCCTGCCGCAGGCGATCAAGGATTGGCGCTATCCATCCGGCCATCGCCTTCGCCGGCGGGCGGCGACGTTCTTCCTCCATCGCTATTTCCTGCAAATCTCTAAGCCTCTCTTCATCGGTCTTGACGCGGCGGCCTTGTCTTGGTTCGCGATTGCCGGCGCCGAGAAGGCGCTCGATTTCGGGATCGATCCGTTCGTTGCGGCCATGGAGGGCACCTTGACGGCATCGGTGGAGGGATCTGCGCGACATCTTACTGGCCCGCATCTCTATCGTGCTGCGCGCCGATGTCTAGGCCACCGCGGCCTTCGCCAGCGGAGTCATGATGATCGCCGCCCGGAAGGTTGGATTACCGCCGGTTGCGGCGGCGGCGCGGGGCGGACTCGTCTGTTTTGGGTCGAACATGTACGCGCTCGACGCTGCCACCGGCAAAATCCTGTGGAAATTCCCGTCTGGCGGGTCCGTCATCGCAGGCGCCGTCATCTCAGACGGCGTGGTCTATTAGGGGTCCGGCTATTCCCACGTTGGGACGCCGTACAAAGACAACAACAAATTCTACGCATTCTCGGCGACGGTAAGTAGCAACGGCTGCGCCCCAACGCCGGTCGTGGTCGAGAACTTGCGGGTGCGCGAGAACGACCCATCAAACCATGTCGACGATCTTCGTCAGGTGCGTATGAGGGCACGTTTGAGCGCCTGGACCGCGTCACGGCGAAACTGCTTGGTGACTTCGGCATCGAACGCCAGATCGAAGCCATGATAGGCCCCAGGATAGACATGCAGTTCGGTCGGCACGCCGGCCCGCAGCAGCCGCTGGCCGTAATCGATATCCTCATCCAGAAAGATGTCGAGCGCACCCACGCTGATGAAGGTGGGGGGCAGGCCGGCGAGGTCGTCCGCCCGCGCTGCCGCTGCATAGGGCGAAACGCCGGGCGAGCCGGGCTCCTGGCTCAGTAGCGAATGCCAGCCGAAGTGATTGCTCCGCGCGTTCCAGATGAACTCTCCGGCAAACGGGTGCGGGTCGCTCCGCGTAACGGTGCGGTCGTCGAGCATCGGATAGATCAAAAGCTGGAAGACGATGGGCACCTCGCCACGGTCGCGTGCCAGCAGGCCCAGCGCCGCGGTCAGGCCGCCGCCGGCGCTTTCGCCCCCGATGGCGATCCGGCTGGCGTCCACGCTAAGCGACGCCGCGTTCGTATAGAACCATTTCAGCGCGGCATAACAATCCTCGACCGGCCCAGGATGGGGCGTCTCGGGCGCCAGCCGGTAATCAACCGACACCACGACGCAGCCGATCTCGCGTACCACCGCCTTACTCTGCATATCGAACATCTCGGGTGAGCCCATGACGTAACCGCCGCCGTGGATATGCAGATATCCTGGCTTCGGTCCGGGTCTGTCGGACGTTGAGTACGTGGCGGGCGGGGAATAGATTACGACCCGCACGTCAGGCGCGCCGGCCTGACCCGGTATATGGCGTTCCTCGACGATGATGTCGGAGGGCGGCGCTGCCTCGCGCTGCTGCCGCAGCATCTCAACCATCATGCCCCGCATCTGGGGCAGCATTTCGACCGATAGATCGAACGGCGGCATGAACTCCAACGCCGCCAGCAACTCCGGATCGACGAGATGTTTGGTGTCCATAATGCTCCCCAAAGGTCGAGTATGTTTGGTGATGCCGCTCATGGCGGCATCACTTCAGTGCTTACTATGGAAAGCTGGGGAGCTCTACCGATTTGACTGATAACTGCCGACTACACATCAAATTTTGGCAGTAGTTACGCCATTTTAGCACGAATGAACCGCCAACTTGGCTTGGATAATCCATTTTTGCCGATTTCTACGCGCTGTGGCGCAGAATGTCCTAGGTGGTCACGACGTGGAAATAGAAACGAGGCAGCAACCAAGCTTCAGGAACCGAGCGCTGTCCATTTCGATCTCCATGCCGTTCGGAAGCACGATGCTGCAATCGCGCTTCCCTGCGCTGTCGAAGACAACTGCGGGAACGCTGGGCACATATTCAAGCGTCCTCACAATTTGAGACGTAAGGCCGGAAAGTTGTGGTCTCCGTGGCTTCCCTCGCCATGGCGGATTGGCCGACAAGGCGGGCGGTCCCATCCTTCGCATCGTAGCAGGCTTCTCCAACCTGCTGCGCAAGTGTGCACATTCCAGCCTCGCTGACGAATGGCAGGGTTCCTCCTTTTTCGATCGTCGCCAATCCCTTTTGGCCTTTAATTGCTTGGCGACAAGAACGCCAGTTTATCTCATTTCAACCTGCCCCCCTTTCCCCAGACCCGTTGCGATTTGGCGTCTCGCCTGATACCGCTCCACTCACAAACTTATGGGGAGCAGTTCCAATGGCAGCCGATGAAACCCCGGTTCTGATGTCGGTCGCTCAGGGCGTTGCGACTGTGACGCTCAATCGTCCCGCCGTGCTGAACGCGCTCAACAACGCATTGGCGCAGGCGCTGCTGGATGCGCTAAACGCGGCTTCCTCCGATGATGCCGTCCGGGTCATTGTCATCACCGGGGCGGGGGATGCTTTCATGGCCGGCGGCGATGTCGGTTATTTCCATCGCAAGCTCGCGGAGTTCCCCGACCGCGCCCAGTTCCGGCCAGTGATCGTCGAGATGATCGAGCGGGCGCAGAACCTGGCGCGCACTATCCGCGATATTCCCAAGCCCATCATCGCCAGCGTCCATGGCGGCTGCGCCGGCTTCGGGCTCAGCCTGATGCTGGCTTGCGATCTCGCGATCGCCGCCGACAATGCGAAATTCACCTTAGCCTATATCCATCTGGCCACCACGCCCGACGGCGGCGCCAGTTTCCATCTGCCGCGCATGGTTGGCCAGAAGCGCGCGGCCGAGATCGCCCTACTGGGCGACCGGTTCAGCGCGGCCGAGGCCGAGCGCTGGGGGCTGATCAATCGGGTCGTGCCGCTGGCGGAGCTTGAGGCGACCATCGCCAAGCTGGCAGGGCGGATGGCTAAGGGGCCGGCACTGGCCTATGCGCGAACGAAAAAGCTGCTCAATGCCGCTGACGGCAACAGCTTCGACGCGCAGCTGGCGGCCGAAACCGAATCCTTCGCCAGCAGCGCCCTGACGGAAGATTTTGCCGCTGGAGTCGCGGGTTTCGTCGAGAAGAAATCGGCGAACTTTACCGGCCGCTGAGACGGCGTTGCAGAACTGCAACAGGCATAGATTATTCCTAAAGATATGAACGGATTGGCCTGTGTCGGGTTAGACTAAGGTACTATTCAATCGTCTCCGTCAGGATCGAATTGTTGAAATGATGTGGCCTGTCTGTCAGCGGAGTGTGAGGGCCGTTTTATGCGCGGTCGCATTGACCGCGTTTTCGGTCCCCGGCGCCATCGCCGCGCCGGATTCGACGGCCAATCCTGCCGTGCTCCGCAGCTTCGCCATGCTCCGGCTGATATCACCCGACGACGTGGTGGCTGGCGGGCAGGTCGTCGACAAGGAAGCGCTGAAGGCCTTCTACGGCTACCGGCATTACGCATTGGCCTGGGATGCGGACGGCGCGGGTTTGGGCGAGCGGGCGGCCGCTGTTTTCGCAGTTCTCGCCTCCGCCGACGTCGAAGGGCTCGAGCCGGCGGATTACCATGTCCGCGAAATCGCCGCCCTGGCGAACGCGACCACCGACGCCGAACATCTCGACCGCGAATTTCTGCTTACCGACGGTCTGATCCATTACGCGGCGGATGTCGGCGGCGGCCGGCTGAACTCACATCAGACCGATGAGCGCTATGTCGACAACCAGAGCCTGGGATTGCCGGAATATCTAGCGGCGTCGGCTTCGCTCGACCCATCCGAACTGCCGCCGGTTCTGGCCCAGCTCGCCCCTTCCGGCCCGCAATATCTTGCCTTGAAAGCGATGCTGGCCCAGGCGCGCCGGTCCGTCGCCGCTGGCGGCTGGTCCGCGCTGCCCGATGGCGGCTCGATGCATCCCGGCGCGCATGATCCCGCCGTTCCGGCACTGCGCCAGCGCCTAACCGCCGAGGGCCGGGTCGCGGCTCCAGCCAAGCCGATGCGCAAGGACACTGAAGATCTCTATGAGCCGGTGTTAAGCAAGGCGGTCGCCCTGTTCCAGGCCGAGCACGGCATCAAGCCGGACGGGGTGATCGGGAAGGACACCCGCGCGGCCCTCGATCTGTCGGCCGAGGCCAGGTTTCAGCAGATCGCGGTCAATCTCGAACGGCTGAGGTGGTCCACGATTCCGCCGTCCGGGCGGGCGATTGTGGTCAATCTCGCATCCTATTCGCTGAATGTGTATCAGGACGGCGCGCCAATCCTGACGATGCCGGTGGTGGTGGGCAGCCGCGAAAACCCAACCCCGATGATCGCCAGCCACATCACGACCGTGGTCCTGAACCCTAATTGGACGCTGCCGCCCAACGTCATCAGGGAAATGCTGCCGCGGATCCACGGGGATAACGGTTATCTCGCCAGCAAGGGGATCGCGCGCGCGGAGTCGGACGGGCATGTGCGGCTGATTCAGCCGCCGGGCCCGACCAATCCGCTCGGCCACTACAAATTCATTATGCCGAATGACCAGGACATCTATTTGCATGATTCGCCCGATTCGGCGAAGTTCCGCTATGCACTGCGGGCCTATAGCCATGGCTGTATCCGTCTGGGCAACCCGGCCGCGCTCGCCGCTCTGCTGCTCGACGACCGGGCCGCGACTCTGCCCGATGGCGGGTTGGACGCGATGGCGCAGACCTGGCAGACTCGTCACATCGCTCTGTCGAAGCCGGTGCCGGTGTCGCTGGTCTATCGCACGACATGGCTCGACGGCGATGGGCATCTGGTCATCGGCCAGGACAGCTATGGCCGAGATCTGCGGCTATGGAAGGCCTTGCACAAAGTGCGACTATCCAACGTTCACAAGGTGGTAGAGCGCGCGGCGTTCGCGGGCTAATGGATCACGCGACCGGAAGTTACTTTATAACCCGTTGTATCTGCTGATAAATTCCGACGCATCACTGTGGAACTTGCGAAAATATTCTTGATCTTTTGAACTTCCCATGAAAGGTTCCACCCAACATCAAATAAAGTTGGGTCGACCGGATGAGGGTTCACGAGACGGCGCAGGGCGCCAGCGCAGTCGATATCCCGACGCGCCGTATGGCTTTAAGAGCAGGCTTATGTCTTGTCGCAGCGATGGCGACTCCAATTCCCGCCTTCGCCAAAGCACTTGCGACGAAACCCAACCGCGAACTTTCCTTCGTGAATCTCCATACCGGCGAACGTCTCAAGGCCGAATATGTCCATAACGGCGCCTATGTGCCAAGCGCGCTGCGCGCCATTTCCGTGCTGATGCGGGACCATCACAACAATAAGATCCATCCGATCGATCCGCATCTGATCGATGTCGCGCACATGCTGCATAGCCGGGTCCGCAGCAATGTGTCGCTGAATATCGTTTGCGGTTATCGCTCGCCGGAAACCAACGCGATGATGCACGAAATATCGGCCGGCGTCGCCGTTCACAGCATGCATATCCAGGGCAAGGCGATGGATATACGCTTGCCCGGGACCCACCTTGCCGCGCTCAAGAAAACCGCCCTTGCGCTCGATCTCGGCGGTGTCGGCTATTACCCGGAAGACAACTTCCTTCACATCGACACCGGCGCCAAGCGCCATTGGGTCGCCTAAGTAGCGCGCCGGGGTCCGGTCTATCTATCTGATCAAGTCTTTGGCGATATTGTTGGGCGCCGAACCGCCGGCCAGCCGCGCGCGGTAGATCTGCAGGTTTTCTATCACGCGCTGCACATAATTCCGCGTTTCGCCAACGCTGATCTTCTCGATCCAATCGATCGTGTCTTCAAGCTTGGGCCTGGGATCGCCATTTTCTCCAAGCCAGCCACTGACCCGTCCAGGCCCGGCATTATAGCCGGCGATGGCCATGACATAGGATCCGTCAAACCTGTCGACCAGGTCCGCCAGATAATTCGAGCCGAGGACGACATTGGTCCTGGGGTCGGCGGTCAGTGTCGCGGTGTTGAACTTCTTCATCTTCAGCTTGCCGGCGACTCCTTTGGCGGTGCCAGGCATCAGCTGCATTAGCCCCAGCGCGCCAGACGGGCTGACTGCCCCGGCGTCGAACAGGCTTTCCTGCCGGATGATCGCGTGGATCAGCGCGGTCTCGGGCGCCTTTGGGCCCAGCGGGGCGATCACCGGATAGCCATCGGCCAAGACGGGCATGCCGCCCTGCATCAGCTTCTTCGAGACCTGCACCTCCGCGGCGAGCGAGTTGTTCGATTTCGCCAGCTTCATGGCCAGCAGTGCATCCTCCGGAGTCCGTGCCAGTTCGCCGATACGACGGACGAACGGGTCGGCGCGTTCGGCCAGGCCGATCGCCGCCAGCAGCTCGGTGACTTGGACCAGTTCGCGATTGCTGAAAGAGCGGGCATCCAGCCCGGCGATCTGCGGCTGCGGCGGCAGGGTGAGGCGGCCGGACGGATTGATCTTCGCCAGGGCGAGCTCGCCGTAATAGGTGCCGATATAGGTCGATGCCTTGGCATAATCGCGGTCGGCCGCGGCATTGTCGCCCAGTGCTTCCTCGGCACGGCCCGCCCAATAGGCGGCGCGAGCGACGCTGATCGGCGTCGCTACGGTTTCCAGCATCAGCTTGAAATGGCCGAGCGCGGCCTTGGGGTCCTTCAGGAAGCGCAGCGCTATCCAGCCCGACAGCCATTCGCCGTCGGCCAGGGCGGCGCCGTTGGCCTGCCGGTGATCGCGCGACAGTGCGTAGGCGGTCTTGGCGTCGCCACTTTCCAGAGCGCGGCGGGCCAGCACGGCCCGCTCGTTCCACCATAGCTCGGCATGGGGCAGGGTGGGCGGGGCGATGGCCAGCAAGGCGATCGCCTCGCTGTCGCGGTTCTGCTTGCGTAGCCAGCGCATACGGTCATAGAGCAGGCCCAGATCGTTCTGCTGGTCATGCGAAAGCTGCTGAAACAGCGACATCGCGGAGGGCGATTGGCTTTCGAAAGCGATCCGCGCCTGCAGCACGTCGCGTGAGCCGGGCGAAAGGTAGGAGACGAGGGCTGAAGCGTCCTCCATGTTACCGGCCCATACCAACCGGTCGGCGCGCAGTTCGAAATCGACCTGCCGAAGCATCGGCTGGAAACGACCGGCAAATTCGGCGACTTGGCCGCTGGTCATGGCGCCATCCACCAGAAACTGGCGCGCAGTCGCCTCGGCCTGTGCATGCCGGTTGGTGGCGTTCAGCGCATCGAGATAGCGTCCGGCGCCGTTCGCGCCTTGCGGTGCGAAGCGTTGAAACCAGGCGACGATCTGGCTGGCCGGCGTCGAATCGGTGATGGCGTCCTCCGCGTGCTTCCTAAGCAGGGTCTGTTGCGGCCAGTCCGGGTTCTGATCGATGAAGGCGCTGTGATGCGGAAAGTCGTTGACGGTGCCGGAACGCGTCAGGTCCAGCCAGGTGACCAGCTTGGTCAAAAGCGGAAAGTGCGCACGGTCGGCCACGGCGTAGGCGTCTTCCCATTTGCCGTGGTCGATATCGGCGATCGCAGACCGGGCCGCGGCGGTCTCGCCGGTCGTGAATGCGCCGGCGGCGGAGGAGGTGGAGGTGGAGAACAGGAGCGCACCCCCGATCAACGCTGCGCTGCGTCGGCTCACCTTGCCCGCCCGCGCGCTGCCGACTAAGGTCGAAACAAGGTGGGCGAAAGCCCTGCGGAGGTTATTCATGTTTTCCGGATCCATTACTGCTCTCATTACGCCGTTCACGCGCGGCGCCATCGACGACGACGCCTTTCAGCGTTTCGTCGAATGGCAGATCGCCCAGGGCTCCAACGGTTTGGTGCCCAGCGGGTCGACCGGCGAATCCGCGACTTTGTCCCATGCCGAGCACGAACGTGTCATCCGACTGTGTGTCGAGGCAACAGCCGGACGCGTCCCCGTTATCGCCGGCACTGGGTCGAACTCGACAAGCGAAGCCATTAGCCTGACCAAAGCCGCGGAAGTCTGCGGCGCCGATGCCGCCCTGATTGTCACGCCCTATTACAACAAGCCGTCGCAGGAAGGCTTGTACCAACATTACAAGACGATCCACGACTCGGTCGGAATAGCGATCATCATTTATAACATTCCCGGACGCAGTGTTGTCGATATGAGCGTCGAGACGATGGCGCGGCTGGCGAAGCTGCCGCGTATCGTCGGCGTGAAGGACGCGACCGCCGACCTGACGCGGCCGACTAGGACGCGCCATGCCATTGGGCCGGATTTCTGTCAGCTGTCGGGCGAAGACCCGACCATCGCAGCCTTCTTGGCGCAGGGCGGGCATGGCTGCATCTCGGTCACGGCCAATGTCGCGCCGGCAATATGCACCGCGCTGCAGGCGGCATGGCGCGCCGGCAACTTGACGGAGATGGCGCGGCTGCGCGACCTGCTGACGCCGCTCAATGCCGCCTTGTTCGTCGAGGTCAACCCGGTGCCGGTCAAATATGCGGTGAGCCTGCTCGGTTTTTGCGATCCCAAGCTGCGCCTGCCGCTGATCGAGGCGTCGCCCGAGACGCGCACAACCGTCCGGGCCGCGATGCGCTTCGCCGGCATATTGGACTAACGCATCATGGCGGAGTCCGAGATTCTGCCGGGCAAGATCGCGGCGCAAAACCGCCGGGCGCGGCACGACTATTTCATCGAAAGCACAGTCGAGGCGGGCATCGTCCTGGTCGGGACCGAGGTAAAGTCACTGCGCACCGGGCAGGCCAGCATTGCCGAGGCGTTCGCGCGCGAGATGAATGGCGAACTGTTCCTGGTCAATGCGCATATTCCCGAATATCGCCAGGCCCACCGGTAATTGCAGCACGAAGTCAAACGCTCCCGCAAGCTGCTGCTTCACTGGCGGGAAATGGCAAAGCTGATGGGATCGATTAAACGCGAGGGCATCACGATTGTGCCGCTCGCGGTCTATTTCAACCCGCGTGGCATCGCAAAGGTTCAACTTGGATTGGCGAAGGGCAAGCGCAAGGAAGACAAGCGCGAGGCCGACAAGGCGCGCGACTGGCAGCGCGATAAGGCCAGGCTGCTACGGAACCGGTGAGGCGTCTCTGGCGGGCCTGCCTGCTGGCTTTAGTCGCTATCTGCCTCGTGGCAGTCCCGGCCCAGGCCGGCAGGCTTGAGCGAATCCAAAGCCGAGGCTTCGTTAATTGCGGCATCCTCCCCGACGTTGGCGGCTTTTCGGCCGTGACCAAGGATGGCCAGCATAGCGGCTTCGATACCGACATCTGCCGCATTGTTGCCGCTGCGATCTTCGGAACACCAGACAAGGTCAAGTTCGTCACTGCGTCCGGCGTCGATATCTTCCGCCGCAATCCCGAACTCGACCTTGTCGTCCGCCGGCTGACCTGGACCTTGACCCGCGAGGCCGCGCTGGGGCTGATGTTCGGGCCGATCGTCTATTATGACGGGCAGGGATTCATGGTCCCGAAGGCGTCCGGCGTGGCTAGCGCGGTACAGTTGAGAGGAAAGCGCATCTGCGTCGAGCCGGGGGAAGGTTGGGCTGGCAATCTCGTGCGCTATTCACAGAACAACAATTTCGACTTCAAAGCCGTTATCGTCGCGGATCGGGCGGAGGGGAAAAAGACGTTCTTCGGCGGCCGTTGCGATGCCTACAGCGCCGACAAAACCATGCTCGGCGCGATCCGGGCGGATGCAGAAAAGCCGCGCGACTACGACATACTGCCGGAGCAGATATCAAAGGAGCCGC
Organism: Rhodospirillales bacterium; assembly: GCA_028291345.1. Lineage (GTDB taxonomy): Bacteria > Pseudomonadota > Alphaproteobacteria > BOG-932 > Roseiterribacteraceae > BOG-932. The sequence goes on along the minus strand of JAQGIF010000003.1, from coordinate 17,403 downwards.
TGGCGCCGCTGGTCCGCCAGGGCGATGACCGGTTTTTCCAGATCGTACGCTGGAGTGTTTTCGCCATCATGGAGGCTGAAGAACTCGGAGTAACAGGCGAAAATATAAAGGAAAAAATGAGTTCAGCCGATCCGAATGTGAAGTATCTGCTCGGCGTCATTCCAGGAAATGGCAAGGCGCTTGGCCTCACCGAGCATTGGGCCGCAGACATCATCCGCGGCGTCGGGAATTACGGTGAAATCTTTGCACGCAATGTCGGCGCGGACAGTGCTATCGGGCTGGATCGGGGGTTCAATCGGCTCTGGACCGACGGCGGACTTATATATGCCCCGCCGGTCCGGTAAACGGTATCACTGCGAGGACGCTATTTCCTTCGCCATCACGAAGTCGATCTCATAGGTGCCCTCGGCCTTCGGCGGCACGGCGGTGGTCGCCGGCTTGACCTGCTTATAGCCTTTTTTGGTGCAGCTGATGGTGATCTTGGTCGGATCCACGGCTTCGCCATTATCCTTGATCTGCGCGCCAATGTCGGGGCTGCGGTAATGGCCAGGGCTGTCATTGTCGAAGGGGAAGGTCATGCCGATGCCGTCGACATGGATCGTCATCTCGGCATCGTCGAGATAATTGCCGTCGGTGTCCTTAATATGGCCGAAATAGACCAGATCCACTTTCCCATGCTCGGGCGCCGGCAGGAAGAATTCTCCGCCATTCGCCATCGCCAGGCCTGACACCATCAAGCCCAGTCCGAGAACGCTTCCCCCCAAGACCAATCCAAAACCATATGGGCGTTTCATTCGACCCCTCCCTTGAAGCCCGCATCATATAATGCGAGCCGGTCTCAGTCAAAAAATGGGCGTGCCGGTCGCTTCGGTCAAGCTCAAAGAAACCAGCGCTTCTCATAGACCAGAACCAGGAAAATCAGCGCCGCCGGAATCAGCCCGGCCCAGCTCGGTGAAAGCCGGTCGGCCCATTTGCGCGGGACGATCAGTGCAAACGGCAGGCTGATTAGCAATGACGTAGCAAGCCAGCCGTACCATGAGATCGGCGGACCGGCCGGCTTTGGCTGGTCGACGATGTGGAACTGCCCGACCAGCGGGTAATATTTGAACAACGCCGTATTGAAGAAGAAAGCGAGCGTGTAGACGATCCCGAACAGAATCGAAAATATTGAAAATCTGCCGTGCCCGCTCATTGAAACAGGCCCCTGATATTGTTGAGGACATGACCGACCAGGAAATTCCACCAGATGATGAAGGCCAAAATCCAGGTCAGGTAGCGCCGGGCCACGACGCCCTCGATCGTCAGGGGCTGCCGCCAGAAGAACCAATATGCGGGGAGCAGCCCCAGACCGATCGCGGCGAGATGTTCCTTGATCTCGAACACCCCATTGGCGGCCCGAAGGTCGAGATCCTCCAAGGTGGGACGGACATCGAGCCGATAGGTTGGGTAGAGCAGGGCGCCCCCAATGCAGGTGACGATGAACAATATAACGATCGCATTGGTGTAGGATGCCGCGCCCACGGCGCGGAACTTATCGACGAAGTTTTGTTGGGCTGCCGGCACGCGTTTCGAAGTGCTGAACGCCTGGTGGGTAATCGCGCCGAGCAGTGCGACGGCCAGCAGGCCATGACGGATCAGGATTGTTGTGATCATGTCGCGAGACTCTAACGCAGCATGGGCGCAGATCAAGCAAGACGATGCCGCGACTGGCATCCGCCATTTCCTTCTACCACAGGACCTTACCACTATGCTTAATCGTCGTGATCTACTGCTGAATGGATCTGCCGCCGCGCTCCTCCCGGTTGTCGCTGCGTTTGGAGAGCCGGCAAAACCTTCGTCGGCGGTGGAAGCGAAGGCGATGAACGCCCTGTTCGACACATTCGTTCAGGAACAGCTCCAGCGTTCGCCGGAAACCGCCACCAGCCTGGGGCTCGATAAAGACGAACTAGCGGAGCTGAAATCGCGGCTGAGCGATGTCTCGCTGGCGGCCACCGCGAAAGAGAAGATCGACAATGCACGCCGCATCGAACGGCTGAAGGCGATAGACCGCGCCGCGCTGAGCGGTCTCGACGCCGCCAATTACGATACGGTGATGTTCACGCTCGCGGTCGAGGATGAGGGCGACCGCGGCTTCAACTATGGCGGCGGCGGCTCGGGCGCGCCCTATATCCTCAGCCAGTTGACCGGTTCCTATCAGAGCATCCCCGATTTCTTGGACACCGAACATGCCATCGAGAGCGCGGCGGATGCAGAGTCCTATATGGCGCGGCTGAATGCCTTCGCGACAATGATGGACCAGGAGTTGGAACAGGTGCGTCATGACGTCGAGAATGGCGTCGTGCCGCCGGATTTCGTCATCGACAAGACGCTCGTCCAGATGAATGCCTTTCTCGATACGCCGGCCGACAAGGCGACGATCGTGAAGTCGATTGGCCGTCGCGCCAGAGAGAAAGGCCTATCGGGCGATTACGAAGCCAAGGCCGCGGCGATCTATACTGGCAAGGTCCTGCCGGCGCTGGCACGGCAGGCGGCTTATCTCAAGGAACTGCGCCCGATGGCAGGTCACGACGCCGGCGTGGCCCGTCTGCCCAAGGGCAGTGACTATTACCGCGTGTCGCTCAAGAAATACACGACCTCGGGCCTGTCGCCGGACGAGATCCACCAGGCCGGACTCGACTTGGTCGAGAGCCTTTCGGCCGAGCTCGACCCGTTGCTGAAAGCCCAGGGCCTCAACGACAAGAGCGTCGGCACGCGGCTGTCGATCATGGCCTCGGACCCGAAATATCTCTATGAAAACACCGACGCGGCGAAGGTGAAAATGATCGCGGACCTGAACGCCAAAGTCGCGGTCGTTCTGGCCAAACTTCCTGGATATTTCGACATTTTGCCCAAATCCAAAGTCGAGATCAGGCGCGTACCGAAGAATATCGAGGCCGGCGCGCCCGGCGGCTATTATCAGCCGGGCTCGTTGGATGGCGCGCGGCCCGGCGCCTATTACATCAACCTGCGCGACACGGCGGAACTTCCGAGCTGGGGCCTGTCGACCTTGACTTATCACGAGTCGATCCCCGGCCACCACTTGCAGATCAGCCTGTCGAATGAAACGACAGGCCTGCCGCTGATCCGAAAAATACTATTCTTTTCCGGTTATGGCGAAGGCTGGGCGCTTTATGCCGAGCAGCTGGCGATAGAGATGGGGATGTATGACAGCGATCCGCTCGGGCGCATTGGTCAGTTGCAGGCTGCGTTGTTCCGCGCGGTGCGGCTGGTCGTCGATTCGGGGATGCACGCCAAGGGCTGGAGCCGCGAGAAGACCGTCGCCTATTACGTCGACACGCTGGGCGAGAAAGAGACCGCGGCGGTCACCGAGATCGAACGCTACTGCGTCTGGCCAGGCCAAGCCTGCAGCTACATGCTGGGCAAGCTGACCTGGCTCAAAGCGCGTGACCGGGCGCGGCAGGCGCTCGGGCCGAAATTCGACCTCAGGGCCTTCCACCATGCCGGCCTGCTGTCCGGCGCGCTGCCCCTCGCAGTCTTGGACCAGGTCATCGATCAGTATGTGGAGCGGGCGAAGTAGGTCGTCGGATTTCCGGCGGCCTAATTCTCGACCACGCCCCGCGGCCGGGTCACATGAGCGGGCAGGGCGCCCGGGCCCTCTTCCTCATCCTCATCCGTTTCTGCAGGGTAGGGGCGCTGCTGATGCTTCCGCGCGATAAAGGGCGCGAGCGTCTGGAGCTCGAGGAAGTGATCGGCCTGCCGGCGCAGCTCGTCGGCGACCATCGGCGGCTGGGACCTTACGGTCGAGACTACGGTGATCCGCACGCCCTTGCGCTGGACCGATTCAACAAGCCTGCGAAAGTCGCCGTCGCCCGAGAACAGCAATATATGATTCACATGATCGGCCATCTCCATCACGTCGACGGCCAATTCGATATCCATATTGCCTTTGATCTTGCGGCGGCCCGACGCATCGGTGAATTCCTTGGTCGGCTTGGTGACCATCGTGTAGCCGTTATAATCCAGCCAATCGACCAGCGGCCGGATCGGCGAATACTCCTGGTCTTCGATCAGCGCGGTATAATAGAAGGCACGGACCAGCCGGCCCTTGGATGCGCCCCATTTGAGCAGCTTCTTGTAATCGATCTCGAAACCGAGCGACCGCGCCGCGCCGTAAAGATTCGCGCCGTCGATGAAGATGGCGAGCCGATCTTCCTTATAGAATATGCCGTTATCGCCATTCCGTGCCGGCGCATCGGCATCGGGATCGTCTGGCTTTGTCGAATTTTCATTAAACATGATGTCTCTCAAATATGGTGGGGAACACCCCGACTAAAATTATAGTTCCGGCGCTAAATGCGCCGATGGGACAATATGAGCTTTGATGTAAAGCGCCCGACCTCATCAACCAGTGCCGAATTCGCAAATTTGGCGGAGGTCGCTTTGTTCAGCGACTTCTTCGCCTTCGGCCCTCGCTTGTCATAGGATGTATGCCCGAAGCCATCCATCGGGAGAAAAATTTTAATCCACCGCCTGGCAGTAGGCCAGTTTGAAATCAGCTCGACGGTTTTCTGAGCCGCGACGGACTTTGGCGGGCTGTTCGCCGCTCGAAACGGACGTTCCGGCGAGCATTAGCTTTCAACCCATCACCGAGGCTCGTCGACTTGCTGATTCCGAATCGGACAGTCTTTCTGTAGCCAGACTTGACGCAGGGATCGGGTTGAATTCTCGTTTTAGCCCCACGATTTCCATGTTCGATCGAAATGCGACAACCATGTGATGGGCCAGACAGTGCATCATTATCTCATTTTCGAAACCGCAAGCGGCTTCTGCGGCATCGCCTGGAACGACGTCGGCATCACGCGCTTCCAGTTGCCGACAAGAAGCGCTGAACAGGCCAAACGAATTCTGCTGCGCCGGACGCCCGGAGTCGCACCCGGCGCGCCCACGCCCGAGGTGGTGGAAGCAGTCGCCGCCGTAAAGCGGTATTTCGAGGGCGAGGAGACGGATTTTTCAGGGTTCAAGCTCGACCTCGCTGACCAGGACACGTTCTTCAAGCGGATCTATGGCGCGGCGCGGCAGGTCCGATGGGGCTGCACAACCACCTATGGCACTTTGGCGAAGGAACTCGGCGCCGGGCCAGAGACCGCCCGCGACGTCGGTCAAGCCATGGCCAAGAATCCGGTGGCGCTGATCATCCCTTGCCACAGGGTTTTGGCGGCTGGCGGCAAAGTTGGGGGTTTTTCGGCGCCAGGCGGCTCGGTGGCTAAGATCCGCATGCTCGAATTGGAAGGCGTTAATGTGGAGCCACTGCGACCGGCTCAGGGGTTTTTTGGATTCTAAGCGGGCGATTTTGGGGTAGTAACAGATCTTCACATTATTTGCTCAGGGCGCAAGGTTCGGTGTGTGAGATTCACTTGCCGAGAGCAATCGAACGTCCACTCGTCGTGCCGCTCGAAATTCCAAACAGATTCGCTACCTCCGCCCTGCGGCCCTTGCGCTGGGAGTGCCGCCGATTTACATGTATTGATCAAGCTAACATCGCTGGGGCATTAGGATTATGGCGCGCGTTACTGCCGAAGATTGCGTTATCAAGATTCCCAATCGTTTCGAACTGGTCATGATGGCGTCGCAGCGCGCGCGAGAGATCGGCGGCGGAATGACTTTGACCATCGATCGGGACAACGACAAGAACCCAGTCGTCGCGCTCCGCGAAATCGCGGAAGAGACGGTGGTTCTCGACGAGCTGAAGGAATCGCTGGTCCGCGGCCATCAGAAGGTCATCCCAACCGATGAACATGAGGATGAGATCATCGACCTCATGGAAGGCGAGCAGGGCTGGATTCGCCCGGATGGCGAACTGCAGACCCTGGCCGAGGAAGGCATGATCGATCACGGCGACGAGGACGAACTCGCCATGGGCGACGACGCCAATCTCGACTCCGCCTTAGACGACGATGAAGAATCAATCCCGGGGCACGGGATGGAGCCGGCCGACGATTTCTCGGCTGAAGACGAGTAAATTTGTCCAGGGAGCGCCGAACGCCACCGGCGCTTGCGCGGTTAGTTTAGACCGTGGCCAACCTGACCTCCATGGCCTACCTGACTAGTTGGGCTGAATGAGCGCGGCCGCAGAACCATCGAAGCGTCCGATAATCCGCCAGTACGAACTAGTCGAGCGGGTTAAGGCCTATGATCCCAGTGCGGACGAAGACGCGCTGAATCGCGCCTATGTCTATTCGCTGAAGATGCATGGCAGCCAGTTGCGCGCATCCGGCGATTCCTATTTCTCTCACCCGCTCGAAGTCGCCGGTATCCTGACGGAGATGAAGCTCGACAGCGCGTCCATCGTCACGGCGCTGTTGCATGACACGATCGAGGACACGGCGGCGACCCTGGCTGACGTTGAGCGCCTGTTCGGCAAGGAAATTGCCCGGCTGGTCGACGGCGTGACCAAGCTGTCGCGGATCGAATTGCAGAATGTCGATCCTGGCGGCCCGAACGATCAGACCAAGCAGGCGGAGAATTTCCGCAAGCTGCTGCTGGCCATGTCCGAGGATATCAGGGTCCTGCTGGTGAAGTTGGCCGACCGTCTGCATAATATGCGGACGCTGCATTATATCGGCGACAAAATGAAGCGCCGCCGCATCGCGCGCGAAACGCTCGAAATCTACGCCCCGCTGGCAGAACGCATCGGCATACACGGCATCAAGGACGAACTGGAGGATATGGCTTTCGCCGAGCTTTATCCCGATGCGCGTGACGGCATTATGTCGCGCCTGTCGTTCCTGCGGCAGGAAGGGGGGGATCTTCCCGGCCGCATCGTAGCCGCGCTCGAGCGGGACATGGCGGAAGAGAATATCGCCGCTTCGGTGTCGGGCCGCGAAAAGTCGCCCTATTCGATCTGGCGCAAGATGCAGGTCAAGAACGTCGCCTTCGAGCAGCTGTCTGACATCATGGCCTTCCGGATCGTCGTCGACAACATCGCCGAATGCTACCAGGTCTTAGGCGTGATCCATGGCCGCTATCCGACCGTGCCAGGGCGCTTCAAGGACTATATCTCGACACCCAAGCCCAACGGCTATCGCAGCCTCCATACCGCCGCGATCGGGCCCGAACGCCAGCGTATCGAGATCCAGATTCGTACTCGCGAGATGCATGAGGAGGCCGAACTCGGTGTCGCGGCGCACTGGGCCTACAAATCCAATACCCGTTCCGACGGCAAGCAATATCGCTGGCTGCGCGAACTACTCGAAATCGTCGATCAGGCGCAGAAGCCGGAAGAGTTCCTCGAGCATACAAAGCTGGAGCTGTTTCAGGACCAGGTTTTCTGCTTCACGCCCAAGGGCGACCTGATCGCCCTGCCGCGCGGCGCGACACCGGTGGATTTCGCCTATGCGGTCCATTCCGAAGTGGGCGATCATTGTGTCGGCGCCAAGGTGAACGGCCGCATCGTTCCGCTGAACAGCAAGCTCAGCAATGGCGACCAGGTCGATATTATCCGGTCGAAGAACCAGACGCCGTCGCCGGCCTGGGAGCGGTTCGTCGTCACCGGCAAGGCTCGGGCGCGCATCCGCCGCTATATCCGCAATCAGCAGCGCCAGGAATATGTGACCCTCGGCAAGGCGATGCTGCAGAAGACCTTCCGCCAGGACGGGCACGAGTTCAGCGAGAAAATGCTGCACGCAGCGCTGGAAACCGTCCATGCGGAGACGCTCGACGACCTTTACGCTGAGATCGGGGCCGGCAACCGGACCACGCGTGAAATCGCCGTTGCGCTTTTCCCCCCGGAAAAGCACATGCCCGCGACGTTGGACGAGGCCATCGAGACCAAGGTTCTGCCGTTTCCGCCGAAAGCGCGGGCCAAGGGGAAGGAACGGCCCCTGCCGATCCGCGGTCTCATACCGGGCCTCGCCGTCCATTTCGCCCGCTGCTGTCATCCGCTGCCGGGCGACCGCATCGTCGGCATCGTCACCACCGGCAAGGGCGTCACCGTCCATACGATCGATTGCGAAACGCTGGAAAGCTTCTCGGAAACGCCGGAGCGCTGGCTCGACATATCCTGGGGCGATGATGCCGATGCGACCGAGCATGTCGGGCGGCTGTTCGTCACCATCGCCAACGAGCCGGGCAGCCTGGGAACACTATCGACGGTGATCGGCCGTAATGGCGGCAATATCATCAATCTGAGGATCACTAGCCGCTCGATCGATTTCTGGGACCTGCTGATCGATATTCAGGTGCACGATCTGAAGCACCTGACCAACATCATCGCGGTGCTGCGCGCGACGCCAGTGATTAATCAGGTCGACCGCGCCCGCAGCCACTGATGGACTCCACTCAGCTATGACACCCGCTACGCCATGACGATCCCTGCCATTCCCCGGCTAGGGGTGAATCTCGACCATGTGGCGACCTTGCGGAACGCCAGAGGCGGCTCGCATCCCGACCCGGTGCGCGCCGCGCTCGCCGCGGCGCAAGCCGGTGCCGATGGGATTACCGTGCATCTGCGGGAGGATCGCCGCCATATCGGCGACCTGGATCTGCCGCGAATCATGGCCGCAACCCGGTTGCCGCTTAACCTCGAGATGGCGGCGACCGACGAAATGACCGAAATCGCTTGCCACTTGTCGCCCCACGCGATCTGCCTTGTGCCCGAGCGCCGCGCCGAACGCACGACCGAAGGGGGACTTGATGTCGTCGGCGACTTTGCGCGGCTGTCGCGCATCGTGCCGAAACTGGCGGCGGCCGGCATGCGGGTGTCGCTGTTCATCGGCCCCGACGCGGATCAGGTGCGTGCCGCCCACCAGGTCGCTGCGCATGTGGTCGAGCTTCATACCGGCGCTTACGGCGAGGCGGCGGTCGGCCCCGCCCGGGCGGACGAGCTGAGGCGGCTGACTGAGGCGGCGAAGCTGGCCGACGAGATCGGCTTGGAGGTTCATGCCGGCCATGGGCTGACCTTCGACAATGTCGGCTCGGTCGCGGCGTTGCCGCAGGTAGCCGAACTCAATATCGGGCATTTCCTGGTCGGCGAGGCTCTATTTGTTGGACTGGTCGCCGCCATTCAGGAGATGCGGGCACTAATCGCCGCAGGACGTAGCGGTCAGTCATCGTGATATTGGGGCTGGGCAGCGACCTCATCGATATCGACCGGATCGCTCGGACATTGGACCGGTTCGGCGACCGCTTCCTCGATCGTTGCTTCACCGACGCCGAGCGCGCCAAGGCCGAGCGCCGGCCGCTCACGCTTGCCGCGACCTATGCCAAACGGTTTGCCGCCAAGGAGGCATGTGCTAAAGCGCTCGGCACCGGGCTTCGGGCCGGCGTGTTCTGGCGCGACATGGGTGTCGTGAATTTGCCGGGCGGCCGGCCGACGCTGATATTGACCGGCGGTGCCTTGGCGCGTCTCGCATCGCTGACGCCCGCCGGCATGACCGCGAGAATCGATTTGACGATAACCGACGAGCCGCCGCTCGCGCAGGCCTTGGTGATCATATCGGCGGTGCCGCGGGCCGCATTATCTTCCGCGCTTTAATGCGATGTGGGCAATTTGGATGGATATAGAATGAGCAAGACTGTGGCAGCACCGGCCCGCAAGGAAGAAAGCATCGGCGAGGTGATCAAAACCGTCGTCTACGCGCTTTTGATCGCACTCGTCATCCGTACGCTGGCCTTCGAGCCGTTCAATATTCCGTCCGGCTCGATGACCCCGACATTACTGACCGGCGATTATGTATTCGTGTCGAAATTCTCCTATGGCTATGGCCCGCATTCTTTGCCCTTTGCGCCGAGTTTTCTGCATGGGCGTATTTTCGGCAGTCTGCCCAAGCGCGGCGACGTCGCGGTGTTCGTCAACCCGCATACGGGCGACGATTACATCAAGCGGATCGTCGGCCTGCCGGGTGACAAGATTCAGGTCGTTCACGGCATACTGACCATCAACGGCGAAGCGTCCACGCGCGAGCGGGTCGGCGATTATCTCGAACACGAATGGAGCGAGGGCTATAATCGCCCCGATAACGACTTGCGTTATCATTATATCGAAACCATGCCCAACGGCGTGAAGCACGACATTCTCGGCAATTTCACCAGCCAGCCCGAGGACGCGTTGCCGCAGGACGATACCAAGGTCTTCGAAGTGCCGGCCGATCATTTCTTCGCGATGGGCGACAATCGCGACAATTCCAGCGACAGCCGGCTGGATCTGGGCTATGTGCCGGTCGAAAATTTGGTCGGACGCGCCGACCGGCGCTTCATCTCGCTCGAGCCGGGCGCGCATCTGTGGGAAGTCTGGCGCTGGCCCTGGATCCTGCGCTTCAGCCGTTTCTTCGGACCGATCCATTGAAACCTGCCGAGCCCGCGGCGCTCGCCGGGCTCGAACAGGCGCTCGGCCACCGGTTCCGCGATCCGGATCTCCTCATTCAGGCGACGACCCATGCCGGCGCCGGACATGGGCGCGCCGGCGCGATCGACAATGAACGGCTGGAATTTCTGGGCGACAGGGTCTTGGGTCTTGTCATCGCAGAGCTTCTGGTCGAGCGTTTTTCCGAAGCGACCGAAGGTGGGCTGGGTCCGCGGCTGACCGCGCTGGTACGGCGCGAGGCGCTGGCCGAAGTCGCCGGCGAAGTCGGGCTAGGTTCCTATCTTGTGCTATCGTCCGCCGATGCCGCCGCCGGCGCGCGCAATCATCCGAAGCTGCTGGCCGATGCCTGCGAGGCTGTGATCGCCGCGCTCTATCTTGATGGCGGGCTTGAGGTTGCGCGCAGCTTCATCGCCAAGGGCTGGGCCAGACAGATCGGCGCGCTTTCGACTATGCCGGTGGAGCCCAAGACGGCGCTACAGGAATGGGCGCAGGGGCGGGGCCTGCCGCTGCCCGTCTATACAGTTACGCATTCGTCCGGCAAGGCGCATGATCCGGTATTCGAGGTTCAAGTGAACGTTCAAGGATTGGAGCCGATAGTGGCCAAAGGCTCATCGAAGCGTATCGCGGAAAAGGCGGCGGCGCTCGCCCTGCTGCAGCAGCTCGGCGTCTTGCAGGTGGGGACGTCATGATGATCGGCGGGATCGCCGTGGGCGGACCTGGAGGGCCGGATACGCGCTGCGGCTTCGTTGCGCTGATCGGCGCGCCCAATGCCGGGAAGTCGACCTTGCTGAATGCGCTGGTCGGAGCCAAGGTCGCGATCGTTAGCCCAAAGCCGCAGACCACGCGGATGAGGGTTCTGGGCATCGCCATCGAGGGCCAAAGCCAACTGATCTATGTCGACACGCCCGGTATCTTCGCGCCGCGCCGACGGCTTGACCGCGCGATGGTCAAGGCGGCGTGGAGCGGGGCGGGGGACGCCGATATCGTCGCCTTGCTTGTCGATGCCAGCCTGGACCGGATCAGCAAGGATACGAAGGCGATAATCGCCAAGCTGGTCGACACCAAAAGCCCCGCCATCCTGATCCTGAACAAGATAGACGCGACCGAGCGGACCCGCCTGCTGACCCTGGCCGCCGAACTCAACGCCGCTTTTCCCTTTACCGACACCTACATGGTGTCAGCCAAGACCGGCGACGGCGTGGAGCATCTGCGCGAGACATTCGCCCAGCGCGTCCCCGCCGGCCCGTGGCATTATCCCGACGACCAGCTCTCAGACCTGCCGACGCGTTTACTGGCCACCGAAATCACCCGTGAGCAGCTCTACCTGCAGCTCGAACAGGAGCTGCCCTATGCCAGCACGGTCGAGCATGAAAAATGGGAAGAGAAGGAGGATGGCAGCCTGCTCATCCACCAGGTGATCCTGGTCGAACGCCCCAACCAGAAAGCCATTGTCATCGGTAAGGGCGGCGCCCAGATCAAAGCCATCGGCGAAGCCGCCCGACGGGAGCTGATCAAGGTGCTCGACCAGCCGGTTCACCTGTTGCTGCACGTTAAAGTCCGCGAAGACTGGGCCAACGATTCCGGCCATTTCCGCGACATCGGGCTGGATTGGAAGGCCTAGGAGGCGCTTAGCTGTTTCCATGTCCGTTGAATGGTGCGAATCGGCGATTGTTCTGGCTTCACGGCCGCATGGTGAGTCGAGCGTTGTCGCAACCTTGCTGACCGCCAATTACGGCGCCCATGCCGGCCTCGTGCAGGCGGCGCGGGGTCGCAAGGGCGGCGGTATCCAGCCCGGCAATCGTGTCATCGCGCGCTGGCGGGCGCGGCTGCCGGAGCACCTTGGCAGCTACACGATCGAAGCGGAATCGAACGGCTCGGCGGCATTGATGGATGAGCCGCTACGCTTGCTCGCGCTACAATCGGCCTGCAGCTTGGTGGCTGTTTCCGCACCCGAACGCGAGCCGCATCCCGGTCTCTATGAAGCCACTTCGGCGCTGATCGACACGCTGCCCGGCCCGGCCTGGGACGCGGCCTATGTCGCCTGGGAGGTCGGCCTGCTGCGCCTGCTGGGTTTTGGCCTCGACCTGGAGCGCTGCGCTGCGACCGGGGTCAACGACATGCTGACCTATGTCAGCCCCCGCACCGGCCGCGCGATTTCCGAATCGGCGTCCGAGCCCTGGCGCGACCGCCTGCTCAAACTTCCCGGCTTCCTGATCGGGCGCGGTACAGCCGAGCCGGCGGAAGTTCTTGACGGCCTGCTGCTGACCGGACATTTCCTGGAACGCGTCGCCTTCGCCGCAACCCACAGCCCGCTCCCGGCGGCGCGCACCCGCTTCGTCGATAGCTATCGCCGTCTGGTTTCGACTTCGGCAATCTGACAAGGGGCCGGGAGAGGATACGAGAAGGTGGGCAAATAGCCCGCCGATTGCAATATATCGCTAGTGGGACCTCAAGTAGGCCAACCCGTGCCGATCTTCGATCTGCCCGACGATGAGGCAGAGGAGCGCGCTTTGGTCGCGGCCTTATGTCATCCGCTATCGCGTTGACGGTGAACTGGTGACCGTCTTGCGTGTTCGCCACGGTGCACAACGTCCCGATTAAGACTATCACCGTAGTCAAACACTCTCGCCGTCGCGCGGGCGAATCTGCTATTGCGCCATCATGACAGACGCGACTCGGGGCGATATCGTCGACCAGCAGATGGCCGACATTCTGGGTGAGAAATATCTCGCCTATGCCCTCTCCACCATTATGTCTCGCTCGTTGCCGGATGTCCGCGACGGGCTGAAGCCGGTTCACCGCCGCGTGCTCTTCGCGATGCGGGAGCTGAACCTTGCCTCCAACACACCGCCGCGCAAATCGGCGCAGGTTGTGGGCAGCGTCATCGGCAAGTATCATCCGCATGGTGACACCGCCGTCTATGACACGATGGTGCGCCTGGCGCAGGATTTCTCCAGCCGCTATCCGTTGGTCGACGGCCAGGGGAATTTCGGCAATATCGACGGCGATGGCGCGGCTGCGATGCGTTACACCGAGGCGCGGCTGACGGCGGTCGCCGAGGCGATGCTGCAGGCGATCGACGAAGATGCGGTCGATTTCCGGCCGACCTATGACGGCCAGGAAAACGAACCGATCGTCCTGCCCTCAGCCTTCCCCAATCTTCTGGCCAACGGCTCGACTGGCATCGCCGTCGGCATGGCGACTGCGATACCCCCGCACAATGCGGGGGAGTTGGCCGATGCCCTGTTGCTGCTGATCGAGAATCCGGCCGCCGAGGTCGAGGAAATCGTCAAGCTGGTCCCGGGCCCTGATTTCCCGACCGGCGGCGTCATGATCGAGCCGGCGGAGTCGATCCTTGAGGCCTATCGCACCGGCCGCGGCGGCTTCCGTGTCCGGGCGCGGTGGGAGATCGAGAAGGGCCAGCAGGGCGCCTATAACATCATCGTCACCGAGATTCCCTATCAGGTGCAGAAATCGCGCCTGATCGAGCGGATTGCCGAACTGCTGAACGATAAGAAGCTGCCGCTGCTCGACGATGTCCGAGATGAATCGTCAGATACGATACGCCTTGTCCTGGTGCCGAAGACCCGCAATGTCGACGCCCAGATGCTGATGGAGCACCTTTTCAAGGCGACCGACCTCGAGAACCGAATCCCGTTCAACATGAACGTGCTGGATGGCGGGCTGGTGCCGCGCGTGATGAGCCTGAAGGAGGCGTTGCGCGCCTTCCTCGATCATCGCCACGAAGTGCTGGAGCGCCGCTCACGCTTCCGTCTGGCTGAGATCGACCGCCGGCTCGAGGTGCTCGAAGGCTATCTGATCGCCTATCTGAATATCGATGAGGTGATCCGCATCATTCGCGAGGAGGATGAGCCCAAGCCGATCATGATGGAACGTTGGGGCCTTACCGATTTGCAGGTCGAGGCGATCCTCAATATGCGGCTGCGCGCCTTGCGCCGCCTTGAGGAAATCCAGATCAAGACCGAGCGCGACAAGCTCGCGAATGAGCGCAAGTCGCTCGTCGCGCTGCTGGGCAGCGATGCCAAGCGCTGGGCTGCGGTCGGCCGTGAGATCGAGGAGATGAAGAAGAAGTTCGGCCAGATGACCAAGCTGGGGGCCCGCCGCACGACACTCGATATCGCGCCCATCGTCGCGGAACTGCCGCGCAACGCCCATATCGAGCGCGAGCCGGTGACCGTCCTGGTATCGGAAAAAGGGTGGGCTCGCGCGGTCGGCGGCCACGATATCGATCTCGATGCGGTCAAATTCAAGGAAGGCGACAAGGGACGCTTCGTCGTCAGGGCCGATACGACCGACCTGCTGCTGATCTTCGCCACCGACGGCAAGGCCTTCACTGTGGAGGTCGACAAGCTGCCGCGGGGCAGGGGCTTCGGCGAGCCGCTGCGCCTGATGGTTGATCTCGGCAACGATGCCGAACCGCTGACCGTGATACGCCACCAGCCTGGCGCCAAGCTGCTGGTCGTCGCCGGCGATTCACGCGGCTTCCTGGTGACCGAGGACGATATCATCGCCCGCACCCGTTCCGGCAAGCAGGTGCTGAACATGCCGGCCTCGGTCGAGGCCATCGCCTGTAAGCCTGCCGATGGCGATCACGTCGTGGTGGTGGGTGACAACCGTAAGCTGCTCGTCTTCCCGCTGTCCGAGGTGCCGGAGATGGCGCGCGGCCGCGGCGTGATCCTGCAAAAGCACAAGGATGGCGCCGTCGTCGACGTGAAGATCATCAAGCTGGCGGATGGCTTGAGCTGGCGCCAGGGCGAACGCACCCGCACCGAATCCGACCTCCGCCCCTGGCTCGGCGCCCGCGCCGGCGCCGGCAGGATGGCACCGAACGGCTTTCCGAAGAATAATCGCTTCGGATAAGCGATATCAGATTGTCGTCGACCCACCATCGATCCGCTCGACCTTCCCGGTCATGAAATCGCCCATAATGCCGTCATCAGGATTATGCCGGCATCTGTTCTGGAGAGCCGGAAGCGGTCGCCTACGGCTCACAGGTATCGGCATAATCAGAGGGATTCGAAGAAGACTACGGATAAACCTCATGCGCCATCGGCAGCAGTGACTGCAAATGGCTTGAATGAGCCCATTCTTCGCGGTGTCGATCTTGAGCGCGACGTGCTATTTCGGCTCAGATTGTTGAGGAGATACCGGGATGCCTGAGCGAGTGACGATCTGGACCTACGACTGGGTGCCGAATGGTCCGCGCGGTTACGTGCGTGATCTCAGGCTTCGTTGGGCCCTCGAGGAGGCAGGCATCGACTATGCCGTTGCATCCGTCCCGTTCGACGATCGGGGATCAGATCACCTCGCCAGACAGCCATTTGCGCAGGTTCCCTTCCTCGACGACGGCGATATTCACGTTTTCGAGAGCGGTGCTTGCCTCCTGCACTTGGCGGAGAAGAGCGAAGCACTGATGCCCCGCGAGCCCCAAGGGAAAGCTGATACGCTTCAATGGCTTGTCGCCGCGCTAAACTCGGTCGAGATGGTCACCGTGCCCTGGTGGTTCATCAACATGTCCGGACCAACGGAAAATCCTCTTGCTGGCTGGATGAAGCAGCGTTTCGACCGGTTGGAGGCGGTCTTGAAGGAGCGGGAGTGGCTGGCTTCGCGCTTCACAATCGCGGATATCGTGATGTCCGATGCGCTTCGCATACCAAACGAGCTGGGCGAGCTGGAGAACTACGGTGCTCTCAAAGCTTATGTAGCGCGTGCTTGCAGCCGCCCGGCCTTCCAGAAGGCCCACCGGGATCAATTGGCGCACTTCGAAGCAGCAGACGCGGCCAAGAGCCAAGCCCGAAATTGAAAGGCAGGTTCGTCCCGCGAAGCGGAAGACCGTCGCGTCCTCCGTGGACTGACATACACCTTGCGCTACTACACTCAGATTGATCGCCGTCTTTCCTTGTTTGAAACAAGGAGAACACGATGAGGATCAATCGGCATCGCTACTTTTACAGCTGCGCCTTCGGCATGTTCGGAGACCATCTCGTCGTCTTTGTCGATGAGATGGTCGAGCACGACCATGCAGAGAGCACCGTCAAAATCTACCTGAGCTGCATAAATGATGTTGCCAAGGCAATGCATGCTGCCGGGATGGCTCCATGTGATCTCGACGAAACACGAGCCACCGAACTCGTCGCGGCCATGGGATGGATACAATCCCGTGAAACCTATGCAAGGTTCATGATGAAGCGCTTCGTGCGCTTCCTCGCAGTGCGCGGCGTCACGAGGGAGCGTCCAGCTCTGTCACCAAGGGGCGCGATATCGGGAAAGAAGTGGTCGAGTTGGTGTGTGCAAGTCAGCCCCGGCATCACGGCGTTCGATGTCACGCGGGAAAGGGCGAGCTCCTTGGACAGGCCGAGCGTGAAGTTGTTCATCGCCAGCCTGGCCGCGCCGTAGGACGGCATGTTGGCGTGGTGAAATGCTGATGCGCAACGATACCTGGACGACGTGCCCCCAGCCACGCGCCTCCATGGCGGGGAACAGCCCTTGCACCATCCCGATTGCCACAAGGGCGTTGCTGTTGAAGGAGGTGGCCCATTCGGAAAGGGTCGCGTCGAAGAACGAGCCCTTGCCTTCGACCGGATCGCCCACATTATTTACCAATATCGATCTGGTCTAGGGCATTCAGCGCCTGCGCGATTGCCGCCCGAGCATCCGCCTCCCGGTTCAGATCGCCAGGCGCGTAATGCGCCAGGCCGCCGGCTTCGGCGATCGTCGACGTCACCGCCCTGGCGCGCGCTTCGGAGCGGCCATGGACGATCACCGTCGCGCCTTCCCGTGCAAGCGCTCGGGCAACGGCGCTGCCGATGCCCGATGTACTTCCGGTGATCAGCGCCGAGGGTCCGATAAGTTTGAGATCCATGAATAGCCGCCACGCGAATCGCTTCGCCCGAAATGGGGGGCGACCCCTAAGTTAAAGAAGGCACTCGTGCGATCCCTGCGCGCCTGTTGGTAACCGTGGTGCGAGGGTTGGGAACCTTCTGGGCTCGGCGCTTTTAGGTCTTCACATGAAAGCGATAACC
>JAQGIF010000002.1 GCA_028291345.1 Rhodospirillales bacterium | reverse complement strand
TCGCCACGCGCGCCATCATTAAAAAGCGCGACGACATTGGCAGCGATCGCATGCTTGATCGGCTGCGCCATGGTGCCCAGCAATTGAGCCGGCAATGAGCGAATTGGTTCTTGCGACATCAAGTGTTGGTTCTCTCGACCCCGGCTGTTGCATCGCCTTCAACCGACAATCGGATCAGCCAGAAGAAAAAGCAAAAAAGATTGTTCGGGATTCTCGAAAATTCGTAGAATATTCCTGTAACGTCCAAATAGGAACAACAGAGCCCGCCCGTCCGCGCAAACCAACCGCCCGTGCGCCGGCGCCGGGGGATCGCGCTGCCGCGCGCGGGGTCTGTGGCCCGGAATCCTGCAGGACTATGGGTGCGCGCGGCTGGCCGCGCTGGCGGATATGGCGATGGATTTCGCCGGTTGGCCATAAGGCGGCACGCGCCATACGCCAGATCATCATCCTGAAACAGGAAGTCGCCGGGCTGCGGCCTGTGCGAATGCGCCCGCCGCAGGCACCCCCGGCCGGAACGGGCGGCAATCCAAAAGCTGGAATGTCCGCACCGCCGTGGCGAACCGGCGCGATGGACGGAACGCCGAGGATTATCGCGATCGGCGGGACGCCCAGGATTACGACGACGAAGAGGTCCCACTCTCCCGCGAGGAGGAGCTTCAGGCTTGGTTTAACCGGCTGACCGAGGGGGTCGACAAGAATCTGGTCGCCGCCGGCTTGGCCGATAACCTTTGCGAGTCGCAACACTCCAGATTTCAAAACCCGTCCCGACGATCCCCCGGCCGAACATCGACGAATGTTTGAAGGAGATCGAGTTGGAAAAAGCTCGGGGAGCTCTTCGAATGGGACAGCCAGGTGGGGCGGGGGGCCACCGGGCCGCCTTCTTCCTGATCTTCATGACCGGGCTGACCGGGTTTCCACAGGAACGTTCGATCGCTTTATTTGCCGCTTAGGCGCTTGTGGAGAGGCGTGGTTGGCCGGATCAAGTCCGGCCATCACGGAAATCGATACATCGTAAATATTCGCGAACCCACGCCCTCTTTGGCGCGCGGGTTACTGCTGCTGCTGCGCGAACGCGAACTTCTGGTTGGCATAGGCGCTATCCATATATTCCTGCATCGACGCGACCTTGTCGCCGGCGAAGCGGATGATGATGAGATAGGCGTTCTCATACTGGTCGCCGCCCTTGGTCTTGCCCCGGATGGTCACTTGGGAAATCACCATGTCGCCGTCGACGAACTGGCCGGTGTATTCGCGGGTCGGCGGGTTATCGAACAAGGCCGGGATCATGCCGCCGAGGACGCGGAAACCGTCTGGCAGCTCGGTATTGAAGATCAGCAGCTTGGCGTCGGCCGTCGTCATCGCCAGCGCGGCGTCGATATTGCCGCCATGCAGCGTTTCCAAAAACTCGCGCACCAGTCTCTTGCCCTTTTCCGCGTCCATTATATCCTCCCTAATTGCATTAGCGTTTGGTTACCTGTTTTGATCTGCTTAAGCCAGCGCGGGATAGGTCGTATAGCCGTCCGCGCCCTTGCCATAGGTCGTGGCCGGGTCCAGTTCCGCGAGCGGCAGGTCTTCCTGCAGGCGCCGCACCAGATCGGGGTTGGCGATGAAGGGCCGGCCGAAGGCGACGAGGTCGGCCTGGCCGCTGGCGATCACGTCCAAGGCCATCTGGCGCGTGTAGCCGTTATTGACCATCCAGGCGCCGTCGAACCGGTCGTGCAACGCTTCGTAATCGAACGGCGAGTTGTCGCGCGGCCCGCCGGTCGCACCCTCGACCACATCGATGAAGGCGAGGCGCAGCGGGTTCAGCTTCTCGAGGACATATTCGAACACCGGCTGCGGGTTGCTGTCATGCGAATCGTTGGCCGGCGATACCGGCGACAGGCGGATGCCGAGGCGGCCGCCACCGATCTCCTTGGCGCAAGCCTCCATAACTTCCAGCAACAGGCGCGCCCTGTTCTCGATCGAGCCGCCGTAGGCGTCGGTGCGCTGGTTGGAGGCGTCGCGCAGGAAGGCGTCCAGCAAATAGCCGTGCGCGCCGTGAATCTCGACGCCGTCGAATCCGGCCTCCAGCGCGCGGCTGCAGGTCTGGCGGAAATCGTCGACGATCTGCGGCAGCTCGTCGAGCAGGAGGGCGCGCGGCATCGATGTGTCGGTGAAGCCTTCGCCCGCGACGAACACTTTGGCGTTGGCGCGGATCGCCGAGGGCGCTCCCGGCGCCTGGCCGTTCGGTTGGAAGGAGACATGCGACATGCGGCCTGTATGCCAGATCTGCACGACGATCCTGCCGCCGCGCTCATGCACCGCATCGGTCACATCCTTCCAGCCGCGAATTTGGTCCGCCGTGAACAGGCCGGGCGTATCGACATAGCCCTGGGCCGGCACCGAGATCTGAGTCGCCTCGGTGATGATCAGCCCTGCACCCGCACGCTGAGCATAATATTCGGCATTGATCGCCACCGGCTCTAGCCGCTCCCCGGCGCGGCTGCGCGTCATCGGCGACATGACAATCCGGTTCTTGCACCCGATGTCGCCGATCTGCACCGGCTGAAACAAGGCTTCTGGCGGGCGCGGCGTAGAGATAAGTGTCATGGGTGCTTTATGGTTGGGAGGGAGAAGGAAAGCGGCAGGCGTTGTTTAATCCAGCCCGCGCTGCCGCTCCAGTGCTTTGGCGCTCGGGTCGCGGCCGCGGAAATCGCGATACATGGCCATCGGGTCAGCGACATAGCCCGGTCCCAGCATCTTATCGCGAAAGCGCTGGCCGTTGGCGCGGGTCAACCCGCCATTTTCCTTGAACCACTCATAGGCGTCATCATCGAGGATTTCGCCCCACGTGTAGGAATAGTAATTCGCCTCGTACCCATTGCCCCAGATATGCAGGAAATACGGGCTGCGATAGCGCGGCGGTATCTGGGGCAAGTCGACCCCGTTCTTGCTTAGCGCCGCCGCCTCGAACGTATCTGGATCTTGCTTTGGCGCGTCGGCCTTCAGGCTGTGCCATTCCAGGTCGAGCAACGCCGCGCCGAGGATTTCCATGGTCGCATAGCCCTGGCCGTAGGTGCGGGCGGCCTTGATCTTATCGACCAAGGTCTGCGGCATCGCCGCGCCGGTCTTATGATGCTTGGCGTAATGGGCGAATACGATCGGGTCCAGCGCCCAATGCTCGTTGAACTGCGACGGGAACTCGATCACATCGGTCGGCAGATTGAAGCCGTTTTCCGACGGGTAATATTTGACCGAGAACATGGCGTGCAACGCATGGCCGAATTCGTGGAACATGGTCGTAACGTCGTCAAAGCTGATCAGCGCGGGTTCGCCGGGCGCGGGTTTGGTGAAGTTCGCCACATTGACCAGGATCGCTTTGCGATCATCCAGCCCACTCGGATTGTTCATGAAGTTGCACCAGGCGCCGCCGGTCTTGTTTGGCCGGGCAAAGTAATCGGCATAAAACAGGGTCAGCGGCGTGCCGTCGGCATCGAACACCTCGAAGGTGCGGACATCGGGATTATAGAGCGGCAGGTCGTGTCGCTCCTTGAAGGTGATCCCGTAAAGCTGGTTGGCGGCGAAGAACACGCCGTCCTGCAGCACGCGGTCCAGCTCGAAATATTGCTTCACCTCGGAATCGTCGACACTGTATTTCGCCTTGCGCACCTGGTCGGCATAAAATTCCCAGTCATGCGCGGCGAGTTGAAAGCCGCCTTTCTGCTGGTCGATCACCGCCTGGATCTCGGCGGCCTCCGCTTGGGCCTTGGCGGTCGTCGCCGGCACCAGATCGGTCAGAAGCTTCTTCGCCGCCTCCGAATTTTTCGCCATCTGGTCGGTCAGCGTATAGTCGGCGAAGTCGGCAAAGCCCAGCAGCTTGCCTTTCGCGGCGCGCAGTTGCGCCAGACCTGCGATTAGGTCGCGCAGGTCGGTTGGCCCCGCCTGGTCGCCGCGCGTCTCCGACGCCTTGAGCACGCGCTCACGCAAGGCTCGGTTCTTCAGCGACGCGAGGATCGGCTGCTGCGTCGTGTTGCGCAGCGCGATGACGTATTTCCCGTCCAGCTTGCGCGCCTTCGCGGCCTCGGCCGTGACCGCGATGTCGGCATCGGTCAGCCCGTCCAGCTCGGCCTTGCTGTCGACCACCACCGCTCCGGCGTCTCCCGCAGCCAGCAGCTTTTCGAGATATCGCGCCTGCAAGGTGGCGATCTTCCCGTTCAGTTCGGTCAGTTTCGCCTTGTCGGCGTCGGGCAGCTGCGCGCCGGCATGGACGAATTTGCGATAATAACGCTCGGCTAGGAATTTCTGCTCGGGCTTCAGCCCCAGCGCTTCGCGCGCGTCATACAGCGCCTTCACCCGTGCAAACAATTTCGGGTTCAGCAGGATGGAATCGCTATGCGCCTGCAGGCGGGGCGCCTCCTCCTGGTTAACCTTCTGCAAGGTGTCGCTGCTGTTGGATTGAACCAGATTCTGGAACAGGGCATTAGCCCGGTTCAGCAGCTGTCCGGCCTTCTCCATGGCAGTAATCGTGTTGTCGAAGGTCGGCGTGGCGGGATCGTTGGCGATCGTCTCGAAATCGGCCGAGTCCTGCACCATTCCGGCCTCGATCGCCGGCTGGAAATCAGTGTCCTTGATCGCATTGAACTGCGGCGCCTCATAGGGCAGGGCCGACGGTTTGGCAAAAGGGCTGTTCGCGGGCAGGCCGGTGTCGGCACAAGCGGATGTCATCATAGCGCCAAACTGAAACACAAGGGTCGACACAAGCAATGCAGCTTTTAACGATCGGCGACGCATATTGAATCCCTTACTCACACCGGCCCGGACCATCGGCGACGGTTTCCGGCGGGAAGCCGGTCGATACGCGGCGGCCGATATGATCGTTTACCGCCCGGCTTGTCTAGAGCTGCTGCCCAGCATTCGCAGTCTGCTGCGGGCACCGACGGCCGCGGCGGTCAAAAATGTTCAGTTGTGCCGACGCTGCGGGTGACTGACCCTGCTCACGGCCAATTTGATGGAGGATATTTCATGAAAGCTTTTATTGCGCCGATCGTCGGCTGTGCGGCGCTGCTCGCCCTAACGACCCCCTCGTCGGCGGACGAGGTCCGCACCTATGACAACGGGCCGGTCTGGAGCATTGCCTATATCCAGACCAAAGCCGGTCATTTCGACGATTATTTGAAATTCGTCTCGACCACCTGGAAAGCCGAGCAGGAGGCACTAAAGGCGAAGGGATGGGTGTTGGACTATAAGGTCCTGGCGCCGCAGGACCCGCGCGACAACGAGGCCGACCTCATCCTGATGATCGAATATAAGAACATGGGCGTCATGGATGTGCCGCTCGACGAGATGGATGCGATTACGAAGAAGCTGTCTGGCTCGATCACCGCAGCGAACAAGGCCTATGCCGACCGCGAGACGATCCGTACAGAAAAGGGCCAGGTACTCACGCGTGAACTGGTTCTGAAGTAAATCCTGCGCTGACGGCACCCGGTTCCGGATTCACGCCCGAACCGGCCGCCGCCGGGCACGCGACGAGGTCAGGGTGTTCGATGATAGTCTTGGCCGCGGCGCTCAAGAGCCGCACCAGTTGCGTCGCATAGAGAAACTGGATGGTGGAGCGGACACCCTCCTCGAACACGACCGTTCCGTCATCTCGGCGCCTCAGAAAACCTTCGCGTTCGGCCTCGTCCAACAGCCGCCCGACATGGATGCGCGAAACGCGAAAGCGCCGGGCCGTGGCCGCAATTGAAAGCGGGATAGGCTTGCGGGGCGGAAACGCCTCGTCATCGACGGCCAGCAGGCTCCAGACAATCTGCGTGCCGGCATGGCGATGCAGGAAGACACGATAGAAGTTCTGGCTCTGATCCGGTCCCCGCGTCGATGCCAGCAGCTCCTCACCAAGAATTCGTGCGAAGGTCGCCAGGACAGCTGGGTCGTGCAGACGATCGATGATCAGCCCGGCCGCCGGCTCGAGAATACGCGCGGCGTTTAGTGCGGCGCTGAGATGGCTGCGCCATGCCGCCATCAGCGCGGCTGTCGGCACGTATCGCGCGATCTCCCCGGGCCCTCCGGCAGGCAGCACCGCGATGTAATCCAGGTAGCGCAGATAGGATAGCAGCGCCCGCGCCCGCCCCGGGCTCAGAAGCCCGGATGCGGTGCAGATCGCCTTGAGCTTCGGCAAGGTCAGGCTATCGGAAACATGCAGGTGGATTGCCCACATCACCGCCACATAGCGGCCTGCATCTTTGAATATGCCGTCCAGTGCCGAATCGCTCGCCGCGGCCGCCAGCATGTTCACCGCGAGCATGCGCACCGCTACGGTCCAGCGGGGGTCGCGCAAGAGCAGGCTGTAGATATCTTCCTGGATCACGACATCCGCGTTCCATCGCATCAGTCGCTGCACTCTATCGCCGCTATCGGCGGGGGTGGCGTTCGGGAGGGCATCGGCTTCCAAACGGGAGTAGGCCATTCTGAATGAGGATACTTCGCTCACTGACATTTCTATCGGCACGTGATTGTCATCATCTCCTTCGCTCCTTCTCTTTTTGATCACAGCATTGAGCGGGATCAAAAATGTTCAACTGCAGGGAGAATAGATGGGTTGCAATTTTTTGAAATGGAGATTCTGCGGAAAAACCGGTGGAGGCGCATTCGTGATCTCGGGCGGGCCAATCAAGGACTTCATCCCATTCTGGGAATCACCTTCGACATCGTGATCGGCCAGAGCCATTCGCCCTGGTAGTCGGTCGCGCGAAACTATGGCCAAGCTTGCGAACCTCTGAGTGCTGTCGCTCGATCGTTTGCGAGATGGTAGTGACGCCGGCTTGCGCGCATCCCATATGCATGTCCGGCCGAGGGCGATGGTTTCCCGTTGGGAAAGACGGTAGATCGATCGCGGTCAAGATGTTCGGGTGCCGGGGCAACCTGCCAAGGACGGCACCGAAAAGAGGGATATATTCGCGATGAAGCGGTCGATGACGGTGTCGCTGGTGTTGTTGGGCTCGGCGGCCATGGGCCTGTCGGGCTGCAAACCCAAGGCCGAGAGCTATCCCAGCGTCGAGGCCTGCGAAGCTGCGGGCCAACACACGGACCAGGAATGCCGCGAGGGCTTCGCCGCGGCCCAGCGCGAACATGAAACCACTGCCCGGCACTTCCAGTCGCGCGACGAATGTCTCGCAGCCTATGGTCCGACCGGCTGCGAGGAGCGCCGTGCCGAAGGCGGCGGCAGCTTCTTCATGCCAATGATGATGGGTTACATGCTGGGCCGCGGCTTGGGTTACCATCCTCTCTATCAGGATCCCAACCGGCAGAACGGCATGATCGGGGCGGGCGGCACGCGCTTCGGCGGCTACACCAGCGCGGGTGCGGGCAGCGGCAGGCTCGCCGATCGCGGGACTTCGACCAGCAGACCGGAAACCAGCACCGTTTCGCGCGGCGGCTTTGGCGAGTCCGGGCACAGCTTTTCCGGCGGGAGCTGACCCCATGCTACGGGAATCCAGCGCGCCGCGCCCCGATTGGCGCGAAAAATGCGAAGCCGCCGGCTTCACCTTTCACACCCAGGACGGCATTCCGTATTGGGACGAGTCAGCGCGATTCCGCTTTACGCTTGATCAGATCGAGGGCGACATCGAGGGGCCGACGCAGGAGTTGGTTGCGCTCTGCTACGCGGCGGTCGATGAGCTTGCGAATGACGAGCAGGCGCTGTCCCGTCTCGCTATCCCATCGGATTTCTGGCCGGCCATCGCTGAAAGCTGGCGGCTGCGGGATCGCGACCTCTATGGCCGTTTCGACCTCGCCTATGATGGGCGTGGCCCGGCCAAGCTGCTCGAATTCAACGCCGACACGCCAACCGCGCTGTTGGAGTCGGCGATCGTACAATGGCAGTGGCTTAAGGATCTACAGGCTGGGGGGCGTCTGTCGTCGGACGCAGACCAGTATAATTCGATCCACGAACGGCTGATCGCGGCCTTGGGCCAGATGGGGATCCGTGGCCGGCTGCATCTTGCGGCGATGGCCGACAATGAGGAGGATCAGGCGACGATCCTATATTTGGCCGATTGCGCGGCCCAGGCGGGGCTCGAACCGGCCATGGTCGCGATCGAACAGATCGGGGTCGATGCGCGCGGGCGCTTTACCGATCTCCAGGACCGGATCATCCAGACCCTTTTCAAACTTTACCCGTGGGAATGGATGGCGCGCGAGGCCTTCGGCGGCCATACGCTCGCGCGGCCCTGCCAGTTCATCGAGCCGGTCTGGAAAATGCTGCTATCGAACAAGGGTCTCTGTGCCGAATTATGGCGGCTCAATCCCAACCATCCCAATCTGCTGCCCAGCTTTCATGAGGGCGACCCCGCGGCGTCAAGTCTTGGTAATGCCGTCGTGCGCAAACCGCTGCATGGACGTGAGGGCGCGAATATTGAGATAAGGCACGGCGCGCGGATCACCGCCGCAACCGGCGGCCCCTATGCCGGTCCCGCGATCCTTCAGGCGGCCGGTGCGGTTTTCCGAGAGGGCGACCGCACTGCGATCCTCGGCTCTTGGATCGTGGCCGGCCAAGCCTGCGGCCTGTGCATCCGCGAGGAGGATGGGGCGATCACAACCAACCGCGCCCGCTTCATTCCGCATTATATTTATAGCTAATAGGCAACACTGCGTCCGGTTAACTGAGGGGGTAAGGCTCTGAAAGCCACGGTATCCGCGGTTTTCCGGGCGAAAAGTGGGCGTCCCCGACTTGAACGGCTATCGGCGCTTCGGACAGGCTCGCGGTTTTTGCGAGCCCGGAGTTCCAGATGTATGTCGGCCAGACATTGTTTTCCCAGCTCATGGATTTCCTGCCCTGGAAGACGTTTCATCGGATCGTCGTTCGCTACGGCGGCGACCATCGCGTGCGGACACTCTCCTGCGCCGAGCAATATCGGGCGATAGCGTCTGCTCAACTGATCTACCGGGATAGCCCGCGCGATATCGAGACTTGTTTGTCGGTACAGGCGTCGAAGCTGTATCACATGGGTTTTCGCGAACCGGTTCGGCGCTCAACGCTGGCCGATGCCAACGAATCGCGCGACTGGCGCATCTACGCCGAACTCCCTCAACCGCTGATCGCCCAAGCGAAAAAGCTGTACGCCACAGAGGATCTTGGTCTGGATGCGACCAATACGGTCTACGCTCTGGACGCGACGACCATCGAGCTGTGCCTGTCGGTCTTTCCGTGGGCGCATTTTCGCACGACCAAGCCGGCGGTGAAGATGCACATCCTGCTGGATTTGCGCGGCAACATTCCAAGCTTAATCCATCTCGGATGGCAAACTGGGCGACGTCCATGCGCTCGACCTGCTCATCCCGGAATCCGGCGCCATTTACGTCATGCATCGCGGCTATGTCGATTTTGCCCGCCTTAATGCGCTGCACCACGCGGGGGCCTTTTTCGTGACGCGCACCAAGTCGAACATGAAATGCCCATCGGTCTATTCGGCGGCGACGGATCGCGCGACCGGCATTATCGGCGACCAATCCATTGCCTTTGGATGGTCATTACACCAGCCGGCATGACCCCGAGCATCTGCGGCGCATCCGCTTCAAGGACGCCGAGATGGGCAAGACGCTGGTGTTTCTGACCAATCATTTCGCTCTTCCGGCCCTGACCATCGTCACCCTAGATAAAAATCGGTGGCATGTGGAGCTTTTCTTCAGATGGATCAAGCAGCATTTGCGGATCAAATAGTTCTACGGCACGTCAGAAAATGCGGTGAAGACGCAGATCTGGATCGCCGTATCCGTCTATATCCTCGTCGCCTTATGTCCTC
>JAQGIF010000389.1 GCA_028291345.1 Rhodospirillales bacterium | reverse complement strand
CTGCTGACCAGCCTGTCCTTCAACATGCTGCTGATCAGCGCGATCTCGCCGGTGCTCTCGAGCATCGCCGCCCATTTCGGGACGGGTGGCGGAGCGGCGCTGAAGGCGCAGGCGATCATCACCTTCTCCGGCGTCGGCATCATGGTCGGCGGCCCGATGGCCGGCTGGCTGGGCGACCGGGTCGGGCTGCGCCGCCTGCTGGTGCTGGCACTGATCCTCTACGGCTTCACCGGCTCGGCCGGCCTCTATCTCAACAGCGCCCCCGCCCTGCTCGCATCGCGCTTCGTCCAGGGCATGTCGTCGGCCGGGATCGGCGCCGCAACATTCGCGATGCTGGGCAACCGCTTCGACGGAACTGCGCGTGCGCGCTTCCTCGGCTATCAGGGCGCTTTCATCGCCGCCGCCGGCGCGGGGACGCTGCTACTAACAGGCGAAATCGCGAGAATCGGTGGGTGGCGGGCGCCCTTCGCGCTCTATCTGGCGTCGTTCCTGATGATCGGCCTGGTCCTCGCCGCGCGCTTTCCAGTCAGCGCGGAGGCCGGGGGCGGACGCCAGCCTTCGCCGAGGCCATCCAAAGACCTACTGCCGATGTGGCCGACCTATCTGCTGATCGTGCCCATGTATGTCGCGGCCTACATGTTCTTTCTGCACATGTCATTCGTGCTGGCCGGGGACGGCGTGACCGATCCCGCTATCCAGTCGCGCGTGATGAGCATGATCACGGTGACGACTTTCGTCATCGGGCTCTTCTATGGCCGGCTGGTCGAGCGCGTCGGAACCCGCTGGATCCTAGTGATGATATTGGGAACGATGGGGCTGAGTTGCCTTGTCATCGGTTTTTCGCACGGCGCGGCGATGGCGGCGGTAGCCTGCGCACTGGCCGGGCTGGGCGGCGGCGGCCTTGGCCCCTATGTCACCAACCTGGTGCTGGGACAGGCGCCACCGGACATGCGCGGCCGCGCAATGGGTTTCCTCTATATGGCCATGTATATCGGTGACTTCCTGAATCCGCTGATCGTGACGCCGTTGCGCGGCGCCCTGGGCAATCATGCGGCTTTCGTGGTTGTCGGCGGCCTGCTGCTGGCCGGAGCCGCTGCGCGCGCAGCCAGCCGGCACGCGGGAATCGCTCGGCCGACGCCAGCATGAGATCGATTGGCGGCCCGGTTCGGCCGGCCTATGGTGGATGAAGCTATTCGACCCGAGGACCTCATGGATCTCGACAGCTCCGTCAGCGCAGATTGATCGGCGATGCCCAAACGGCTCACGTTGTCGAATGAAAAACCCATTCCGCGATTTCGACAGCTCACCCGAAGTGATCCGCCGGGTAGTCATGATGTACGTTCTTTAATTGAGGCTCGCCGCTTTCAGCGGAATGGCGGTTCGTCGGAACCGCATCAAGGTTCTTTTCGGCGTCGCCAAAGGCGCGTCATTTCGGTCTTCAGGCTTCGAAGTGCGCAGGTGAAATACACTGTCCCGATTCCGGTCGCTGGTGCATTTAGCGCGCTGCTTCGCCACCTTCCGCTCAGGTCGAACGAAACTATCAACGGAAATCGGCCCTCCTAAGTTCGTCTGGAGTTTAGGTCGCAGCCAAGTTAAACGCGCTCGGTCTTGGAAGTATCGTGCTGGCCTCCGCGGCCTACGACACGAACGCCTTGCGGGCCTCGGCCGACGAAAAGAGGCCTGGGCCAATATACCGCTCAACCGAAACCGCACAGAGACCTTTGCCTTCAGTTCCGGGTTTAGAGACGGAGAAACCTCGTCGAGCGATTCTTCACAAAATCAGAAGCTTCAGGCGAATCGTAACTCGCTATGGCAAAAAACCCCGTCAATTTTCTCGGCGCCGTCAAAATCGCCGTCATCCGCATCTGGATCAAACCCTGATGAGTCTACGGCCGAGTTGGGTTGCTTCGACGCCGTTCGCTAAATCAATCGCCACGCGGCATTGATTGGTCAGGCAGAATCACGCCAACGCATGTGCCTGGAGCACCTGATCGGATGATCAAGCGCCCTTTCAGGGTCCGCACCAATAGATCGACTATATTCAATCCCATGCCGCGGTCGGCGCCATTCATGCCGATGCCGTTATCCGACACGGTGCAGAGCCAATGACGGCCGCTCTGCGTCATCTCAATGCGAACAACGCGGTTGCTCCGATTTGCAAAAGCGTATTTGCTCGCATTAAGAACAAGCTCGACGATAATGAATCCGAGGTGCTCACAGACACTTACCGGCAACCATCCATGATCCGAAAATATCTCGCATTCGATATTGGCTGGGCTAAGGACTGCGCGAGATAGAGCGCGACTCAGCCGCTCAAGATAGACATCGACAGCCGCATCGTCGGTCGAGGGTGTCGATGAAATCGTCCCGAGCAGTTCACTTGCCGCAATGATTTGACTTTCGAAGTGCGTCATCGCACTTCGGATACGTTGATCGTTGAGCTGGGAGAACTTGCGGCGAAAGATGGCCAGCAATGTCGCGAGCACGTTCAACATGCGATCGTTGGCTGCCCGAAACTCAAGCCTGTCTTCGCTAAATTCCCATGCTGTTTGCATCTTGCGCCTCCATGAATTGGTGATCGTTCTCTCAGGCGCGGCGGTCCGCGATTTCACCTAGATGAGAGACCAGCGATAGGTGCCCTGGTTCCAACTCCACGGTCGTCGCTTTGGTGCGTGCCGCAAGAAACCGTTCGAAGTCGGGCGCTATCGTCTCTTTGTGCGCGACGCCATTCGCGAAATATTTTAGAAATGCTTCCTCGGACAGCCTGGTATAGCCATCGCTTGCCTGGAGACCTGCCCGCACCCACGTAGTGGGAAATTTTTCCGATGGGGCGACGAAATCTTCCCCCGCGTCCGGCGCTCGAGCTGCGACATAGACCAGCGCCGTGACCTTCGGATTAATTCCCACTTCGCTGACGACAGTTCCGGCCCAGGAGTGGCCCACCAACACGGTCGGTCCGTCCTGCAGGGCCAAGGCGCGGCGGGTCACGGCGACAGCATCAGCGAGCGATGTCAGGGGATTTCGCACCGCGGTTACATGCAAGTCGGCTGTCTGGAGGTGCGAGATGACCTCGCTCCAGCTGGAGCCGTCGGCCCACGCTCCGTGTACCAGCACCACATTGCGCGCTTCGACCGGCTTGGCGGTCTGCGCCGGCGCCTCCGGTGCGAAGAGTGTCGCCGATAGCAAGCAGGCAGCGACCATGGCGAATTTCCGAATTGTCTTCATCTGCCGACCTCCACCATTGGTCATTGGTGTCACGGTTACTTGACTCCTGATGAACAGAGAAACTCTGCGCAGACAGGCAGAATGGATGCCGCACTCGATTTCTCCCATTAAATTCGGATTTACTATCCTTTAGGGAACCTAAGTGCCTAAAGAACCATCAATGAGACGATTTTGAATGAGCGATTGCTCTGACCTGGAAATCAAGTATCTGCGTAAAGCCGCTGAGATGGAGGCTTGCCCAATGCCGGGTGTATCGAACTCGTGAAGGCACCCAAGAAACCAGCCTCGACTTCGTTCACTAAGAGGCGAAGGTTCACATCCCGCCATTCGGACCTGCTAAGCGTCTAAAGTTTCGAGCGTAGCCAGCAGCTTGTCCGGCGTGGCGGGCATGTCGCGTATGCGAGCGCCGGTTGCGTTGTGGATGGCATTGATGACTGCGGCGCCCGCTCCGCAGATTCCAAGCTCGCCGATGCCCTTGCTGCCCAGCGGACTGCCATGCGGATCGGCCTCGTCCAGAAACATGACGTCCAACGAGCCGACGTCGGCGTTCACCGCGACATGATAGCTCGCCAGATCCTGGTTAACGAATGACCCGTAGCGCGGGTCAACGTGGTTCTCCTCGATCAGCGCCGATCCGATGCCCCACGTCATGCCGCCGATCATCTGCGAGCGCGCCGTTTTCGCATTGAGGATACGACCGGCCGCGAACACGCCGAGCATGCGTCGAACACGCACCTCGCCGGTGTCCCGATGCACCGCCGCTTCCGCAAAATGCGCGCCGAAGCCAGCGTGCGCGTATGTGTCGTCGAGGTCGGCGGGGGTGACCGATCCCTCGGCTTCCGTGAGCCCGAGAGCGAGGCCGGCGTTGAGTTTCCGACAGGCGGCAAGAACCGCGCTGCTTGACGTCGCCGCGCCAAAGGAGCCGCCCGAGCCGGCGGTGGGTGGAAAGCGGGTATCGCCAAGGCGAACTGTGACACGGTCGACTGGCAACTCCATCGCCTCGGCGGCAACCTGTGTGAGGATCGTGTAAGTGCCGGTGCCGATGTCAGTCATCGCCAGCTCCACCGTCAGCCGACCGTCGCGCTCGAGGCGCGCACGCGCGGTCGCGCTCCGCAGCACGTCGGCGCGGACGGCGGAGGCGACACCGAGACCGATGAGCCAGCGCCCGTCGCGGACACTGGCCGGCTTTGCAATGCGTTTGTCCCAACCAAAGCGCGCGGCACCCAGGCGCAACGCTTCCGCGAGATGCCGCGAGGCGAAGGGCCTGTCCCGCTCGGGATCGATCTCTGTGTCGTTTCGTAGCCGCAGATCCACCGGATCGAACCCAAGGGCGTCCGCCAGCTCGTCCATCGCGCATTCGAGTGCCAGCAGGCCGATCGCGTCCCCTGGGGCGCGCATCGAATCCGACCGCGGGAGATCCAGCTTTGCGAGGCGATGCCGGGTAAGCCGGTTGGGCGCGGCATAGAGCATGCGGGCTGCTCCGCAGACCGGCTCGGTATAGTTGTCGAAGCGGGCGCATTGCACAAGCGCGTCCTGACCATAGGCGGTCAGTCGGCCGTCACGGTCTGCGCCGAGCCGCAGGCGCTGCTCGGATGCGGTGCGATGGGTGGTCATGTGAAAGAGCTGGGGGCGGGTCATCGCCAGTTTCACAGGTCGACCAACGATGCGGGCCCCGATTGCCGCGAGCGTCGCGTCGACATAGAACGGCAACTTGCTGCCGAAGCCGCCCCCGATGTAGCGGGTAACGACGCGGACATTCTCTTTGGGAATGTTGAATGTCCGGGCGAGGCCTTCCTGTGGGCTTGTCGTCAGCTGCGCCGAAGTATGGACCGTCAGCATTTGGCCCTCCCAAACCGCCATCGTCGCATGCGGCTCCATTGGGGCCTGGTTCTGATAGGGGGTGGTGTAGAGCGCCTCGATCTTCACCGGTGCGGTAGCGAACGCAGCTTCGAAATCGCCGACGGAGCTGTTAGCGGGCGCGCCGTCGCTGATGTGGCCTGGGTCTTCGGCCGTCGGGCCAGCTGAGTGCAGATCATACTGGCCGGGCAACGAATCGCAACGGACGCTAACCAATGCGGCGGCGGCATTGGCTTCCTCGAATGTTTCGGCGACCACGAACGCGACGGGGAAACCGAAATAACGCACCTCATCGGAATCCAGCGCGGGCTCTGCGCGGGCAAAGCGGTCCGGCAGATCGACCGGGCCCCACGGGGTTTGGGGTGGCGCATTGTCTTTGGTCAGCACGAGCAGCACTCCGGGAGCGTGCTGTGCCTCCTGCACGTCGACTGCAACGACGCGCCCCTTGGCGATCGCTGAGGGAACGATGACGCCATAAGCTGCGCCGCCTTGCGTGGCGTATTCAAAGGCGTAGGTGGCTCTCCCGGTCACCTTCAGTTGCCCATCGACGCGGTCGAGAGGGAGCCCAATCGGGTCGGCGAGCTTGCCTTCGGCCATGATCCCTTCTCCTTAGATGACGCCGGTCGCGTCGGCCAGCGCGGCGCGCAAGGTCCGGCGGGCGAGCGGAATCTTGAAATCGTTATAGCCGTACCCACGGGCATCCCTGAGTGCAGCGCGCCCAGCAGCGTCGAAGGACGCACGCGTCACGGTGGCGCCGATGAGCGCCGCCTCGGCCTCCGCCGATCGCCAGGGCTTGTAGGAGATCCCTCCGAACGCGACACGCGCGGCGCGCACCCGGTCGTCTTCGCGCGTCACAACCACCGCAACCGAAACGAGCGCGAACGCGAAGGAAGCGCGATCACGCACTTTGCGGTAGAGTTGTTGACCCGGCGGCGGCGGCGGCAGCACCACTGACTGGATCAGTTCGCCCGGCGCCAGCACCGTCTCGATATGGGGCGTGTTGCCGGGCGGCCGATAGAGCGCGTCGATTGGAATGGTCCGGGTTACGCCGTCAGCCGCGACAGTCTCCACCCGCGCGTCCAGCGCCGCCATCGCAACTGCCATGTCGGATCCGTGTGCGGCGATGCAATCGCTGCTCACCCCGATCACGGCGTTCATGCGGTTGAGGCCGCCAAGCGCTGCACATCCAGAGCCTGGCATGCGCTTGTTGCAGGGCTTCGTCGTGTCATAGAAGTAGGAGCACCGCGTGCGCTGAAGCAGATTCCCGCCGGTCGTGGCCTTGTTGCGAAGCTGGGCCGACGCGCCCGCCAGGATCGCCTGCGACAACACTGGATAGCGACGGCGGACCCGCATGTCGGCGGCGAGCGCGCTGTTCGTAACTCGCGCGCCGATGCGCAGACCGCCTTCCGCGGACTCTTCGATCTCCGCGAGCGGCAGCGGGCCGATGTCGACGAGATGGGTCGGCGTCTCGATCTGCAGTTTCATGAGATCGAGCAGGTTGGTGCCGCCTGCGATGAACTTGGCCGTGGGCTCCGTCGCCGATGCGCATGCAGACGCGAGGCTGCCGGCCCGTTCGTAGCGGAACGGCTTCATATGCGGCCTCCCTCGGCTACGTCACGGATGGCGGAAACGATGTTGGAATAGGCGGAACACCGGCAGACATTCCCGCTCATACGCTCCGCAATCTCACCATCGGTCAGAACTGGCGCGGTCGCGACGTCCGCCGTCGCGTAGCTTGGCCAGCCCGCCTTGTGTTCAGCCAACAGCGCGACCGCCGAGCAAATCTGACCGGGTGTGCAATACCCGCATTGCAATCCATCATGGCGCACGAATGCGGCCTGCATTGGGTGCAGATTGCCGTCTTCTTCCAAGCCCTCAATGGTCGTGATCTCGTCGCCCGCATGCATCACGGCAAGCGTCAGGCAGCTGTTAATGCGTTGTCCATTGACGATCACCGTGCAGGCGCCGCACTGTCCTTGGTCGCAGCCCTTCTTCGTACCGGTCATCCCGAGATTCTCACGCAGCGCATCGAGCAACGTTACGCGAGGATCGAGATCGAGAGCATGGCGCCGTCCATTGACAGTCAGCGCCACGTTCTCGTTGTGCATCGATGCGGGTTCTGCCGCGTCCTCTGCTGACGCTGGCCGCGAAACCATGGCCAAAGTCGCTACGCCGGCGGATCCGAGAAAGCGTCGCCTTGACAACCGAGAGAAAAACGGAAGTATCCTATCCACATCAGTGCCTACGATATGAGTGTTAGAGGTAAGGGAATGTAGTCCATCTGCCAGACGCGACTTGCATGCTATTGCCGTGGTTTGATCGGGATTGCGTCAACTTCGACGAATCTCCCACAACAGAAGCGCCGATGCTCATCTGGCTGCGAGCGTCAGGAAGCACTGGCTTGGGAAAAGCGCGAGGCGCTGGCGTTCCGCGCCTTTTCTCTCCCTGCATACGATCTCTATAGCGTCATCACGAAACTCACGTCGGTCCTGTGGATGGGTGAAGCCGGAAGGACGACGAATTTCATTGGCCGCAAATTGCATCGGTCGGTCGTTGCCGATCTCCAACGATTGGCAGAAGCTTCGACGTTCACTTGAACCCGGCTGCTAGAACTTCAGCAAGATTGTCGAGCAACATCGGACTGACCACTAATCACGGAGATGATGGACGACCTCTGAACCGCAATGTCCGTGTGTGGACGCCTCGCACTTTCAGGCGGCGAGGTTAGCCCGAGAAGGTCGGCTTAGCGCGCACTGTTGCCACCTTTGTCGGGTGGGATCTGATGCACCGCAGCCCACTCGGCACGATGAATATTTATCGCCGCGGTGTCGTTTCGTCAGAATGGTTACCCCGTCAAGGCGGTTGCCCGAAAGCGGTGTCACCGTATGTTGCCAGTTTGCCGCTCAGCGGCCTTTCTCGCGATGTCGAGCTCCAACGCATCGGTGATTAATAGAAGGGATCTGGGATGAGAATCGGCCATTTTGTGCGCCGTGCCCTAATCGTCGTGCTGTCTGTCTGTATAGCTGTCCTTTACGTCTTGCAGCCGGTCACGGTGCGCGTCCCTAAGGCGGTCGCGGCCAATATCGCATCAGACCGTCCTCTGCGCGTGCTGTTCGTCGGCAATAGCCTCACTTACGTGAACGATCTGCCCCGCATGGTCGAAGCCATGGCGGCGGCGCGTCCCCATAGCCGACCGCTGATAACGGGCATGGTTGCCTTTCCTGCTGAAACATTGAAGGGGAATTGGCGGCGCGGCGACGCGCTCCGCGCGATCTGGAATAACGGGTATTGGGATTACGTTGTCCTTCAGGAGCAAAGCTACAGGCCCATGGACAATCCGGAACTCATGTACCAGTACGCCAAGACGTTCGACGCCGAGATCCGTAAGGCGGGAGCGAAAACGATGCTCTATATGACCTGGGGCGACCAGGATGCCCCGGAGAATATGGAACGCATCGCAAAATCATATTCGCAGATCGGCGAAAGTTTGGGCGCCACGGTTGTGCCAATAGGGCGTGCGTTCGGCGCGGCGCTCGCCGGACGACCCCGCGAGCGCCTGTACGGCGGGGATGGGCATCATCCGAGCGTTGCCGGAACGTACCTTGCCGCAGCGGTTTTCTATGACCTGATTGAGGGAGAAAACCCGGAGGGGATGCCCGGCACCTTGCGCGTTCCGACTCTCGATGGCGGCGTGCTCGCTGATCTTCCTGCCGATGAGTCCGCCTACCTCTTGGACGTCGCAGCGAAAATCGTTCGACCCCGTTGATGGCGCCGAGCCTTTTGCGGGAGGCTATGCCGAGTGCAGTCGGTGCCATTGATCAGAACGGCACCGCGATCGAAGGTTGCTCGCCGCCAGGCGTAAACTGTTTGCCGGTCGAATGCCTAAACTTCTGCTTCGGGAGCATTGCGACTGTAAATACTTTGGAATCTCAGGCCCGAAAAGGCATTCAAGATGATCATCTTAGAAAAAGAGATTCGACCGGGCAGCTGGCGTTGGATCGGTCAACGCGTCCGCGGCATCTCAACGCTCGATGTGCCTATTGGCGACC
>JAQGIF010000383.1 GCA_028291345.1 Rhodospirillales bacterium | reverse complement strand
CGTCATGACCGATGCCTTTATCATTGAAACGACCACCGTGACTGCCGGTATCGTTGCGGCGCATGGGCGGGGCTTCCGCTTCTATGCCTCGCATCCCAGCATGTTCGTGCTGGAGGGGCAGGTTTTCGACAGCCCCAAGGCGGCGCAGAATGCCGCCGAAATAGTGGCGCGGATGCCGCGCGAAAAGTCCGCCCGTGCCGAGGGACTCAGCCGCTGGGGCTATCCTTCGGAAGATTTCGCAGAGGCCGGCTGAGGGGCGGGGCGCCGCGCCCCGCTTTAAAACAATTTACCTTAAATGTTTTCCTCGACGATGCACGATGTCCGAGCATAAAAAGCGAATCGGGCCGGGAAGTTATCGAACTGGGGCTTGCGGGAAAGACGGTGATCGTCACCGGCGGCATCGGCCGCGGCCTCGTCCTTGAGTTCGCGCGTAAGGGCGCTAACGTCGTGAACGTCGTGAACGTCGACATCGACTCCGGCGAGACCTTGCAGGACGAGACGCGCCGTCAAGGCTTGTCGGGCAAGGTCCTGCCGCTGGTGGCTGACATCAGCCGCCGCGCCGATGTCGATGCCCTTATCGCTCGGGTCCACGCTGAATTTGGGCCGGTCGACGCCCTGACCAACAATGCCGGCGGCTCGACCGCGCCCGGACCGTTCGAGACGCTGACGCGGGCCGACCGCGACTGGCAGATGGCGCTCAATCTCGATGGCGTGATCAACTCAACGCAAGCGGTGGCCGGCGACATGCTTTCCCGCGGGAAGGGCAGCATCATCAACATCTCTTCGAACGCCGCACAGCTCGGCGTCGCCGCCGACAACATGGTGCATTACGCTTCGGTCAAGGGCTGGCTGAACAGCTTCAGCAAGGCACTGGCCTATGAATGGGGCCCCAAGGGCGTGCGCGTGAACAACATCTCCCCCGGCTGGATCGTGCCCATGCGGACGAGCATGTCGGCCCCGGCAGTTTCTGGAGCCGCTACGGCTTTGACCTGATCGGCACCACCGCCGATATGCAGCGCGCGCTGGAAACCGGCACCCTGTTCGTCAAAGCCGGCCTGAGCCATCAGCGGCAGATCGTGCGTCCGGTGTTTATGGTGGCCATAAAATCGACGCCGGTTACCGTCTCGACCTTCTCGTCGAGGCTCGTGTAGTCGTCGAGGTGAAAGCGGTCGAGAAGCTCGCAGATGTCCATCGGGCTCGGCTTCTCAGCTATCTTAAGCTTGGCGGTTACCGCCTCGGCTACCTGCTGAATTCAATGTTCCCAGAATGAGGAAAGGCATCAGCTGTCTCGTCAATGGCCTATGACCTCCGCGTCCTCGGCGCTCCTTCGCGCGCGCGGTAAACCTTGCCTTGTCCGACCTCGCAGGCTAACCCGAAAGCCGCGAGGCACGTAAGATTTTAAATTGAGACAATACGGGAGGAATTCATGGGCCTGCGTCTGGAGGATATCGAGCTGATCAAGCAGCTCAAGCACCGCTATATGCGCTGCCTGGACAGCGCGGATGCCGAGGGGCTCAAGGCCACGATGCATCCCGACCTGACGATTCAATACATCGGGGGCAGCTATCGGATCGAGGCGGCGGGGCGCGACAAGGTGATGCAAATGCTGTCCGGCATGTGGAACAAGAAATATGCCGGCTCCCACATCGTCCACCACCCTGAGATCGACGTCGCTGAAGATGGCCTGACCGCCGACGGCATCTGGTATCTCTCCGATTATGCGCTCAATTTCAACATCAACAAATTGACCCAGGGCGCCGCGATCTATCGCGACAGATATGTGAAGCTGGACGGCAAGTGGGCGATCCGCCATTCCGGCTATACCCGGCTGTGGGAGCGCTTCGAGGATTTCGGCGACAAGAAGCCGAACCTCACAGCCCATCTCTTCGCGACGATGGATCTGCCCGAAGCGCAGCCGGGCAGCTGAGACCGATGCCAAACCTCGTCCTGCGCTTCGACATGCGCAACCCGCAGCCAGGCGTGCCGAAGACCGATCTCTATCAGGCCGCGATCGAGATGGCAGTCTGGGCTGACGAGCACGGCTTCCACACCGTCCAGTTCTCCGAACATCACGGCAGCGACGACGGCTATATCCCGTCGCCGATCGTGCTGGCCTCCGCCATCGCCGCCCGCACCCGGCATGTCAAGCTGCGCTTCACCGTCATCATCCTGCCGCTGCACGATCCGCTGAAGCTGGCGGAGGATTTGGCGGTGCTGGATATCATCAGCGGCGGCCGGGTCACGGTCGCGTTCGGCGCCGGATACGCGCTGCATGAGTTCGAGATGTTCGGCATCGACCGCGCCAATCGCGCCCGGCTGATCGAGGAGGGTGTCACGGCGATCAAGCAGGCCTGGACCGGCGAGCCGTTCCTCTACAAGGGTCGTAAAGCCAGGGTGATGCCGACCCCGGTACAGCAGCCGCGGCCCCCGATCTGGCTCGGCGGATCGTCCCCGGTCGCGGCCCGCAGGGCAGCTCGCATAGCGGACTATTTCTACTCCGGCGAAAGCCAACTCTACGATGCCTACCGCGCCGAAAGCATCAGGCTGGGCCACGACCCCGGCCCGTGGCGCGACATCGGCTCCGGCTTCTTCATCGTCACCGACAACCCAGACTACGAATGGGCCCGCATGTCGCCCTACATCGCCCATGAGATGCAGTCCTATGCCCAATGGATCATGGAGAGCGGGGACCCCAACCAGGCCTTCCCAGTCGTCGACATGGAGTCCTTACGCGCCTCCGGCGTTTATCCCATCATGCGGCCGGACGAGGGCCTGGCTTACGCGGCGGCGCGCGGCCAGGACGGCGACCTCACCCTGCACCCGCTCATCTCCGGGATCTCGCCCGAGATCGGCTGGGAACAATTGCGCCGCTTCGAGGTGGAAATGCTGCCGCATATCGAGCGGCCGGGGAAATAGGTGCAAAAAGGTTGAAACGCCAAGAGGCCAACATTAGGAATTATCCGCAGATTAACGCGGATTAAGTCCGGATTTTACCGCCTTCGGGCGGCGGAAAGCCTCGCAGCGAAGGATTTATAATCTGCGTAATCTGCGGATAAACACTCTTACCTTGGATAAACAATCTTACCTTGGCGTCTCGGCGCCTTGGCGTTTAATCAACATTATCAGTGCAAAGAGGGAAGCAATACATGACCGC
>JAQGIF010000362.1 GCA_028291345.1 Rhodospirillales bacterium | reverse complement strand
ACCTCGGGCCGAACGGGTTGTCGATTGGTTGCAAAGTTTTCTGTTCCAGATCGATGAAGCCGAGATCGTACTGCATGAAGCTTACGATCCAAATACCTTCGTCGACCTCCTTGATCCCGAGCCGCTGTCCGGCGAGGACGCCGGAGATGTTGATCCTCTTTCGGTAGATCAAGATGCGTCCGCAGGCTGTGACGAGGACGTCGCGGTCGTGCAGCGGGTAAGTACCAATGGCTGTTCAGCATTAAACAGCGCCGAGCTTACGCCGGAGGCGCATCACGTCGGCTAGAGTGGAGCGAAGTTGCGGCCATGGAAATTCCGGATCGTCCGCTCCCGTGGAGCAAAGTTCGACGATCAGCGCAATCTTGATCTCGATGCCCGCTAGACTTGTAGCCCGTACGCGGAAGATTGCTTCGCTCGCCTCGGCCTCCCGACTCCAGGCCTCGTCCTCCTGCAACTTGATCTCCTCAAAGCCAAGCCTCCCCGCCTCTGCGTCCCAACGTGCTTGATGGTGCGCGAAATCGGAATGCAGAGCGGCGCGTCTACGCTCGTCGAAATTGCCGTTGGTGGCCAGCGCCTCGTCGATCTCGTAGTGGGACCGCGCGCAAATACCGTTTGATCGATCGGAAGAGGAGATAACGACATGGGGAAACCCGATCGTTCGGACAAGCTGAGTCTCAATTTTTTGCCACCGGGAACATAACGCATTCGCTCGCTCACGCAGGAGCTGCCATTCTTCCCCCAAGCATTCTATGGAGTTGTCGCTTGCGCCGGCGGTCGATGGCAATCCTGGCAGCATTGATGCCGCCGTCCCAGAAGTAAGAAGGCGCCGGCGAGTGATAGAGGACCGGTTCGTACTCTTCGAAGGAGACGTCATAACCACCGCCTTCCGCCAGCGGGACATTGATGCTCGGATGAAAAAATAGTCGATCGCCAAGGCTGGACTTTGGCGAAATGTCCAATCTGAGTTAAAATGACCGATGTCTCTCAAGTTGTCAACCAAAAAGTCAAACATTTGACATTTCGATCGATCAGCTCGGAACAATGCCGTGGAGCTCGTGCGATGTTGGGCTGGAGCCAGGATGAATTGGCGAAAGCGGCTAAGGTGTCGCGCGCTACGGTCGTTGACTTCGAGCGGGGGGCGAGGGTTCCCCATCCCAATAATCTAGCGGCACTTCTCGCAGCACTTGAAGCCGGCGGAATTGAATTTGTGGCGGCAAATGGAGGAGGCGCGGGTGTTCGGCTGACGAAGGGGCGCTAGCTCACTGCCCAAATCAGAGGGCATGATCTCGCCTTATGGCACTACCCAAGGTATTCGGCTGCTGCGTTCAGCAAACATTGAACAAAAGAACGGACCTCTCACACACTAGGAGCGGCGAGG
The DNA here is from genome assembly GCA_028291345.1 of Rhodospirillales bacterium. Lineage (GTDB taxonomy): Bacteria > Pseudomonadota > Alphaproteobacteria > BOG-932 > Roseiterribacteraceae > BOG-932. The sequence goes on along the minus strand of JAQGIF010000362.1, from coordinate 16,022 downwards.
CGGCGCGCAGCAGCACGCCCCGGCATAGAAGGGGCGATGGCTCGCAGCGCGCTACCGCAGCAGGTCGGTGAGTTCGGCGATCAGTGGATCCAGATTACCAGCATAACTTGCAATCATTGCTGGCAAGAAGGTGTCCCTACGGACGCGTGAAAAATCGAATTGAAATTTTGCGCGTTCTCCAAGCAACGCCACGAAAGCAAGCTGGGAGCGCTCATTGCCCTCCCGAAACGGATGAATGGCATTTAGCTCAGTAAGAAAGTTCGCGATCTCCCGGACGAACTTGTCGGCATCCTCGGTATCGAGGGCGCCGCTGATCGCCTCACCAAGGGGCGAAGATTTTGTGTTCACCGGCGCGCTGCAGCACGAGACGGATGGCACCTCCACCATCGACCGTGTCTGGATGACTGGAGATCGCTGGCGTCTTTCTCGCAGCGTAGTGGTCGGAATCCCGCCGCTTGGCGCCGTGTCTGACCGGAACATTCGCGCCTTTGGCCCTGCGATCTAAACTATCCTAGGCGATTTGCGAGTCGCGTTCGTCGGCGCTGGCAGTACAGGATCAGCCATCGCCGAGCAGTTGGTGCGCCCCGGCGTCCGCCATGTGCGCCTCGTCGATAACGATCATCTCTCGGCAAGCAACGTCACGCGCGTGTATGGCTCAACGCCGCGCGATGTCGGGCGGCCTAAGACGGAGGTTCTGCGCGATGATCTCGTCGCGATCGCGCCCGACCTCGACTGCCAGACGGTTCAAGGATGGTGACCCTGAAACCGGTTGCCAAGGCGATCACAGCAAGCGACCTGGTCTTCGGTTGCACGGATGACAATGCCGGTCGCCTCGTCCTGTCTCGGCTCTCGACCTATTTCCTCACGCCAGTGATCGACGTCGGAGTCCTCCTCAGCAGCAGCCGCGATGGCGGTAAGCCGCCCGGCTGTGACCAGCGTGACGCGAACGCGTCAGCGAATCCCACCAGATCGGTGCCGAAAGGGCGGACCGCCGGCGAAGCTACTTCTTCGCCTTGGTCGCCTTCTTTGTGGAAGCCGGGTTGAGCGCATCCTTGAGCGCCTTCGCCGGCACAAAGGAGAGCTTCGTTGAAGCCGCGATCTTGATCGTGGCGCCGGTCGAAGGATTGCGGCCCACTCGCGCCGCGCGGTTCGTGAGCTTGAACTTGCCGAAGCCCGGCAGCGCAATTTCCTCGCCTTTTGCGGCGGCGTCGACACTCGCGGACATGAGAGCGTCGATGAATTCCCGGGCATTCGCCTTGGTAATTCCCTGCTGCTCAACGACCTGGTCGGCAAGGTCGTTGACGTTTATTTCAAACTCCTGTTGAGCCCGGATTCTTCCCGTCTTGTTGGGCAGCAGGGGCGAATCCACGCCGTACAGGATTCGGCTTAGCCTCATGGCGCGGCGTCCGCCCTAGTGGCAGCCAGTATCGAATAATTCGACATCTTCTCCCCAGCGCCGGGAGACAGCCGAAGCCGGCGACAGGAAGCGGCCGAACTCTCACTAATCATCCTTTCATCCGGGCGCCAATCATTGGTGAGCGGGTTGCAACCCTGTCGTCTTCACAAGTCACTTCAACTTCCACATCCATTCCAAGAAAGTCGCCAGCTTCGCCTTTCCAAGTGCCTTGCAGTGGCAGCGCCTGGCGCGGGTTGCGCGCGATGGCCACACGCACTAGGTCGGCGTTACCGACGATGCCGTTGGTCGGGTCGAACTCCACCCATCCGCAAGCTGGGAGATAGACGCGCACCCAAGCGTGGGTATGTCCACCTCCGACCCTGGTTAGTCCGCCGACGTGGAGCGGAGGGCTATAAATGTACCCAGACACGAACTGCGCGGCGAGGCCAAGGCTGCGAACCGCCTCCATCATCAACATGGCGAAGTCGCGACAGGTGCCGGCGCGCAGCGATAGCGTCTCGGTCGGCGCCTGTGCCTCGCCATGGAGGCGCGTCGCGTAACGAAAATCACTATGGATAGCTTTGGTCATGTCCGCGAGTAGCGCCTGCAGGCTGGTTTGGCCTCCCGGGTGCACAAAGCCGCGCGCCCACCGTTCCAGCTTTCCGTCGGGATCTGAGTGCTGACGTCCCATGGACACCAACAGATCGGGCATGTTTTCCTCGCTATAAGCGAAGGGCATGGTTCCGCTATAGAATTCGACCTCTTCAGCGACCCCTGCGAACGCGGGTGAAGGCGTGCGCTCCAGCGTCACCCGGCTCTCGAAGGTCAACTCACTGGCGGGCGTCGCAAATTGAGCGATTCCGACGCAATTGCCAAACACGTCATGAACGTAGCGGAGCTGGCTTGGTGCGGGCGAAATATCCAGAGTCGATGAAACAAGCCGCTGGTCGTAACTCTCGAGCGGGCGAAACATCATCCGGTGTTCGCCGAGCCTCACCGGCTTTCGGTAACGGTAGCGGGTGAGATGGCGAATCGAAAAGACCGTCACCGGTAAGCGATAAGCCCACTGGCCGCCCCGACCCGAAGCGGCCACGCTATCCCGGCCGCGCGCCGTCGCCTCGCCGCAGCGATCGCCGCCCGCCTCGATGTTCAGTGGCAAACCCTGAAGGGAGTAGGTCGATGTCAGCATGGTACCTCGTTAAACGCGAGACGAACATGGTTCAGGCCGCCAGGAAGGCGCGGCTGCGGCTCTACAAAGAGGCGAACGTTCCATGCGTCGCTAAGCCATCGGATATTTGGAGTTCCGGCTGATCGTGGTCGGTGCGCTGGACAACTGCCGCGGGGCCGCGGGCAGACATCACGTCACGTATGAAAAGCAGAGCGCCCGAGATCATCACCGTGTCGTAGCCGAACATCAGGCTAGCGAACGCAGCGATACCGGAAATCAAGCGGAAAGACATGCGACCTCCGTGCTCGTTAGATGTGATCTTCTACCGGCGGCAATTTTGCGACGACGCGTTTGGCCGTGGAGTGGGTTCTCAATCCCTGTGCGTACAACATAATCGTTCTCCTGGTGTTGGTTTCGGGAGTGTCCGCGATACACGATGTACAGATTTAATATAGCCAGGAGCACGAGCAAGAATCTATTGGACGTTGGTATCGTCGATACCTTGGTATTGCCTGGAGCCCGATGCAACAATCGTATTCAAACCTACTTTCTCTAGGAGCGAGACCGCCTTCGTCTCCTCGCAGACCAACACCTAAGTATGATGGACGCTCGACGGCAGAGTGGCGCATCCTCGTCTCGCGGCGACTGCAGTGAAAGGAGCGGGAGTGGAGAACGAGCTCAGCAGCGTCGTCGATGCGCTTCCCGGATGGGTGTGGACGGCTCTTCCCGACGGACATCTCGACTTCGTCAATCGGCGCTGGTGCGAATATTCCGGCCTTCGTGTTGATGATGCTTATGGCCTCGGATGGCAAACTACCATCCATCCCGAAGACCGGGCTCGTCGAAAGCTGGCGAGAGCTTTGCCAGGTTAACTTTGGCGATCGCACCAGTAAGAAGGTAACATGAGTTTATGCTGCTACTGTCGCTGCCATCCAAGCAGCATGAGCAGCCGCTCGAAATGAGCGGAGTGTTTTGCGGCTGATCAAATGACGTTCCGCATTGAAGGTGTTGTAAACGGCGGCGTGGATCGTGAGAAACCGTCCCCTCCACTCAACCAAACGGTGCAACGCGACCAATCGGTAATCGTCGCAGACAAGAAAGCCGTGCTGGTCCTTGTCGGCTTAAGGGAGCTTTTGCGCCCGTTCAATGCCAGCAACTTGGCAGGTGTGACCCTTTGGTCGTAGCCGGGTGATGAAGACGAACGGAGCGCCTTTCTCGCTCAAGAGGACCGGCCGGATCGAAATCTGATCATTTCAATCATGCCTTCGATCTCTTTGCGCATGCGCAAATTAAGGCCGTTGCAGTATCCATTGTTTAATTCCTCCTGCCTGGCACAAAACGTCCCTCTCTTTGATCGATGCGGAGGTTCCATAAAGTCCCGGGCCGTGGGACGACGAGACGTTGACTTACAGCTGGAGGAAACGATCATGCCGGATGATCTGATCAGGCAGGTGCCAAGGGCCCGATCGCTTGAAGACGGGAAGCGCAACCTGAATGAGGCCGGGGTCACGATCCACGAAGATTTCCTGTCTCCCGATGCGCTCACTGCCCTGCAGGAGCGATTCATCGAGCAGGCCGAGTTGGAACGCGAACAGGGGGTCGCATGGTTCAATGGCGAACCCGAAGACGGTAAATGCGTCGAGGCCTTCATCAAGCCGGGCTCGTGGATTGGTACGCCCAAGGGCGAGCCCTATTTCCAGAACATCAGCTTCCTGGTGAACAAGGGCCGTGTATTCATCGACCTCGCCTCCAGCCGCCTCGCTCTCGCTTACGCGGGGCATCTGCTGGGCGATAGGTTCAACATGATAGCCCTGTCGGGCATTATTGTGGGTAAAGGCGCGCCGCTGCAGGATCTCCATTTCGACCAGCTGATTATGCCGTTCGTCGCGCCGATCCCCTCGGTCATGAACATCTTTGTCGTCCTAAGCGACTATGACGAGGATATGGGCGCCACCCGCTTCATTCCCGGCACCCATCTACTGGCCGAGCCGGCCGTCAATCAGGCGCAGAGCGGTCCGATGTACGGCTATTTTCCGGATCATAAGGAAACCGTGCCGGCGGTTGCCAAGGCCGGGGATGCGATCATCTGGGACGGGCGAGTCTGGCATGGGCAGGGCGAGTCCACGTCCGAGAAGATCCGTCGGTCGATCTCGATGATTTATGCCCGCCCCTTCCTGAAGCCGATCGAACTCTTCGCAGCCTCGATCTCCGACGAGGTCTATCCGACGCTTTCGGACGAGGAGCGTGCGCTGTTCGATCACACCGCCGACGGCGGCTGGGGCGCCCGCTTCGCCCCGCGCCACGCTCACGACCGCCGGTGCAACACCAACGCCGCCTTTCCGTACGTGCCGGAACTGCGCAGGGGCAGCCCAGCGCAAGCGGTGCGGTTCGATAAAATCGACTGAATATTAGCAGCGATCTCGGGATTACGAGGTCGGGCTGCCGTCATAGACGATCTGGACACGCCGGTTCTGCGGTTCCTTCACCCCGTCGGCGGTGGGCACCAGCGGGTCGCGCTTGCCCTTGGCGACGATCTGGATTTCCGACGACGGAATGCCGTCCTTCTCCAGCTGAGCCGCTACCGATTCCGCACGGCGGCGGCTGAGACGCATATTATAGGCGTCGGAGCCGACCGCGTCCGTGTGACCCGTCACCGTCAGCTGGGTCACGTGGGCTGGACCGGCATTCGTCACCGCCTGGTTCACGATCGTCACAGCCTGCGGCGTCAGATCTGACTTGTTGAAGTCGAAGAACACAAGCTAGCTGTGCGGCAGGGCCGCCGGCGCCTGAATCGGCGGCGGTGTGTAGGTAGCGGCCGGCGCCGGCGCCTCGTCGGCCATGCTGAAGGCATATTTCACGGTTACGCCCCACATCGGTGGCGGCGGCGGCAGCACGGAGGTGAAGCCGAGCGGGGCATAAACCGCAAGCCCGCCGATCGAGACGGTGTTGCCCAGAAGGTTCGTCCCGTATGCGGTAATGTCAAGCCCGTCGCGCCCAAGAACATTGTTCCAGGTCAGGCTCGCATTGAGCGAGCCGTATTCGCCGGTCCGGTCCCCTTGTGGAGCGTTCACCTCCTCGGCATCCACCACACCGCTCTGCCAGGTCCAGGACGGGATGAACTTGAGCTCGCCGAGCGATCCGTCACGTGGCAGGACGGGCAGCCGATAAGTCCCGCGCAATACATATTTCCACTTCGGGGTCAGGAAGAACGGGGCTTCGCTCAGGTCACCCTGGACCGGAGACCGGAACGTCTCGAACTTGTCGTTGAGATATTCGAAGGCGAGATAGATTTGCAGGCCGTCAGTGGGGACGGCCGTGATTTCGCCATCGATTCCTGAAATGTGGGCGGTCGCGGCGTTTTGCACCACAGTCGTCAGCGCAGTCATGTTATTTAACGTGCTGATATAGCTCTGCGTGACCTGAGCCTGGATATTGTCATAGAGGCCGTAGAAACCGCTGAGATTGACGCGGGATTTGACGCCCATGACGTCGAAATCCGATTTGACCCCCACCTCGATGTTGTTCAGACTTTCCGGCCCGAATGTCTGCAATCCCGGCGGCAGTCCTTGCGCGGTATTGAAGCCACCGGTCTGGAAGCCCTTGCTGTTGGTGATGAAGAACATCGTTGACGGGGTATACTGATACTGAATGCCCGCCGTGTAGCTCGAGCGCTGGAAGTGCGCCAGGAACGACTGGGTCGAAGACAGCACGCCGCCGGCATAGTAATTATAACCGAACACCTGCGCGTACTGTTTGTCCCAGGTATAGCGATAGCCGCCGGTGAAGCTTAACCCCTCGATGAAATCGGAAAGATCGTAGGTACCCTGGGCGTAGATCGCGTTCGTGCGCTGTGTCTTGCCATCGGATGCGCCTTGGACAAAACCGAAGGTGGAAGAATAGATCGGCGTCAGCGGTGCGCGTGTCGCGTACAGGCTATTGAAGGTTCCCACGACGAAGTTCAGCCGATCGCCGAACGCCTTGCCCAGTACCTGCAACTCGTCGCTGTACTGGACATGGGGACCGCCGCCCCCTCCGATTCCGCCCGATGCCACGGGGTCTCCGTTGGGCAGAATGGTGATCGTGTCCAGGAATGCCCCAAGAGGCGTTGCATTATAGTTATTGGCCAGCCTGGTCTCGACATAGCCGGCGATGTTCTTGATCGTCAGTGACTCGTTCAGATCCCAGTTGGTCGTGTTGACCAGAACCCATTGGGTGTCGTTTGCGTAGGTCTTGCCCGACGGGGGCGTGCTTGCGAGCGTATAAAGGCCGAGCGATATCTGCTTATACGCCAGGGCGGCAAATCCCGGCAAAAACTGGGCAGTCAGTCCTTTTGGATCGAAGTATTTAAGGACGTACTGATCGCTGTTATTGTGGCTGTCGAAATAGTTCACGTAAAACTCGTTTTCGAGGTCGTCAGTCGGACGGAAGGTAACGGTCGCGCGACCGTTCCAATAATGGCTGTCGTTCAGGTCTTTGTTTTGTATCGGATCATGAACATAACCGTCCGTGTCGTAATATTCGCCGCCGACGCGTACTAGCAGCTTGTCGGCGACGATGGGTATGTTGGCAACCGCCTCGAACTCCTTGTGGGCATAGTTGCCTACTCCGGCCAGCACATGGCCGCTGTAGGTATTCGTCGGCTTTGCCGGTTCGTACAGAATGGAGCCGGCATCGGTCGCACCGCCGAACAATGTACCCTGAGGTCCTTTCAGGACCTGGACGCTGGCGATGTCGAAATAGGTGCTGTTGCCGCCCGTCGAATAGGGTATCGGCACGCCCTTGATATAGGTTTGCACGCCCCGAACGCCGCGAACGAGGTCGCCGTCCTGATTGTCGAAATGCGCGCCGCAGCACTGGGTCAGGCCCGGAACCTGGTTGGCCAGGTCGTATGGGTTGGTGATGGCTTGTTCTCTCAGGATCGTCTGGTTGAACGTGTTCAGCGCGATCGGGACGGTCTGTGCCCGTTCCTCGCGCCGCCGCGCCGTCACGACGACCTCTTCCAGTGAGATGGTGTCCGCACTCGCGGTTTTCTCGTCGCCGGTTTGCGCGATCGCGGGCTGGGCGGATAGAAGCGCCAAAGTACTGGCGGCTGTCGCGAAGATCGCTGCGCTGCGCGTGAAAGACATATCCCCCCCCAATCCTTTAATTTTTAGGTCTCAAGCCGCCGTAACCGTTAGAGAGTTACAGAGTAACCACGGCCACAGCCCTCCCGTTACGTATCGCCGTCACGGCTTTATTGTGACCGAGAATGTTGTATTCCCGGATATGAGGGAACCTCCAAACCGATCAAAGAAAGGGATATTCCGTCTCACGGCCTCGCGCCCGTTAAGGCGGGCAATGGCCTCAGTACCAGGGACGAACCGGCTGCCAAGCGCCGGATTGCTGATCCGCCCGGTACCCGAAATTATAGCCCGCGATGTCACCCGGGCGGCTGTCCTGGGCGAAGCTGTAGAGCGGCTGTCCACCATAGGCCAATTGCCTGCTGCCGTCTTCGCGGATGACGGCGGTCCAGCCGGCGTCGGTGCGCACATTGTCCGGCGCGGGCATCGGCTTCCAATAGTTGCGCATGCAGGCGTCGTTACAGGTCATCTTCAAATGGTCCAGCGGCTGGAACCAGGCATAGAGCGTGCGGCCACTCGCGTCGGCGAAAACCGGGCCGATATCGGTGGTCTGCAGCGTGATGCCAGACGGCGCCGGCGGCACCGGCTGGATAACGACAGCATGCAAAACCCCATCCTCGCCATCCGCCTTGAGCTCGCCGGGTTTAACGTCCCTGCGGCTGGTATAAAGCGGCTTTCTCCGATAGGCCCATTGGGTGATGCCGTCTTCGCGGGCGACGACCGCCCAGTCGTCCTTCGAGGTCGCGACGGAGGGGGCGGTGAGCGGCACCCATCGGTCGACGCAAGGCCCCGCGCAAGTTGACTTGTCCTCGGCCGTATCGCGGTCGGATACGTAGAGTGTCATGCCCTTGGCGTCGGTCAGGATCTTGCCGGTTTTCGCCGCGCCGATGGCGACGCCGGGGCGCAAGCCCGGCGGCTGCCATACGACGTGCCAGACCTGCTTCATCGGGTCGTTGGCGATAGCCGTCTTCACCGGGATATAGGCGCTGCCGTTCTGATCGCCCGGCTTCGTATCATGCACATAGGTATAGGCGGGGGCGCCCTTGAACGCCCATTGGTTGGCTCCGTCGGCCCGTTTGACGACCGACCATGCGCCGACGGGCTTGGCGTCGGCGACCGCGAGCAGGGGCGGGAAGGTTTCCGCGCAGTCCCCGCCGCAGGTCGAACCGTTACTGCCGATATCGTCGTCAAACGTATAGAGTGTCATGCCCTTGGCGGTGGCGAAGACGACGCCGGCAACGGTCTTCTGCGCCGACACTTCAGACGGCATGGCCGATTCGGCGTAGAGCGAGGACGTCATCGCCAGTTGAGAGGAGAAGACGGCGATACCGGCGAGTAACCTCCACATGCCTAGACCCCTGTTCTGAATTTATTGGTCCAGAAAACAGTATGTCCGATAATAATAACAATCAAGGGATCGGATTCGTAATAATCTGACTGTGTATCACTCAGCGAATACTCCGCAGAAAAAGCGGTTTTCTGGCTTTTTCAGGCGATATGGTCGAAAATGTGCCCATCTTTGACCGGCCGGGTGGTTCCCTTTCGGCTTTTTCTGACTTCTGATGGGGCTGACTGGTCGAAATAATGCTTCGCTCATGTGGTCGGCGGTGCGGTAACGCGGACTGCATGGCGGCATGATGAGCGGGAGCCTCAGTGGGGAAAAGGTTGAGACGATGGGGATTAGAAAAGGGACATCCGCGCCGCTTTTCCTCCGCCGCTTCCACTATTGCGTCCTCGCGGTGGCGCTGCTTGCCGCCGCCGGCATTCTACCGCGCGTCTTCGCCGAGCCGGCAAAGAAGAAGACGCTGGGCCTGGCGATCTCTGCTTGGCGTACCGCGCTCTATGAAACGCCTGATGGTAAGGAAGAATGTCCCGAGGGCCTGACCTTGGGCGGCGATCAGGTCTGGCTGAGTTTGCTGACACCGGAACAGCGCGACAAGGTCACCAAGCACGGTACCGTCGAGACGACGCAGCTCAGGGATTTCGCGCTCGAGCGCGGTCCGCACGGTGAGGATGTCTGCTGGAACCCGACCGTGGTTAAGGACCCGCCGCAAAAGACGGTTCAGGGGAAGAAATCATACGGGCTCAATCTCGACGGCACTGACGACGGACACGCCACGTCCGAGACCTGCGGGCACGAAAAGTTCGTCACGCCCGACGGGGTGCGCGGCATCGACAATCAATGGTACCGCGTGATCGGCTGCACCTATGGCTGGCGCGCCGCCGGCGGCTATACCGAGGAAATGCCGAACGGCGAACTCCGCGACGGCGGCCATCCGATCCTGGTTGAGATTACCGGCATCGACGATCTGCGCAACAGCAAGAACGTCGATATCGCCTTCTATCATTCGACGGACGGCATGATCAAAGACAATGCCGGCAATATCCTGCCGAATTCGAGTTATCGCGTGGCCAAGGATTATCTCTACACCACGCATGGCAGCATCGTGGACAGTGTCCTGACGAGCGTCCCGATCGATATCCATTTCCCGTTCTATGCGCATTTCATGCACTCCGAACGGTTCATCAAGAATGCGCGGCTGCGCCTGGATATCGCCTCCGACGGCAAGAGCGCGTCCGGCCTCGTCGCTGGCTATTACGATCTCGATTCCTTCTGGAGCTATATGGAGCGGATCGGGGAGCTGTTTACCGTCGCGCATTTCGACTGCCCTGCCCTGTATGAGGCAGTCCATCGGCTGGCCGACGGCTATCCCGATCCGAAAACCGGGCAGTGCACGGCAATGTCGGTCGGGTTCAGCGTCACCGCGGTCTCGGGCTATGTAATCCATCCGGATGCCAAGACCGCACAGGCCGCCGGGCCGGCCGACCAAGTCCGCTGAGATGAGAGTTTCCGTTCGATACTGGATCGCCGCAATCGCAGCATCGGCCCTGTTCGGCTGCGGCCCGAGCGAGCCCCAATCGTCGGGCGGGGCGGCGCAGGTTCGCCGCCTGACCGAGGAACAATATCGCCAGGTGATCGCCGATCTGTTCGGCAAGGACATCAAGATCGCCGGCCATTTCGACCCGCTCAACCGGACCGATGGGCTGCTAGAGATTGGCGCCAGCCGCGCCGCCATCACCTCGTCGGCCTTCGAGCAATATGACCTTATCGCCCGCCAGGTCGCGGCGCAGGTGATCGACGAGGATCACCGCAATGTGCTGGTGCCCTGCAGCCCGGCGTCGGAAACCGCGCCCGATCCGGCCTGCGCCAGGGAGTTCTTCGCCAAGATCGGCCCGCTGCTTTACCGACGGCCCGTGGAGGCGCGGACCCTCGACAAGCTGGTTGCGGTGGCCGGCGACTCGGCGCAGTCGGTCGCCAATTTCTATACCGGGCTGGCGTCCGGGCTGGCGGGCATGCTGGAGACGCCGGAATTCCTGTTCGTCGCCGACTATACCGAGCCCGACCCCAACCATCCCGGGCAGAGGCGTCTCGACGCCTATTCGCGCGCCTCGCGGCTCAGCTTCCTGCTGTGGAATACAATGCCGGACGCGGCTCTGCTGAAGGTGGCGCGGGACGGCGATCTGAATTCCAAGCGCGGACTGAAACGGCAGGTTGACCGGATGCTGGCCTCGCCGCGGCTCGCCGCCGGCGTTCGTGCCTTTTTCGCAGACATGCTGGGTTTCGACACGTTCGATACGCTGGCCAAGGACCCGATCATCTATCCGGCCTTCGTGCAGTCGGTCGCCGACGATGCGCAGGAACAGACGTTGCGCACGATCACCGACCTGCTGATTGCCCGGAAGGGCGATTACCGCGACCTGTTCACCACGCGCGAAACGGTAATGGGCGGTCCGCTGGGCCTGCTCTATGACGTGCCGGTGACCAAGCCCGACGGCTGGGCGCCCTATACATTCTCGGACGACGATCCGCGCGCAGGGATCATCACGCAACTCAGCTTCGTCGTGTTGCATTCCCATCCCGGGCGCAGCTCGGCCACGCTGCGAGGCAAGGCCGTGCGCGAAATCTTTTTGTGCCAGAAGGTGCCCGACCCGCCGGGCAATGTGAATTTCTCCCTGGTGCAGGACACCAAGAACCCAAACTACAAGACCGCGCGCCAGCGCCTGACCGCCCATCGTTCCGCCGCCACCTGCGCCGGCTGTCACAAGATCATGGACCCGATTGGGCTGGCGCTGGAGAATTTCGACGGCGCCGGCCAATACAGGACTGTTGAAAACGACACGCCGATCGACGCCAGCGGAGAGGTCGACGGGGTGAAGTTCCAGGGCGCGGCCGAGCTCGGCAAGGTCCTGCACGACAATCCGGCCGCGACCTCCTGTCTGGTCAATCGGCTCTACGGCTATGCGACCGGACGTCCGCCGGTGCAGGGCGAGAAGGACTGGATGAAATATCTCCAGGCCGGCTTCGCCGAGAATGGCTATCGCGTCTCCGACCTGCTGCGCCTCATCGCCACCAGCGATGCCTTCTATGAGATCGCGCCGGCGAGCGGCGCGCAATCGGCCTCCGAACCGTCACCGACAGGAGCGAGATCATGATCGAAGCATTGAGCCGCCGCGGGATCTTACGCGGCATGCTGGGCGGCTCGGCAGTCACCGTCGGACTGCCGCTGCTGGATTGTTTCCTCAACGGCAACGGCACTGCCCTAGCCTCGGGCGCGCCATTACCCGTCCGTTTCGGAACCTGGTTCTGGGGGCTGGGCCACACGCCAGGCCGTGCGCTCAAGATAAAGGACGGGACCGACTACGAGTTCCTGGTAAACTGCGCGGCGCTGGCCCCATTCAAGAGCCAGATCAATTTCTTCACCAACTTCAACACGCCGACCGATGGTGAGCCCAATATTCCCCACGATACCGGCCACTTCGCCGGGCTGGCGGGGAATTGCCCCAGCGCCTATGGCGATATCCCATCGCCGACCTTCGACGTGCTGATCTCCGACGCGATCGGCCAGGCCTCGCGCTTCCGCTCGCTCGAGGTCACCGCGTCAGGCAATCCGCGCGATAGCTTGAGCGCACGCGGCACCGGCAATTTCAACGCGGCCGAGGCGTCGCCCTTCAAGTTCTACACGCGGCTGTTCGGGCCCGATTTTGCCGATCCCAACAAGGCGGACTTCAAGCCCGACCCGCGGGTGATGGTTCGCCAAAGCGTATTGTCGGCGGTAAAGGACGAGGCCTCCAGCTTCGCCAGCGGCCTGGGCAGCGCCGACAAGGCGCGGATGGACGAATATTTCACCTCGGTTCGGCAGATGGAGCAGCAGCTCAACCTGCAGATGCAGAAGCCCGCCCCAGCTGAGGCGTGCAAGATACCGGCGTCTCCGGGCGAGAACACGCAGATCGGGACGGAGATATTCACCGCGATAAACACCCATAAAATCATGACCCAGCTGCTCGTCATGGCCGTGGCCTGCAACCAGACTAAGGTCTTCAACATGTCCTTCTCGGCATCGGCGTCGCAGTACCGCAAACCCGGCGATTCGGCGACCAACCACACGCTGACCCATGAGGAGCCGGTCGATGCGGCGCTGGGCTATCAGCCCATCTCGGACTGGTTCGCCACCCGCAGTATGGAGTCGATGGCAACCTTCGTCGACGCCTTCGCCCAGGTGCGCGAGGGCGACGGCACACTGCTCGATAACTGCATGATCTTCGCCCACACCGACACCAACTATGCAAGGCTGCACGCCCTGGACGGCATCCCGATGATGAGCGTCGGCAAGGCCGGCGGGCGGATCAAGGCAGGGTTGCACATCGCCGGCAACGGCGATCCGGTCTCAAGGGTAGGGCTTACCATGATGCAGGTGATGGGGCTGGCGGTCGATCAGTGGGGCACACGGTCGCTCAAAACCTCGAAGCCGATTACCGAAATCGTTGCCTAACGGTTATTCGAACTCAAAAACAATCACTTAAGGGGAGAAGATGATGGGGTCGTCCTACCTGGAATCTGTCAGGGGTCTGATCGATAGCGGCCTTCGGCGGCGGGCGTTTCTCGGGCGTTTCCTGGGCGGCGTCGTACTGGCGGGCTCGGCTGCCGTCGGTCGTGCCCGGGCCGCCGACGCGCCCAATCCGATTCCCTCTCCACGCCTCGGCCTCTGCGTTACCGACCTGCAGCGGTCGGTCGATTTCTATTGCAAGGGGCTGGGGTTTTCCGAGATCGCCGGTGCCCAGACTATCGGCATCGCGCTGGGCAACGCGATGCAGACCGACAGCCCGCTCGATGTGCGCTTCGTTCAGCGCGGCGGTCTGGCGATCGAACTCCTGCATTTTGCCGCGCATAAGCCGGCGGCCCCGCATCCGATGGATCAGCCCGGCCTGACCAACCTGACCGTGCTGGTAGAGGATTTCGACAAGGCATTGGCGCTCGTCCCGAAATTCGGCGGGACCGTCATCGAGAAGACCCGTACGAGCTTCGGCCAGCATGGCAACGGCGCGAACATCGTCTTTGTCGAGGATCCCGACGGCGTCAGGATCGGGATCGAGGCGCTGTTATAGAGTGGCGGAGGATTCCACGGCGCCGGCCTCGCCGGCCCGGTAGCGCGTCGGGGAGGTTTGGGTCCAACGGAAGAAGGCCCGACGGAATGTCTTTCCGCAACTGAAGCCCAGCCCCTCGGCGATGTCGTCGATCGTGCGTGATGAGCTCAGCAATTCCTGGATCGCCCGGTCGCGCCGCCACTCGTCCTTGATCGCGCCGGCCGATATCCCTTCCTCGGCCAGCCGGCGTTTGAAGGTGCTGGGGCTTAAGCCGAAATTCTGCGCCAGCTTCCATACATCCGGCAGCGGCTCATGCATGGTCAGCGCCGTCGAATAGATATTCTTAATATGCTCCGCCAGCGTGCCGAGCTGGTTGTCGTCGCTGTCATAGTTGAACGGGAAGTGCGCCAGGAATTCGGCCATGTCGGCATAGTTCCGTATGATCGTGCGGCGCAGGTACGACGCCGGGAAATCGATCACATCGTCCCGTTGGCCGAATTCGACATCGCAGTGGAGAAGGGCGGTCGCGATATAAGGCGCGGCCGGGGCAGGGCAGCTCATGGAGGTGCGGATCGCGGGGATGTTCTCCCCGATCAGCCAGCTCAGCAGCTTCTGCCAGGATCTAAGCGCGATGATGTTGTTCAGGAAGATATTTTCCGGGTCGTCCCCGACCGCGATCGAGGTGGCGATCAGGCTAAACTGCTCGCCGTTGATCGTATTGTGCACATCGATCGTCGAGCCCTTCAGCATATGGTTGAAGATCTCGATGCGCTCGATCGCCTCGCCCAGATTGGCGCAGCCGGTCAGGGTGTAGCAAGCGAACTTGCACTCCTCCATCCGGGCGTCAAAGTCGAAATAGCGGCCATACATATGGTTGACCAGCGCGTGCTGGCATTCCCGGCACAGTAGGCTGATCTTCTCGCCCGACAGGTCGTCGCCGCCGGTTTCAAGAATATGCTGTTGCGTGTCGTAGATCTTGATCTTGTTCAGGATCGGCGTCAGTGAAATACCGCACTGGGTAATTCTATCCAGCAAAAGACGCGCGATAAAATTCAGTTCGTAGCGGGAAGTCTGTTTTGAGACATGAGTTGGATGGGGTTTATGGGCCCGTCCAAGTTTTTCTGTCATCGTTTCCCCATGTGACTCAAAGGTCACTGTCTTTGAACCATCGGGTGGTTCTTACCTCGTCGCTTTTCTACCAATATCGCCAAAATCGGTCAACGATTTACCGTTGATGACCCGTGTCCGGAGGGTCCATCCGCAGTGAAGACGGTGGCGAGTGTTACACTCGCGAACGAGCGCGCAGTTGGAAATTGGTTTGAAGGGAAAGAACGGGCCGAACGGCGAATACCTCGCGAAGCTGATCAGTCATTCCGATCTTTGCGTGAAGCCGTTCTCGCACTGGCTCATCGGAGTGATCGCGCCCTGGCTGTCAGTTTCGATGGCCTGAGACTTCACCTGTTGAGACGGTCGCCGCCATTAATCAGTTGCAGCCACCGGATCATTAGCGCTCTTGGCCCTTCGATCCTGCTCCTACGCCGACGGCTGAGTTAAAATCCCTGATGGATCGAATTTCATTCCTGTTCGGCCGAATTAATTCCCTGATAACCTGAGTAGGAATTTTCGCGCAACGAACTGAAAAGGCGTCGCTTTCCGCACCCCCGAGCGCACGCTTTGCCCCGCATCTGCTAAATTCCCTGTTATTTCCCCTTGTTAGCTGAGATTTTCGACCGGAGAGCGGTTCGCCGTAGACTGCGTCCACCGCTATATTTACGCCAGAGCCCGCTGCCATAGCCGATTTTGGCCGGTGCCACGATGGCTTGCCGTTAAGGCGACGTGGGTAATGCCGCGTCGATCTTGTTCTTTGCATGGAATGTTAACAGGATATAGATCATTAGCGTCTCACGCTGCTTGT
>JAQGIF010000127.1 GCA_028291345.1 Rhodospirillales bacterium | reverse complement strand
CCCCGGCTTCATGCTCGAACATCTTCCAAACCGTCGGTATGGCTGTGAACGTGACGTAAGCGCCGATGGCCGCCATGAAAGGACTGTTAAGTCGGGAACCAGCCCAGGCTTCATCAGGCGCCCGACCTGGATCGAGAGCGACAGGGCGAATGCCAAGAGCGGCGATAACCCTGCGCCTTTCGACCAGAAACCGCAGCGGAGCCAGATCATCCCGCCGATCGGCGCAAACAGGAAGTATGTCGCGACGAAATTCTGCGCGGCCTGCGCGTTGGTGAGCATATAGATGCTCCGGAAGGGGAGTTGACGAGGCTCCAATGTCGCGAGCGCACGATCCGCGCTCAGCCATTCTATGGTCAAGAGCCTGCTGGCCGATGCCGCCACACGATAGAGATCGGAAATGCGACCGGCGCATGGCAATAGTGCCGCTTCCACAGGTCAGGATCGTCACCTTACGGAGGAAAGAAAACCGGGGCTTATTTCACCGCCAGGATAAGGCGACGCGCTCGAGCAGCGTGACTGCCCCGGCACGCGCTTCGTGAGCCGGTATACGAAACGCCAGCGCGCCGCTCAGGAAATAGGTCAATGGGATCGCCATCGCCATACTCGCGATCCAATCGGGACGCTGATGGGACGCGTTGCTGACATAGGTTATCGCCTTAAATCTCGACCAGGCCTCGGCCGGACAGATGGCGACATAATGCAGCCCGTCCGGGCGGAGCATCAGGCTGCTATAGACGATCGCCATTCCATAGAGAATCGCGAGTATGACGAAACCGCTGTCTGGAGCTAGATTCGTCGGTTAGCGATCACGCAAACTCTTGGCTGCCGAAATGCGCGCAACAATTGATATAAATTATCAGGCGGAAGACCCGGCAGCGCCAGCCGAACAACACCCGAGACAGTATTTCGGCTCGCAGACCGGTCGGTATTTTCGAAAAATTGGCGTCCGTCTTAGCCCAGCCGCTCGATCTCCTGCAGACAGCTGACCGTTACATTCAGATCGTTCACCAGACCGTTGGCCAGTGAATAGACCCAGCCATGGACACTGAGCGTCTGGCCCCGAGCCCAGGCGTCCTGGACGAAGACGTCGGAAGCGACGTTGCGAACCTGGCGGATGACGTTGAGTTCGCATAGGCGGTTGAGACGCGCCCGCGCCTCGGGAATCGCCTCCAGAGTGTTGCGATGTTCGTGGGCAACCTCACGGATCGGATGCAGCCAGTGATCGACCAAGCCGCGCCGCTGGCCATCCACCGCCGCCGCGACGCCGCCGCAGCCATAATGACCGACCACCATCACATGCTTTACCTTGATGACGTCGACGGCGAACTGCAGCACCGATAGATAGTTCGCATCCTGCGGCGGGGCCAAGTTGGCGACATTGCGATGAACGAAAAGTTCGCCTGGATCGAGGCCGACGATTTCGTTCGCCGGAACCCGGCTGTCTGAGCAGCCGATCCACAGATATTCGGGCGCCTGCTGATGTTCCAGCCGCCGGAAAAAACCAGCATCGGCCGATATCATTCGTTCGGCCCAAGCGCGGTTGTTCGACTTCAACTGTTCCAACATGTCTCCGCTCATACGGCTAAAAGCCCCAAGCGACAAGACGTGGGGCTGCCGCGGTGGGCCCAATCAGGAACTTACGACCATCTGTGCGTTGGCCAGGATCGGGCCGACTAGACTGCCGAAGGTTTGCGCCGAACCGGGAATGGCGTTGAAGCCCGGCATGAAAGGCGTGAAAGGATAAGAAATCTGGACGCGAACCGTGCTGCCTGGACTGCTGTCTGGGGAATAGGTGACGGTCACGCCGGTTCCACCTTGGGATAGCCCCAGCGATGCCAGCTCGCCGTTCACATAGCTGGCAATGTCGGTCGCCGTTAAAGGGTGCGCGCTGGACGAACCATGCACCACGGCATAACGAATGGCGTCATGCGCCGTATTGGCTATCGTCGTTTTCAGATAGGCGAAATGGCTGACCTCGAGGATGCCATAGATGAAAGCGACGAGATAGGGCAGGCACAGCGCATATTCGACAGCGACATGGCCGCGATCCCCCAATGCCCATAAGCGCCGCAACCAGGATTTGGCGCGAGAGTTCATTCACTGCACCCGGATCATTGCCTGGCTCGACAGGTTTATCGGGCTAGTCAGGAACGGATAATTGACCAGCGTGGCGTAGGATTCAGCTACGACGACCTTCACATAGGTGCCGGCCACGCTGCTGCTGGTGCAGGTGGTGGTAGCAGAACAAAGGGTCGCGCCGGCCGGGCAGGTGCATTGATTGGCGGTAACCGTCAGGCTGTTGGTCGTGTCGCCGGCGTCGGCGCGCGCCGCCGATACGATGCTGGCGGTATTGGTCCAGGTCGTGCTGTTTTGCCTGGCATATTGCACACCGGCGCGCGCGGCGGCCGACAGCCGCTGCTGCTCATAGATCGCACGGCCGAAATCGAAGCCGCCTGTCATCATCAATGCCAGCATCGGCGCCGCCAGCGCCAGCTCGATCCCGGCAATCCCAGCCTCGCCGATCCGGAAACGCCCCGCCTCGCCCTTCCGGAAACCCCGGAGCCATCGTTGTCCAAACGCCATGTAACGTCCTTTCGTCATTGCGTCAGCGCCACGACCTGCGGATACATGGGGAGTGGCATCTGCAGGGTCGTGCTCGCATAGTTGGAGTTCAGATAGGGGGTGGAATAACCGGAATAGTTGATTGTGTAGGCGATCATCGCGGTAAATCCTACCGACTGGTTTTCTGAACTCCCCGACGCCAAATCCGCGGTGGTCGAAGCAGTAATAACGGGCGACGAGCCCAGGAACAGGCCCGACAGCATGACACCCGCATGCTTGGTCAAGATGGCGGTGACCACCTGAGCGTTGGAATCTACCGCGACGTTGACTGTCGTCCTGGCTCCCAGACCGCCGCTATTCAACTGCGCATCGGTGGTCGCGGCCGAAATCGCCTGGCTGTTCGTGCGGCCCTGATAGAGCGCCAGCGCGCCGCCAACCGCCGCTGCATCCGCCGCCGATTGCATCGCGCGCTGGGTGCCGTACCATTCCGACACGTCCACCGACAAGGCGACGACGCCGGCGAAGCTGGTCATAAGCCCGCGCGTCACGGCCATCGCGCCGCTGCGGTCGCGGACAAAGTGAAGGCACAAACCACGCAGCCGATTCGTCAATCGATCAGAAATGCCCATGCCTTCTCCTTTCTGTAAACAGTCTTGATGCGATGCGATAAAATTGAGGTTATGAATTGGCGGCTGACGAGTCGCAGAAGAACCGATGGCCGATTTGCCGCAGGACCTGGAGCCGTAATGAAGAACATGCCGCCATGCTAAGCGTGCCCAGGGCCGAAAGACTCCGCCTCGACCGTTTGATGAGTGCCGGCGTCGCCGCCTCGGTCCTGATGCTCGGCGCCTGCACGCCCGACCATCCTGAATATCCCAATCACGATGTGCCGGCCGTGAGCGGCAAGGACGTATCCGCCAAAGTCGCGATCGATATCGCCGACAAGGAGCGCGCCGCGGGCGACCCGGCGGGAGCGGTTGGATTCTATCAGCGCGCACTGGCGATGGACCCGCTTCAGCCTCAGGTCCGGCTGTCGATGGGCAAGGCGATGCTTGAAGCCGGCGCGCCCAACGACGCGGCGGAGACATTCCGCAAAATCCTGGCCACCCCTCCTCGGGCCGATACACAGATCGGGGCCGAAGCGCAGGCCGGCCTGGGCATGGCGCTTGTGCAGCTCGGCCAGCCGGCGGCGGCGATCGATCCGCTGCGCAAGGGCTTGGCGGTCAAGCCCGACCCGCGCGGCTATCGCGCGCTGGGCGTCGCGGAAAATCTGCTAGGCCGGAACACGGATGCCGAGGCGGATTACAACAGGGGATTGGCGCTGGCGCCCAACGACCAGGGGCTGCACAGCAACCTGGGCCTGTCGCTGGCACTGAGCGGCAATTTCAATGGAGCGATCACGATCTTGCGCGCCGCCGCCGCCAACTCCGACGCGACTGCAAAGACCCGGCAGAATCTGGCTCTGGCGCTGGGGTTGGCGGGTCGGAATGACGAAGCGGAAAAGGTCGCCCGCATGGATCTGGACGAGCAGTCGGTACGGAGCAACCTCGCCTACTACGCCCAGTTGCGCGCCCTGTCGCCGAAGGAACGTACCGAGGCCTTGTTGCGGCCAGCGACGCCGCCTCCGGCGCACGCCCCAGCAACCCCAAGTAGAACTACGCCGTGATAGCCCTGGATCGGGCTGCGTCACTTCCCGTGCATCGTGTCGATGATGTGCAGAATTACCGGGCCCAAGATTATGATGAATAGGGTCGGCAGGATGAACAGGATCATCGGCACGGTCATGATCGCCGGCAACTTCGCGGCCTTTTCCTCTGCCTTCATCATCCGCTCATTGCGGAATTCGGCCGACAGCACACGCAGCGAGTTGGCAAGTGGCGTGCCGAAGCGCTCGGATTGAATCAGGCTGTTGACTAGCGCGCGCAGCTTGGGGAGGTCGGTGCGCTTGACCAGGTTCCGGAGCGCGCGCGTCCGGTCCGGCAGGAAATTGAGCTCGACGGCCGTCAGCATGAATTCGTCAGACATCTCGGCCGAGGCCGAGCCCATCTCCTGGCCGACACGCTTGACTGCCGATTCCAAGCTAAGGCCCGCCTCGGCGCAGATCACCAGCAAATCGAGCGCGTCGGGCAGCGCCTGGGTCAGCTTCTTGATCCGCTTGTCGCCCACGTTCTTGACCAGCATGTCCGTGCCGAACAGGCCGGCGACCGCCGCTATGCCCAGTATCAGATAGGTCAGGTTCGGGCCGATCGACAGCCGGTCCTTGAAACCGAGCAGCAATATCCCGCCGCCGACGGTCACGACGGGCACGAAGGCCTTGGCGAAGAGATAGGCGGTCAGCGCATCCTGCGACCGCCAGCCGGCTCGCGCCAACCGGGCGGCGATCTTTTCGAGCTGTCGTCCGCGCATCAGGTTGAACCTGATGACTGCGAGCCGCATCAAGCTCAGGCCGGATCGCCTTATGTCGCTCCGCGCGCGATTGCGTTTGGGTGCGGAGAAATCGGCCTTGAGACCCAGGCGAATCCGGGAAAGGCCGCGCAGCCGTGCTCCGACCGGGTCGCGCACGATCAGCCCGTGCCACACCGCGAACAACGCCATCACGGCCGTCGCCGCCGAACTTAAAGCCAGTACATCGTCACCGTCGATGATGCTCATATTTCGAGCTTCCCCATCTTTATCATGATGCCGACGCCCAGAACCAGCGAACCGACCGCCGAGCCCAGCACGATATTGCCGCGCGGGTCGTCGAACAAGATGGTCATATAGTCGGGGTTTATCACGGTGAGCCCGACGAACATCAGGAACGGCAGCGAGCCGACGATATAGGCGCTGGCCCGCGCTTCGGACGACAAGGCCCGCACCTTCATCTTCATCTGCTTGCGCTTGCGCAATATGATGGCGAGGTTTTCCAGCGTCTCGCCAAGATTGCCGCCGGTTTCCTGCTGGATATTGAGGCTGATCACGAAAAACCGGAACTCGGGCAGACCGATCCGCCGCGACGCCGCCCCCAGCGCCTCGTCGAAGGTTTGGCCGAGCAGCAGCGCGTCAGTGATGCTGCGAAACTCCCCCCCCACCGGGTCGACGATTTCCTCCCCGACGACCTTCAGCGACTCACTGACCGGCACGCCGGATTTGAGGCCCCGGACCATCAGCTCGACGGCGTCCGGGAACAGCGACAGGAACGCCCGCTGGCGCCGTCCGGTCATCATGTTGATTACCCGATGGGGTAGATAGACTCCCGCGGCGAATGCCAGCATGAGCGCCACGGCCGTACCAAGCCCGCACACGTGAAAACAGACATAGGAGAGACCAGCCGTCAGCAAGCTCGCCAGGAGATATTCGCCGAGAGAAATGCGCCGGCCAGTTGCGGCAAGCCGTTCGCGCAGCCGGGCCGGGCGCGGGAGCAGCCGCTTGATCAGCCGGTCCAGCGTTCGGATCGAACTGTCGGCGACCTCGCGCCGCACCGTCACGGGGACCGCCCCTTGCATCGGGACCGCGGTCTTGCCCGACACGCGGTCAAGACGCCGGCGCAGGCGCTTGCTCCCGGAATTATGGGAAATGACTGGGACGGCGACCATCACACTGGCAACGATCAGCATCGCCAGGGCCGCGACGAACAGGATCGCGATCATGTCATTGTCTCGTACAAGGCCTTTTCGAGTCCGAAATAGGCCGCCTTGGGGGCGAAGGCAGGGCGCAGGCCCGATGATTTGAATTGCCCGATCAGCTTGCCGTCCTGACCTTCACCCTCGACGTCGAAAACGAAAAGTTCCTGCGTCGTGATGACGTCGCCTTCCATGCCCATCACTTCGGTGATGTTGGTGATCCGGCGGATGCCGTCGCGCATACGGCTGACCTGGACGATGAGGTCGAGCGCTGAGGAAATCTGGTTGCGCACCGCGCGCGACGGCAGGTTGATTCCGGCTAGACCGATCATATTCTCAAGCCGGGTCAACGCCTCACGCGGGCGGTTGGCGTGGATGGTGCCCAGCGAACCCTCATGGCCGGTATTCATCGCCGCGAGCATATCGACCGCCTCGGAACCGCGGATTTCGCCCAATATGATGCGGTCGGGCCGCATGCGCAGCGCATTCTTGACCAACTCGCGCATGCTGATCTCGCCAGAGCCCTCCAGATTGGCCGGCCGCGTTTCGAGCCGGACGACATGTGGCTGTTGAAGCTGCAGCTCGGCCGCGTCCTCGATCGTGACGATCCGCTCGCCCTGGTCGATCAGCTGGCTGATCGCGTTGAGCAAGGTCGTCTTGCCAGACCCTGTGCCGCCGGAAATCAGGATATTGAGCTGGGAGCGCCCGGCGATCTTGAGGACAGTGGCCATGGCTGGAGATAGGTTGTTCTGCTGCGCCATGATGTCGAGCGTGATCCGGCGCTTGGAGAACTTACGGATCGAGATCGAAGGACCGTCGATCGCCAGCGGCGGAATGATGATATTGACACGGCTGCCATCAGGGAGGCGGGCGTCGCAGAGCGGGTTGGTTTCGTCGATCCGCCGGCCGATCTTGGAGACGATCCGCGTGGCGATGTTCATTACGTGCGCGTCGTCGCGCATACGCACGTTCGTGAGCTCGAGCTTGCCACGCCGCTCGACATAAACCTGGTTGGGACCGTTGACCATGATGTCGGTAATGGTGTCGTCAGCGAGCAGCGATTCCAGCGGGCCGAATCCCAGCATGTCGTTGAGCAGACTAGTGACGAGGTCACGCTGCTCCAGCGCGTTAAGCTGGATCTTGTCTTCCTGGACGACCTCGCCAACCAGAGCAGCGACTTGCTGGGCAAGCTCCGCCCGCTCCAGGGTCGAGGCAGCGCTCAAATCCATGCGCTCGATTAGCTTGGCCTGGATCAGGTCCTTCGCGGCCTCGACGCGATTCAGCGGCTGGGCTTGCGATGCACTGGTCTCGGGTATTGCGGGAAATAGCGGCAACACCTCCGCCGGTTTCGCGGCGGCCAGCCGCTCCTCGATTAAAGCGGTCACGAGTTGCCGTTCGGCCATGGGATCGGCCTCGAAACCATCGGTGGGTGCCCATTCACGGACGATCGCCAGAATCCTGCCCGCAAGTTGGCCGCGCGTCAGCGTCCGCACCTCCTCGTTGGGAATACGGTCGCGAACGATCGGAATCAGCGTTTCCTGGCTCGGCATGCCCTGCAAGAGACCGTCGCCACCAACCAGCGACAACCCCACGATTTCCTGCGTGGGTACGGCGAAAGCCTCGCTCATCCGCTTCTGCGGCAAAGGGTCGACGCGGCGCCGGCCGAAGGTCACGGCCGGTCCTTCTTCAGGATGCGGGCCAATAGGCTGCGCGGGGGCGGAGGCGTAGCGCCGCCGATGATCGCGGAAAGCTCGCCCAAGGCGACGGCCGCCGGGCTGGTCGGAAAGGCCGCCGGAACGGCTTTGCCTGTATTAAGCGCACCCGGGACCGCGGCGCCGTCCTCGGGGATCACACAGGCGAGCTTGATCCCGAGCGCCTTCTCGATGTCGGCGCGCGTCAGATCGCCCTTGCGCGCCGTGCCGAACCGGTTGCCCACGACCAGCCGCTTGGCAGTCGGTGCAACTTTCTCGGCCAGGGCGATCACGCGGCCGGTGTCGCGGACACCGGCGAGCGAAAAATCGGTGACGATGACGATGACGCCCGCCTGCTCAAGCCCCTGACGCACGATCGCGCCGCCGCCGCGCGGCACGTCGAGGATGACGCGCTGGAAACCCTGGCGCAGCCCCTCGACCAGCCGTTCGATCGCGTCGGGCTGAACCGGCGAGAGAGTGTCGAGCGGCTGCTCCGCGGAAAGAAGATAGAGATCATCGCCGAGCCGTGCGGTAGCGCTGGCCAGCAGCAGGGCATCGATCCGGTTCGGGTTGGCCAGCGCCTCAGTGAGGCCCTGACCCGGCTCCACGTCCAAAGCGAGGCTCGCCGACCCGCAATTGAGGTCGAGATCGGCCAAAACGGTCCGCTGCTTTTGACGGTCGGTCGAAAGCCAGGCAAGCGAAATGGCAACCATCGTGGCCCCGACGCCGCCACGCGCGCCGATCACGGCGATGGTCGCGCCATCCGCGGTCGCCGCGGCCGCCGGCGCTATAATATCCGGCCGCACCACGGCCTCGGCGGACATGGCCGCGCGCAAGGCTTCGGCGGTCAACGGCTTGACCAGATAATCGGCGACGCCGGCCGAACGCAGCAGGCGATAGAAATGGATGTCGTTGATGTCGCCCACCGCAACGACACGCGTGCCGGGCAGGCAGGTTTCGGCGAGCCGATCGAGCGCAGCTAGGGGCTCCATCAGACCAGACAGATCGACGATCACCGTACGCGAAGACGGATCATGGACCAGATATGTAATGGCATCCTCGATCCCGCCGGGCGCAATATGCGCGCCGGATCCCAGAACCTCGCCGAGAAGAACACGCGAGGCGTCATCCCGTACAAAGGCCAAGGTCGCAGGCGACGGCAGAGAGCCCGTGTGCGCCGCCGGCTCGAGCTGCAGGCGCGCAATCGCATTCATTGTCCGCCCCCACCGGTGCCGCTGATGCCGGCCGCGCTCGTGCCGCCGCTTGAGCCCAGCGATTTGGAGAGGGCGCCGGACCGGTAGAGAGCGACACCGCGCCCCAGCGCTTCGCCATCCGCGGGACCGGCCGGCTTTCCGCGCAGCATGTCGCGCGGATCGGCGACCATAAGCGCAACGGCGGCTTCGGTCGCGCAGCCGAAATTGCTTGATGGGCTGTTAGTGGGCTCGTCCGCCTCCGGCTTGCTCCAATCGGGGCAGCTGGGCGTCGATGCAACATAGCGCGCGACCCGCAGCCGGATCGCGTTCGAGCCCAGGGCCGGATTCGCCGCCGGCACAGCCACGACATGATGATGCTTGAGCAGGGCAAGGACCGACGCCTGCCGTTCGGCGGCCAGCTTGGCGCTATTGCCTGTGGACAGACCGATCGTCACCGCATCCCCCTCGCCACCGACCTCGCTGGTCGTCAGGAAGTGCGCGAGCGATTGCGCTTCGGCGTCCGTCATAAGCCGCGCGCCGGCGACGAAATGGATATCGTGGTCGATATTCGTCAGCGCGACCATGTTCCGCTTGGGCGCCATCGGATCGATCGAATTCCGGCCGCTAACCGTATCGTCGGAGCAGCCCGACAGCATGAACATGCAGAGCAGGATCAGCAGAGGCGTGCGGATTGTCGCGTTGTTCTCCGGGTGCATCTTCACCCTCTAATTCATCACAAAGCCGGCCGGACCGATCAGCCCCTGCGGACCTATCGGCGCACCGGAAGCTGAATAGTCCGACGGGCGGCCGGTCTTGCCGGTCCAGTAGAGGTCGGAGTCGTGCGGCGTGATATAGCCGTCGGTCGGGGCGGGGATCCGGCCGGAAGCCGGGCGCACCAGATAGGGCGTCACGATGATGAGCAGCTCGCTCTCGTTGTGCTGAAAACTGGTGGAGCGGAAGAGCGGACCCAGCACCGGCAGGTCGCCCAGACCAGGCACCTTGTTGATCGTGTCGTTGACGCTGTTCTGCAGCAGGCCGCCGATCGCGAAGCTCTGACCGCTGCCGAGTTCCACCGTGGTCTCGGTGCGGCGGGTCGTCAAAGCCGGGATGTTGATGCCGCTGATCTGGACCGCGCCCGCGCTGCTCAGCTGGCTGACCTCGGGTCGGACGCGCATGCTGATCCGCCCATCGGCCAGGACGACCGGGGTGAAAGCGAGCGAGACGCCATATTGCTTGAACTCGACGGTCGTCTGTCCCAAGCTTCCGGATGGGATGACGATCGGAAATTCGCCGCCGGCCAGGAAGCTGGCCGTCTCGCCCGACATCGCGGTCAGGTTCGGCTCGGCCAGGATATTGATCAGCCCGTTCTGATCCAACGCGTCGATCACAGTATTGACGTTGGCGCCCGGGGAATTGTTGCCCAGGGTGATGCTGTCGGTCGTGCCCCCCAACCCAACATTGCGGGTGATAAAGGAGCCGGAGCTTGAAAGCACGGGGTTTCCGGTGGCCAGGCCGAAGACGAAATGCCCGGAGCTCATCATCGTTTCCCAGTTGATCCCCAGTTGCTTTGTCACCGTCCGCGAAACCTCCGCGATCCGAACCCGCAGATTGACCTGGTACGGCCTGTCGACGGTCACGCGGTTGACCAGATCCTTATCGTTGACGACGAAGGACCCGGCCAGGTGCCTGATCTCCTCGGCCGCGACCGCGTTGGTGACATTGCCGGTCAGCACAAGCGACTTATCCACCGCCGAAACCCGCACCCCGCCGCCCGGCTGCAGCCGGGTCAGCGCCGCCTGGAGGACGGCGACGTCGCGTGTCACGGAAACCGGGCGGCTCAGCAGGACTTGCTGCTCGCCATCGACCGCATAGAGCGACGTGTCGCCCGGCTCCTTGCCATAGAGATAGATCAGGCGCGGCGACTTAACCTGGACGTCGGCGATCGCGGGATCGGCGACGAAGACAGTATCGGCGTTGCGGTCTAGACGGATCAGTACCCCCTTGCTGACATCGATCGCTATCGCTGGACCGGACGGCCTGACGAAGTTCTGCGCGGCGGCGGGTAAGGACGCGAGGGCCAGCGCCAGAATTGGCCCGGCCAACAGCACGATAGAAAAGCGCGCGAACATCACGAACCTCCACGCCCAGGCGGCATCATTGCTCCATTGGCGACGCCCTTGGCGCCTGCCGCGCCGGTGTTTCCGCCGCCGATGGTAGCAGCCGACGCGGCGGAAGCAACTCCGGTGCCCCCGTCTTTGCCGTCGCCGCGCAGGATGGTGACTACGACATTGACTATGGCGCCCGGCTCCTGATGGTGCATCAGCGGGCTGACCTCACTGTCCCAGGTATGGGTGGGGCCGGCGACGCGCTCGGCACCGTCTTTATCGGCCGGGTCGGCTCCGGCGCTGCGCAAAACGAGCGAAAGATTGCCGAGCAGCTTGGCAACCTCGATGATTTCCGCCTGCTTCGGCGTGACCTCGAAAGTCGCGGTTTTACCGGACAAGGGCTTTTTGTCCTGGTCGTTGATGCTCTGATCGATGGCGACGACGCGCAGGTCGCTCAGGACCGTCTCCGCCGCCAGCCGCGCCGGCGCGTTCGGCTGGCGTTCGTTGGCGATCGGATGCGACAGGATCAGATCGACATGATCGCCCGGCAGGATCAGCCCGGCTACGTCGGATGTGGCGGTGAGCAGCACCGACGTGGCCCGCGTGCCGGGGCTGAGCACGGCGGCGAGAAACCCGCGCTCACCCGGCTTCACCACCCGGCCAGCGCCGACCGGTTCGCCCTTTGCGATGCGCAGGCGCACGACGCCGCCGTCGAGCGCATGAGCGTCGTCCCGGTCCTTGCGGAGATAGGCATCGCTCAGCTGATCGTCGGGCCAGCTCTGCCACCGCAGATCGCTGTCATGCAGCAGCGTGCCGGCGGGCAAGTCCTTATCGGCGACCAGCACATAGGCCACCGGTCCATGCATATCCTGGGACTGAACGGCAACCTGCTTCCGCGCCTCGGACATGCGATAGCGCGCGAAGGTCGCGGTACCCAGACCGAGGATCACGGCCAGGGCGGCGAATATGAGGGCTGGAAGTCGCATCGGATCGCCTCATGCCGCCAGAAGTTGGATGCCGGCATAGACGCCACCTGCCGCGATCGCGACGCCATAGGGTAGTTTCGGCGCGGCGATGGAGGCGTCGGGCACGATCACGCCGGCAATTCCGCTGGCGTGATACCTGCGGGCATATTGGACGAGCAGAGCCCCGGCGGCGAGCGCACCACCGGTCAACCCCATGATCACAAGCAGCGGCAGGACAAGAGCGGAACCGGCCCACAGCGACACAGCCGCGAGAAGCTTCACATCGCCGCCGCCGACCATGCCGCACAGGAACAGGGTGAAGCCGGACATGAACACCAGGCTCGCGACCGACAGAGCCATGAACCAGCCGACCGGAACGGGGCTGAACATGACATGGAGCGGATAAAGCGCCAGCAGCGCCAGGCTGACGCGGTTGGGGATGCGGAACGATTTGATATCGCTGAGCGCCGCGAAGGCGATGAGCGCGAAAAAGCAGAGCAGGAGAAACTGATCGAACATCGGGTTCGGAAACATTGTCGGCACTCGGTCTCTTTCGAATTCGATGGCGCCCGGACCCAATTGACTTTGAGGCTCTGCCCGCCGCGGCGCGGGACCGGCGGCGGGCGGCACTGTCATAACCGGCCGGCCTATCCCCTTGCGATGAGCAGCAAGGGGCGTCGGTCGGGTTCGATCAGAGGTCGCTGTTGACTTTGTTGAACAGGGTGGTGAGGGACCCACCCAGGGTCGTCAGTGCGACAACGATGGCGACCGCGACGA
>JAQGIF010000350.1 GCA_028291345.1 Rhodospirillales bacterium | reverse complement strand
GCGGGCCTGTTGTCTAATCGCAATCCAGTATGCAAGCCCTATTTTGCGCCTGGTGACTGTCCATTGCCGGAAGCACGGTTGTCTTCGCGGTCGACACGGGTTCGCCGCATGATGGGGCTTCGCGGAGGAACCTTCCTATGTATGGACCGCACGCCACGGAGCGTTTCTGCTCGAAGGTGCAAGAGGCCCGACGGAATGGTTCGGCCCACGTCCCGGCAGGGACGTCTCGAGACGCCTGAGGTCAGGCGTATGGAGAGCGGTGTTATGACGACGGCTAGCCGCCGACGGCGCGTTCGAAGTCTTCGCCGGATTTCAGCATGGCGTGCATGATGACGGCCAGCTTGCGCGCGACCGCGACGGCGGCGCGTTTGAAGCCGATCTTCTCCCTCAACTTGAGGCCCCAGGTGCGCAGGTCGCTCCGTGCATGTGCGCGCGTCAGGATGACAGTCGCCGCCTCATAGAGCAGGCCCCTGAGATGAGCATCACCGCGTCTCGAGATATGACCGTCATAGTCGACTTCGCCAGATTGGTAGCGGCGTGTTGTTAGGCCCAGCCAGGCGCCCACCGAGCGCGATGTCCTGAAGTTTGCCGGATCTTCGATCGCGGTTGTGAACGCCGTCGCCGTGACCGCCCCGACGCCAGGAATCGACATGAGCTGCCGACACGCCTGGCTTTGCCTTGCGCCGGCGATGAGCTGGCGTCCTAGTTCGGCGGCCTGAGTTCGCACGCTCCGCCAAGCTTGAAGAAGGGGTAAGACGATGCGAGCCAGACCCTCCTGATCGATGAGCAGACGTTGCACATGTGATTCGAACTTGCCGCCCTTAGCGGGGGGCACGATCAGCCCGAATGTCTTCATCAGCCCGCGGATCTGATTGGAAAGCTCCGTCGTGATCCTGACAAGTCTGGTACGAGCGGCGACGAGGGTGCGGGCCAGCATGCTGTCGTAGCCCTTCACGCGCACCTCGCGAAAGAAGCCCACCTCGGCCAGATGCGCCAGCCCATCGGCATCGTTGGCGTCTGTCTTGTTCGCTGCCATATCGAGCGCCGCCTTGGCGTGGCGCGCATCGATGCAGATCGCAGGAAGGCCGTCAGCGCTCAGCGCATGATAAAACCACACCGATAGTGGGCCGGTCTCGAACACGACCCGCTTCGCCATTGGCGCTCGCTTGCGGATCACCTCCGCTAAAAGTCTCGGATCGGACGGACACTTGCCGCGCCAGGTCCGCTTGCCATCACGCCGCACAGAAACAGCTGTCTCTTTCAACGACACATCCAGACCAATATAATCGTCCATGGTTGTTCTCCATTCGATGTTTGGGCCCGGCGTCCAGTCGTGAGCCCGTACTTCCATCTTATCGGGGAACAACCACCCTCAAACGGATCAGTTGAATAACTCTCGGGTGGCCCGCTCCGCGATTACCCCATGTATGGAGATCGCGGATCGGGCCCATACCGGTTTCGGAATTGCGAGTGGGTTCCATCTACGTCTTGGATGGTGAAGGTTTTCGGATGCTGGCCATCGCAAGTCGGGGGTCTGGGCGTGGGCCGGCGTACGGAAACGCCCAAGTACATGGGCCGAAAGCGGAATGACGACTTTGGGGGGGGAACCACGGTGTCACAATGATCGCAATCTTCGGCCTAAGCGTGACCTGCGCTGCGGACGGATGACCTTCAAGTTTCGTTTCTGGCTTGCGGCGGCAGGCCGAGAGCCGCAATTGCTTCGTCCGCGGCGCGCACCCCGCTGTCATATGCACCATGCGCAGTCGAGAAGTCATAATGGTGCGTCGCCTCGCCGGCAAAGAACAGCCGATCCTCGAACGGACGAGCGAGCTCCTGCCGAGCCGCCGCGTGCCCCGGCACCGCATAACTGTAAGCACCGCCTATGCGCACCATGCGGCTCCAGGACGAGGCAATCAGTGGCCGCAAATTTTGGCGGACGTCGGATCCAAACAATGCAGCGAGCTGGTCTATAGCGTAAGCGAAGCCGACGACGGGCCCACGCTTCTCCACGAGCCGCGCCCCCTCCCCGCCGAAAAAGCACTCGATTACCGGTCGTCCAAATGGACGGATGTAGTATGCGCCGCTAGCCGCATCGCGCGGATTTCCGAGTACCTGCGTCTCAGGCTCGAACGGGCTCCCACCGACGATCTCAAGGTACAGCTTTTCGTTCCGGCCCAGCGGCAGCAACCTGGCGGCGTCGCGCCAAGGATCGAGCGCGCGAGGAAGTTTGATGGTGCTACCGGCCAGGACCGCCGTCGAGACCGTCAAGATCGCGGCGCGCGCCTGAACCGTTCCAGTTGCCGTCGCAACTTTCACACCGCATGGCGCGAACTCTACAGATTCGACGGGGCTCGAAGGACGGAACGCGAGGTTGAGCGGCAGACTGGAGGCGATCAGCGCGCCATACCCTGAAGGCGCCCGCCAGTTGCAGGGGGTCGACGCCTTATCGTAGGCGATGTAGTCGGTCGCCGAGATGCGCTCAAGCTCAGCGCCGCTGATGAAGCCGCTCAACGCCTGGAGATAGGCGTTCCATTCAGAGCCGGCCGCCACCGCGTCGGCTGCGCAGTCGCTTGCTGGGGGCGTCACGGACAGCCGTTCGCGCCAGACGGCAAGGGCCTGTTTGGCCGCGTTCTGCTCCGCCGGGGGGAAACCCAGGTCGCGATATTGGATGCCCCATGCCGGCTCTCGCCGGTCGAGGACAATGCCAGACGCATCAGCAATGGCGGTCCATGAGTTGCGGTCGCCAGAATGGAGCCAGCCGCAACCGAGATCGAGAGGATATCCCGCTATCTCACAGGTCCACGCGCGCCCGCCGAGGCGGGCGCTCGCCTCAAGCAGCAGCACGGGTATCCCGCTCCTCGCCAAGCGCCGCGCGGCGCCAATTCCGGCTGCGCCCCCGCCGATGATCAGGACATCGAATTCCGCACTCATCTATGCGCCGCCAAAATGGAGTCCGCAGTCATGCCAGCCTCACCAGCCGTTCTATGCCGAGACGACACCGCAGCCCACGACGGGTTCGCAGCGGCGGTCGCGGACCAAGCTCGAATGCCTAAAGAACGACGTACCTTCGTTACGTGGTCACACTAGACGTAGTCACACCGGGCGATTCCGTTCCAGCGCTGAGTTCAAGCCAATCGAGTTCCTCCTCCATGCGCCGATAGGCATCATCCCCGATGGAGCCGGCACTCCGCAGATCGGCGATTGCCTCGCGTGACGCCCGAACGAGGCGCCTGCGGAGCAGATTGTCGGGGCTATCGCGAGCATCGCCTCCCTGACGTGCTCGACCGAGCGACTCAGCGTACTCTTGCTTGAGGCGTTCGGCGGCGGGCGTCGCATCGTCCTTCAGTTCCGACATGGCCGCCTTCAACGCCGCCTTGCGGGCCAGAGCGAGCTCCGTCTCGACAACGTTGTCCCTCGGAAGGCCCAAGCGGCGCAGAAGCAGTCGCAGCGTCAACCCCTGCAGGACCAAGGTCCCTAGCACCACGACAAATGCGGTCAGCTGGATAAAGTCGCGATCAGGAAATCCGGCCGGCAGCGCCATAGCCGCCGCGAGGGTCACGATACCCCGCATCCCGGACCAACCGACCGCAACCGCTTCCTTAGCCTTCGGGGGCGGCATCGAGGCCTTGATCGTAGGGAGCGGGAGCAGACGGTTCTTCAATGTCACAATCCCGTGGTGCGCCATCACCCAGGTTAGCCGCACGAGAATGACGACAGCCAGGATCACCAGTGAAGCGACCAAGTAGCGAACGCGTTGCGCCGCACTCAGCGCGTCGAGGATCGGCCGCAATTGCAGACCGATGAGCGTGAAGGCCAAGACGTTGAGCACCACGGTCACCGTCTCCCATATCGCGAAAGACGGCACCCGGATGCGGGCCGGCAACTGGGGCACGTTCCGTCGCGCGAGGCTGAGGCCGAAGACCACGATGGTGATCACGCCGGAAAGACCGAGACGCTCGGCTGCGAGCCAAACGCCGAACGTCGTGACAAACTGCAGGATAACAGAACTTGGCGCATCGGGAATCCGCGCCATCAGCATGCCGACAGGTCGGGCTAGCAGCCAGCCCACGACGAGGCTTCCCACGAAGACAAGAGCGAAGGTCGGGAGCGCCGCGGTGGCGTTGAAGCCGTCTGCCGCGACTGCGCCTACGGCGAGGCGATAGATCAACAGCGCTGAGGCATCGTTTAGCAAGCTTTCGCCTTCCAGTACCATCCGCATCCGGTGCGGCGGATGGACTTGCCGGAGTACGGCCAAGGCGGCGACCGCGTCCGGCGGCGCGAGAAGCGCGCCCAGCGCCACGGCCGCCGCCCAGGGTATGTCCGGCAGGAGCTGTCGGGCGACGTAGGCGACCGCCACCGTCGTCAGAGCGACGGCGACAAACACGAGAGACGACAACGCAACCCAGTTCTGCCGAAGGTCTCGCAGGGAAGCGTCATAGGCGGCGTCCAGGAGCACAGGCGCAACGAAGAGCGCGAGGATTAGGTCGGGCGGCAGATCGAGCCGGGGCGCGCCAGGCATGAAGGCGAGCAGCGCGCCGCCCACCGCAAGCAACGTGGGATACGGGATGCCAGACCGGCGCGCGACGGCCGAAAGCATCGTTGCACCCAGCAGAAGCACCAAGACAGTCTCGAACACATGCATGGGCGCGAGCACTCCAGAACGGTGCGGCAACTGTAGCAGCCGACCGCGCCCGCTCGTAGGAGAAGGATTTCAAGCGGTCTACGGGCGATCAAATGGACGTTCTAATTGTCCGAGATGGGTCAGAGACTTCGTTCAATCCGGTCATGTCCACCATCTATGACGGGCAACTGAACGTCGCCGACATTAATGTCGCTTTCGAGAAGCGATCAACTTTGGCTGAGCGACCTACATGGGCGCTGTTCGGCTTGGGATAATACAGTAACACATTCAATCTATATTTATTCGACGCGGTTCATGGCACCCAGCAATTGCGTTTGTTCAACGCGTACTACGATGAATACGGCTTTCAACCGATCGTCGTCTTCGATGGCGAAGGCCGGTTCATCACCTGCGCGCTTCGTCGCGCCAAGCGTCCGAGCGGCAAAGAGATCAAGCCCTTTCTCCGCCGCCTGCTTCGCGCGATCC
This sequence comes from Rhodospirillales bacterium, assembly GCA_028291345.1. GTDB lineage: Bacteria > Pseudomonadota > Alphaproteobacteria > BOG-932 > Roseiterribacteraceae > BOG-932. The sequence continues at coordinate 400 of JAQGIF010000350.1, read as the reverse complement.
GGAGCCATTGGCCGAGAACGGAAATCCTCTTGCGCGGCGACAGTCACTCTTGCGGCCCGCAGGTGCTCGATTGGTGTCGCGCCAACGGCATCGACGACATCCTGGGCGTCGCGCCGACACCGACATTGCGCCGGCATATCCTCGACCTTGAAGCCAACACGAAAGCCATCTTCGAGGCCGCGCTGGGGCAGGACAAGGCGCGCCGATTCAAGGCGTTCCATGACGGCGCCGCGAGTTGGAGCCGTGTCGAGCGGATCATCGCCCGCGTCGAGGTTGGCGCCGAGGGACCCGACACGCGCTTCATCGTCACCAATCTGACAAAGGGCCATCCCCGCACGCTGTACGAGACTGTCTATTGCCGGCGCGGCCAAGCGGAAAACCATATCAAATCCTGGAAGAC
>JAQGIF010000342.1 GCA_028291345.1 Rhodospirillales bacterium | reverse complement strand
GGAGCTTTACCACGTCCCCGACGACTTCAGCGAAGCCGTCAACTTGGCCGCCAAGGACCCGCAGCGCGTCCGCGACTTGCAGGAGTTGTTCTGGGCGGAGGCGGCGCGCAACCATGTGCTGCCGTTGCTCGATGTCGTCCATGAGGCGATGGCCGGCGGCGGCCGCGCGCCCAGCTCGATCGACGGGGTGAACAGCTTCACCTTCTATGCCGGCATGACACGCATTCCCGAACTGGCCGCGCCGAACGTTAAGGACCGATCCTTCACCATTTCCGCTGACTTAGTAATTCCGCAGGCGGGCGCCGAAGGCGTGCTGCTGACCGAGGGTGACCGGTTCGGCGGCTACAGCCTGTATCTGCTCAAGGGCAGACCGGTCTTTTGCTACAACATGGCGGCGCTCAAGCTCTATACCGTGGCCGCGCCCGACGCCTTGGACGCCGGCCAGCACAAGCTGACCGCTGATTTCAAATATGACGGCGGCGGACGCGGCAAGGGCGGAACGGTGACTTTGTCGATCGATGGAAAGAGCGTGGCGTCGGGGCGGGTGGGTGAGACGATCCCGAACCGTTTCGCGCTAGATGCGAGCATGAGCGTGGGGGAGGCGACCGGTGCGGCGGTTAGCACCGATTATGAAACCCCATTTAAGCTCACAGCGATCCTCGACAAGCTGACCTTAACCTTGAATTGATGATGCCGAAGATGTTGGACGCGGCACATGAAAAAGCAGCAGCGCGCCGAACATGGCATTCGGCGCGCGGGGAGATTCGATGAGACTTTTTTCGTTTCGTGCGTTGGTGGTGCTGACCGCTTGGACATCCACCGTTGTACTGCCGTCCCGCGCGCAGGATATCTTGCCGCGTCCGGAGCAGCAGTTCCAGGGAACTATCGGCCGCACAACCGCCGAGACCGCGCCGCCGCAATGGCCAAAGCCAGTTGAGGCGCCGAAAGGAGCGCCCAATGTGCTTGTGATCCTGACCGACGATGTCGGCTTTGGGGCGAGCAGCACCTTCGGCGGCCCGATTCCGACGCCGACCTTGGAGATGCTGGCGAAAAGCGGTCTGCGCTATAACTCTTTCCACACAATCGGCCTGTGCTCGCCGACCCGCGCGGCGCTGCTGACCGGACGCAACCATCACGATGTCGCCGTCGGCACGACTGAGGAACCGGTCACCGGTTATGAGGGCTATACCGGCATCATCCCCAAGAGCGCCGGGACTGTCGCCGAAACTCTGAAGCAGAACGGGTATAACACCGCGATGTTCGGCAAATGGCATCTGACGCCCTATTGGGAGATGGGCCAAGCCGGACCGTTCGACCATTGGCCGACCGGCGAGGGGTTCGAACAATATTACGGCTTTCTGACCGCCGAGACCGACCAGTTCCATCCGGCCCTGTGGGAAGGCACCAAGCCAATCGAGCCGCCGCATGACGATGCGCGCTATATCCTCGATCACGATCTGGCCGACCATGCGATCGGCTGGATCCGGCAGCAGAAGACCCTGGCCCCCAACAAGCCCTTCTTCGTCTATTACGCGCCCGGCACCGCCCATTCGCCGCATCAGGCGCCGAAGGAGTGGATTGCCAATTTTAAGGGCAGGTTCGACCAGGGCTGGGACAAGGTCCGCGAGGAAACCTTGGCCCGGCAAAAGGCACAGGGCGTCGTGCCCGCCAATACGCTGCTGACGCCACGGCCGGAATTCATCCCGGCCTGGGATTCGCTGTCGCCCGACCAGAAGGCGGTCTATGCCCGGATGATGGAGGTCTATGCCGCGGCCTTGGCCTATTCCGACGACCAGATCGGCCGGGTGATCGAGGCGATCCGCCAGACCGGCACGCTCGACAATACGCTGGTGATCTTCATGGAGGGCGATAACGGTGCAAGCGCCGAGGGCGGGCCACAGGGGCAACTCAACGACGTCAATTTCATGAACGGCGTGAAGGAGAATTTCGCCACCGTCAGACAGCGCATCGACGATCTGGGCAGCGACAAGACCAATGAACATTACCCGGTCGGATGGGCCCATGCGATGGACACGCCGCTCCAATATTTCAAGCAGATCGCCTCCCATCTGGGAGCGGTGCGCAACGGGATGGTCATCTCCTGGCCGGCGCGGATCAAGGACAAGGGCGGGCTGCGGCCGCAATTCCATCATGTCATCGACATCGCGCCGACGATCCTGGACGCTGCCGGCGTACAGGCGCCCTCGATGCTCAACGGCGTGCCGCAAAAGCCGCTCGACGGGGTCAGCATGGTTTATACGTTCGATGGGGCGAACGCGCCGTCGACACGGCGGACGCAATATTTCGAGCTGGTCGGCAATCGTGGCATCTATCAGGATGGCTGGATCGCCGGGACTGAGCCGACGGGTTTTCCCTGGCAGGTCATCGGCCGCCCGCCGCTCGCTCTCGACGCCCAGAAATGGGACCTCTACCAGCTGACCGACGATTACAGCGAGGCGGTCAACCTTGCCGACAAGGAACCCGGCAGGCTGCGCGCCCTTCAGGAGCTGTTCTGGGCGGAGGCGGCGCGCAATCACGCTTTGCCTATCCATGACAGTTCGGCGGACATGGTGCGCGGTGCTGGCATCCGCCCGAACCCGGCCGGCACACGCACCAGCTTCACCTATTATCCCGGCATGATCCGCATTCCGAATTCGGTCGCGCCGAACACGCGAAACCGCTCATTCGCCGTGGCGGCGGACGTGGAGGTTCCAGCGGAGGGAGCCGAGGGCGTGCTGGTGGCGCATGGCAACCGCTTCGGCGGCTACAGCCTCTATATGCTGAACGGCAAACTGGTCTTCTGCTACGACTTCGGCGACCTGGAGCGCTTCTCCATTGCCTCTGCCGACACTGTCCCGGCCGGCAAGCACAGCCTGACCGTCGACTTCAAATATGACGGCGGCTTCGGCAAAGGCGGGATGGCTATCCTGGCTGTGGACGACAAGCCGGTGGGGCAGGGCCGGGTCGAGAAGACACTCGGCAACATGTACACGCTCGACGCCAGCTTTAATGTCGGCGAGGCGGCCGGCAGCTCGGTGACCGATGATTACAAGGTGCCGTTCAAGTTTACCGGGACGCTGGATCGGCTGGTAGTGACGCTGAAATAGCGCTGCTGGCGACGCCGCAGTTTCTTGATGGTCACTTTGGCGCTGAGCCCCAGTGGGTCCTTATAGGCCACTTCATAATTCCAATGTTGATTATCGTAGTAACACAAAAAGATTATATAAATAAAAGAAACATACAGCCCATAATATTAGAATCACAAATCTGTGATTTCCGGGAAACATCCCAGAACAACGTATGTGCGCGTGGTGATTTCCGCTGTGCTGGGCCTGACACCTCGCTTCGATGCAAATTTTCGATGCCGACAGGAGCAGGAGGACCTTGCCTTCCCTGCTTTTTGCTCTCGGCGACCACGCCCGCTTCACTCGCTGAAATCCGTTCCGTTGGCCGTTCTCGTCCTTAGCGGCCTTCTGAGTTTCACGGGCTGCTATCCGTCGCCGCAGAGGAGCGTCAATCCTGTTATGGGTCAGGTCATCCAGGATCCAGATATGAATCACGCTGTCTATTGTGCGGCACATGCGATTCTGAAGGACGAGCCATTGTGTCTCTCGAGGAAAACCCGCGATGCTGACGTAACTGCCGTCGATCTCGATGAATCCCAAAAATGGGTTCAGCTTTATGATCTCAATGTGGAGGGCAATCATAGATTTACCTATGACACACGCATCAGTTGGACGTTGAATGATGACGGACATGATGAGGTGGGAAATTGTACGGTCATTGCCCACTGGAAATATAACCAGCTCCTAAATGTGGGTTGGCCGATCGATGGGATATGGATCGGAGAGGCCGCCGTTAATTCGTCTAAACGCAACCATGCCTTTGTCCTGGTCAGAGGTAGCGTGGATGGGATGGTAGGGCTTTACGTCCTGTCGAGCGGCATTGACCATCCGATGCCGATCCAACATATCCTCGGCGTTCACGGCATCGGATGGACGCAAGTGATCGAATACACCCACGCCGATGTTTTTCAGGCTCAGGAACTCTCGATTTCCGATAGCCAATGATGGCGAGCTGAGGTCGAACGATCTGTTACGAATGAACCGGCGGTCGCATCGCGATCACTCTTTATGGCCGAGCCGGCTCGACAGTTCGCGTGTGAAAGCCAGCAGCGCGAGGATTTGAGGACTGTCGGGAGCACAATTCAAAACTGCCGACGGGCCCAGCAGCGCCACCGCCAACTGGATTTGGCCGGTATAGTCGAAGACTGGCGCGCAGGCCGCGGCGATTCCGGGCCAGGGATTGCCGTCGGTGCCGGCGAAGCCCTCGGTGCGGATCTCGCCCAGTTCTCGCTCCAACTCGCGTGCGGTCGTGCCCTGCTTGGCCGCCTTCAGCTCATCGGCGGCCCGTTTTGCGATCAGCTGTTTGGGCAGGAAGGCCGCCCAAATCTTGCCGGTCGCGGTGCCGGTCAGTCCGAGTACGGTACCCGGTTTGCTGTTGGTGGTGATGTTGTGGGATGATTCGATGCTGCGTATGATGGTCGGGCCGTAAGTGCCCCACACGCTGATCGCGACGCCGAGGTCAAGCGTTTGCGCCAGTTCGGCGATGGCTTCGCTGGCCATCTGATACGGTTCGAAACCACGCAGGCGGGCGAGGCCCAGATGGAGCGCGAACCACCCCAGGCGGTACAGGCCGCTCGCTGCCTCCTGCTCGACCAGCCCGATCTTGCGGAAGCTGACGATATAAGGGTGCGCTTGACCTGGCGGCATGCCGGCCGCATCGGCGATGTCGCGTAGCATCATCGGCAGCGTCGAATCCGCCAGAACGGACAGGATCCGCCCTGCGACCTCGACCGATTGCACGCCGCGTCCGCTGGGCGGATCGCCGATCGCTTCGGCGATGATCGGAGTCTTCGCTGTTGCCACTGCTCCCTCTGACGACCACTTCATTAGAGATTGACGGATGAATTAGTTTTCGCCTAACCATCTTGCCAAGGCAAGGGCCAGATAGGGAGCGAAACGATGACATTGGCGAAGCGGACCATCCGATATGGCGGAGCGATGCTGGATCAGAACGAAATTGATGCCGTTGTCGGCGTGATGCAGGCGGAATACGGCATGGTTGTCGGCCACCATGTCAACTCGTTCGAAAAGCGCTGCGCCGAGATTCTTGGCCATAAACACGGCGTCATGGTCAATTCCGGCAGCTCCGCCCTGATGCTGGCGATGCGGATGATCGGCGCGCCCAAGGGGTCCGAGGTGATCACGCCGGTGCTGACCTTCTCCACCGACGCCGCCTCGATCGTCCATGCCGGCTATGTGCCGGTCTTTGTCGATGTGGTGTTGGATACTTATCAGATCGATCTCGACAAGATCGAGGCGATGATCACGCCGAAGACGGCGGCGATATTGGTGCCGAACCTGGTCGGCGGCGTGCCGGATTGGGACCGGCTGCGCACCATCGCCGATAAGCATGAGCTCATCTTAGTGGAGGATAGCTGCGACACGCTGGGCGCGGAATTGCGCGGAACGCCGACCGGCAAACGCGCCGACATTACCGTCACCAGCTTCTCGATCTTCCATATCATCACGTGCCTGGGGAATGGCGGGCTGGTCGCGGTCGATGACGAGAAACTGTGGGACTGGGGCCTGATGGCGCGGGCGTGGGGACGCTCATCGGAAAAATATCTCCACGGTACCAAGCAGGCGGACAGTGACGGGCGCTTCCTAGAGGACCTGGACGGCGTGCCTTATGACGGCATGTTCATTTTCGAGGATGTCGCCTATGGCTTCATCCCGAACGAGGCGGGCGCTGCCTTCGGCCACCAGCAGCTCAACAAGCTCGACCATTTCTTCGAACTGCGCGACCGGAATTTCCAGAAGCATGCCGCCTTCATGGAGCGGCACACCGACGTGTTCGTGAAGGCCAAACTGCTGGATGGCGTGAAGACCAGCTGGATCTGCTATCCGGTACAGCTTCGCCCCGAACTGAACTGGAGCCGCCGTGATTTGCAGGTCCATCTGGAGGATGAAGGGATTTTCACGCGGGTGATCTTCTCGGGCAACATCACCCGGCACCCGATGATGAAGGGCGTCGAATACCGCGCCGCTCCGGGCGGCTATCCTGTCGCCGACCAGATCATGGAGCAGGGACTGATGCTGCCTTGCCACCCGACGATGACCGATGAGGATTGCGAGTATCTCTATCAGGTGCTCGATGAGTGGATCGAGAAGAAGCGGCGGCGCAACTAATACATGGCCGGCTACGATTATGTGATCGCCGGCGCGGGCTCGGCCGGCTGTGTGCTTGCGAATCGGCTGTCGGCGGATCCGGCGGTCAAGGTGCTGCTGATCGAGGCGGGTAGGTCCGATAACAGCCCGCTGATCCGCGCGCCGGGCGGACTGCTGCCGATCATGATGGGTGGGCTTTATTCCTGGAAATACCAAACCGTGCCGCAGGCACATCTAAACGACCGAGTGCTGTATTCGCCGCGCGGCAAGGTGCTGGGCGGCTCCAGCTCGATCAACGGCATGGTCTATTGTCGTGGCACCAGGTCCGACTATGACGGGTGGGCAGCGGCTGGGAATGATGGCTGGGCCTATGACGATGTCATGCCTTATTTCAAACGGGCCGAGACCTACGAACCGGGCGTCGATCACTATCACGGTGGTGACGGACCGGTGCGGATCAGTCGGCCGGGGATCAAACATCCGCTGTCGCGCGCCTGGATCGCAGCGGGACAGGCCGCCGGCTACGCCTACAATGCCGACACCAACGGCGCGGAACGGGCAGGGTTCGGACCGGTCGATCTAACGGTCGGCGGCGGTCGCCGGTCGAGTTCGGCCAGCGCTTATCTATCCCCGGCCCGTAAGCGACCGAATCTGACCGTTGTCACAGAGACCCATGTCACCCGCGTGCTGTTCGAAGGTGTGAGGGCCGTCGGCGTCGAATATTGCCGGGGCGGCCAGAGCGTGCAGGCGCGGGTGGCCCGCGAGGTGATCCTGTCAGCCGGGGCGATCAACTCCCCGCAATTGCTGATGCTCTCGGGCATCGGCGATGGCGATCACTTGAAGGCGCACGGCATCGACACGCTGGTCGATCTCAAGGGGGTCGGGCGCAATCTGCAGGACCATCTGGCTGGGGCAGTCAAATTCGGCTGCACGGTGCCGATCTCGCTTTATAACTATATGAGCCCGGTCGCGGGCGCCTTGGCGCTGGGCCAGTATGTCCTGTTTCGCACCGGGCCGCTGGCGAGTGGGGGGATGGAGGCGATCGCCTTCGTCAAATCCCGCGTCGATCTGGCCGAGCCGGACCTTAAATTCCATTTCGCCATGGCGCTCTACCAGAATAATGGGCGCGAATTCGTGCGCCGCCACGGCTTCTTCGCCCACATTAATGTCGTCCGCCCGGAAAGCCGGGGGCGGATCAGCCTGGCCTCGGCCGATCCCGCCGCGCCGCCGGTGATCGATCCCAATTTCCTGGCGGCCGAGAGCGATAGGGTGGCCTTACGCGAAGGGATCAGGATCGCCCGCAACGTCTTCATGCAAAAGCCGTTCGACCCCTATCGCGCGGAAGAGATCGCGCCGGGACTTGACGTGCAAAATGATGCCGAGATTGACGCCTATATAAGCAGCCAGGCCGAGATGGATTATCACTCGGTTGGCACGGCCAAAATGGGCAGCGACGCGATGGCGGTGGTCGATAACCGGCTGCGCGTCCATGGCGTCGAAGCGCTGCGCGTGGTCGATGCGTCGGTGATGCCGACCTTGGTCGGCGGCAACACCAATATGCCGGTGATCATGGCGGCGGAGAAGGCGTCGGATTTGATACTCGGGCGCTCGCTCTGATGCCGACGCAATCCACCATGAAGGCCGCATTGCAGGCCTATATCGACGGTTTCAATACCGACGACGCCAACGCCATCATGGCTTTGTTCGCGGACAATGCGGTGATCGAGGACCCGGTCGGCTCGCCACTCAAATCGCGGGCGGAATTCGAAGCGTTCATCCGCCAGGGCGTCGCGTTCGGGGCCAGGCTGTCGCTCGCCGCACCGATCCGGGGATCGCACGGCAACGCCGCGGCGATGGCGTTCATTGTCACCTTTGTCCAGGACGGCAGGCGGATCATCAGCAACTCGGTCGATGTGATGACGTTTGACGAAAGCGGGAAGATCACGCGGATGAATGGCTATTGGGGTCCTGACGACGTCACCGGCGCCTGAAATCACTCGACGTCGACCTCGACGGTCAAATGCTGGATCGAGCTGCCGATGATGACGCCCTGTAGCGGGCTGACATCGCCGTAATCGCGGCCCCAGGCCAGGGTAATCAAGTCGGACGAGCCGGCTCTACCGTTAGTCGGGTCCATGTCGAGCCATGCATCGCCGCCGCACCATACAGATAGCCACGCATGCGATACGTCGGAACCGACCGCTCTGGCCTTGCCGGGTGCCGGAATGGTGCGCAGATAGCCGCTGACATAGCGGGCGCCCAAGCCGAGCGAGCGCAGGCAGGCGATCTCAAGATGCGCGAAATCCTGGCAGACGCCGCGCTTGTTTTCCAACACTTCGGCTACTGGGGTGGCGATCGTCGTCGCCTCCGGGTCGAACGTGAATTCTTCGTAAATCCGCGTAGTCAGGTCCAAAGCCGCCTCGCCGATCGGGCGTCCTGGCGGGAATGACGGCAGGGCAAAGTCCCGCAGATCGGTGCTGACGCCAACCATGGTCGAGGCATAGGCGAACACGCTCGCGGCGCGCGACCCGTCTTCGGCGGTCGCGGTCAGCTGGTCGCGGAGCATTTCCCATGGGGTATCCCTGATCGCCCCATCAGGCCGCTCTTTGTCGACCTCGATATCGATGTCTGTCTTCACCGACAGGCGCGTATGCGGCTCGTGCAATTCCAGATAGGTAGTGGGGTTGCCGAAATAATCCTGATGCTGGGTCATGACCGACGGTTTCGGCTCGACATCCATGCGGAAACCCATCACGCGCTGCCCTAGTGCTTGGCGGGGCGTCAGGTGCAGCAGATGATGAGCCAGCATGATGTCGCTGCCGTAGCGATAGGCGCTGGAATGGCGCACGCGATAGCGCAAGGTCGTCTCCGCCGTCGGCGCGATGGCCGTGGCGATCGCCGATTCAGGCGGAGCGGATGAGGACATGGGTGAAATACGCCTGGGTCAAAAGATCGGAAATCTGTGGGATCAACATGTCGAGGCGGGCGAAGGCGGGGCGCAGCGGGTCGCCCATATCGTCGCCGATTCGGCTGCCGCGCTGCTGGCAGGCATTGGCGATCGCATCCGGCACCGCATCGCGCGCCGAAATGGCAATGTGGACGGCTGAATCGATCAGGCCACGATTGGTGGGCAGGCTGCCGGAGGGCCTGGGCAATGCCGACAGATGCTCGGCCAGGCTCGAAAGCTGGAAGACCAGGCTGCGCGGGTCGGCTTCGTTGGCCAGCACAGCTTGCAACATGCCGGCACGATCGAATCCACCCTCAGACTGGTCCGCCCCCATCCCGCCAAGATTGTTCGCCCCCTGGCCGCCGCGCGGATCGGTCAGTGCAAGGATGGCCGCCAGCAGCCGGCGCTCCTCCATCGGCCGTCCGCCGGCTTCCGCGCCGGGCGGTTTGGGCAGGCCGCGCATCATCTCGACCAACGTGATCGCGCGTTCGAGATGTTTGCCGATTGCGAGGAAGTGCCAACCGGCGTCGCGGGTCATGCTTTCGCCGACTGCGCCCGAGAGGGCGGCGCTCAGCGTGATCAGTTCCTCCAGCCGCAGCAGCAGGCGAACCGGCGGCGCACGGCCGACCGTTTCCTGGATGTGGCGGTCCAGCGCCATGAATATCCGCCAGCAATCATGTGGCATCCGGTCTCGCACCCGGCGCGCGGAAGCGATCAGGCGCTGGAAGTTGGCGATCACACCACTGGGATGGTTGGGGTCGAGGAGGGCCGCTTGAACCAGCGAGATCGGCTGGAATGATTGCGGATGCTCGATCAGCGGCACCAGAGCTCGCCAGGCGGCGAGGTTCAGAATTGGTTCGGCGTCGCGGTACCGCCAGGGCTGGATAGCGTCGGTGACACCGATCAGCAAGGTGCGCAGCAGCCGGACGACGCTGTCCGACCGCTCGGCATAGCGCGCCACCCAGAACAGCCCGTCTGCGACTCGGCTCGGCAATTCCCCGCCGGCGGCGCGGCGAACATTGACCTGGGGAAGGGGGGCGACATTGTTGCGGGGCGGCGGCATGCGTGTTTCGGTCTCGCCGATCGGTGTTTCGACCCAGCTGTCCTTGCTGCCGCTGCCCAATTGCATCGAGATGATTGGGTTGTCGTTGGGCGCGGTGCGGGTCAAGCCGCCCGGCATGACCGCGAAGCCGTCGCCGATCGCGGCGACGAAGACGCGCAGCAGCATCGCTCGCGGCTCCAGCCTTTCACCGTTCCATACCGGGGCGGTCGAAAATCGCGCCCGCTGTTGGCCGACGAAGCCGACCGGCTGCGAGGCGATTCGTTGCACCAGCGCGTCGCGTTCGGCGCGCGGCAGGTCGCCGCCAAAGACCGAGCCGTGACGGTAGGACGTAAATGCCGGCTTGATGACGAGCTTGTCCAGGTTGTCGAGAACATAAGACCGGTCGGCATCCTTGCCGCACCACCAGGTTGGGATGTCCGGCAGGCTGAGCGGCGCGCCGATGATCGCGGGCGCCAGCTCGGCCAGCAGCGGCTTGAATGCCGCTGCCTCCATGACGCCGCTGCCCAGCGCATTGGCCATGACGACAGTTCCGGCGCGCACCGCCTCCATCAAGCCGGCAACGCCCAGTGCGCTGGTGGCGCGCAACTCGATCGGGTCGCAGAAATCATCGTCAAGCCGGCGGAGGATCACGCCGACTTTTTCGAGTCCACTCAACGTCTTCAGATAGACTTGCCGGTCACGCACCGTCAGGTCGTTGCCTTCGACCAGGGTGATGCCGAGATGGCGGGCGAGGTAGACATGCTCGAAATAGGTCTCGTTGTATGGACCAGGAGTCAGCAGGACGACGCGCGCGGACTGACGGCCAGGAAGCATGGCGTACAGGCTGTCGCGGAAGGCGGCGAAGAACGGCGCCAGCGGCTGAACCAACCCTGTCCCGATACAATCGGCGAGAACGCGTCCGACGACGCTGCGGTTTTCCAGTGCGTAGCCGGCGCCGCTCGGCGCCTGGGTGCGGTCGGACAGAATATGCCAGCGCCCGTCGGGCGTGCGGCTGAGATCGAACGCCGAGAAATGCAGATAGGTGCCCTGCGACGGCCGCGTGCCCCGGCAGGGCAGGAGGAAGCGTGAATTGGCGTGCAGCAGCGACGGGGGCAGTTTGCCGTCTGCGATCAGTTGCTGTGGGCCATAAATATCGACCAGCATCGCATCCAGCAACTGGGCGCGCTGGATCACCCCGGCCTCGATTGTGCGCCATTCGTCGGCGGGGATTACCAGGGGAATCAGGTCGAGCGGCCAGGGCCGTTCGGCGCCCTGCGGATCGCCATAGACGGCATAGGTGACGCCGTGCTGCCGCAACAGCTGGACGGCCTCGTCACGCCGATCCTCAAGCATTGCCGGGTCGAGCGGAGACAGCCGGCCCATTAGCTTCTGCCAATGGGGGCGGACCTGTCCCGTTCCGGTTACCATCTCGTCGTAGACGAAGTCCGGCTTGGGACCCGACGCATTACGACTCGTCAGCTCCGACACATTCCGCCCGATCTTTCCTGGCCGCCAATCTTTGTTGCAACGCGAAGTCGTGCCTTCGATCCGAAGGCGAGTCAACCGCCAGTGAGGATGTGATAGCGTCTCACAGGAGCAACGTTGCATCCTTGCACGGTAATTCTATTGGCCGAGCGAACCAGCCAAATGGAGAGCGCCATGAAAGCCCGGGCCGTCATCAGCGCGCGCCGGGGCATGAGATGGTCGGCCGGGCGGTCGGTCGAAGCCATCCCGACGGGTTCGCCAAAGGGTTTGCATGATGTGGTGGTACTTACACAGAGGAGCAAGCTCGCGTCGTTGCCGGTGACGCGGTTGGCCAAGGACGAAGCAAACGAGGTACCGGCCGGTATTCACGACCGCACGTGACGGGCCGGCTGGCGCTGGTGGCGGAGGAAGGTCTAGCTCGCAATGAAGACGGTCGGTTACACCCGGCGTAAATCCAACGTGAGGGGGAAGTCCGAATTGATCCCCGGATCGTTCGGTACGAACTGGCCGGATGTATGGCCGAAGGGTTCGAACCGGGCGAGGCGGCGACCCTCAGCCTCGTGCGCGTTGACCGGCAAGGTCTCGAAATTCCGGCCGCCCGGATGGGCAACGTGGTAGGTGCAGCCGCCGATCGAACGGTTCGACCAGGTGTCGACCAGATCGAAGATCAGGGGGCCGTGCGCCGGGATGGTCGGGTGCAATGCGTTGGGCGGAGCCCAGGCGCGGAAGCGGACGCCGGCGACGTATTCGCCTTCGGTGCCGGTCGAATGGAGCGGCAGTTTCCAGCCGTTGCAGGCGACCGCATGGCGTTCACCGGTCATGCCGGTGACCTTGATCTGCAGTCGCTCGACCGAGCTGTCGACGAAACGGACGGTGCCGCCGCCACCGCCTTCCTCGCCCAGCACATGCCAGGGCTCCAGCGCATGCCGGACCTCAAGTTCGACGCCCTTGAGCACGACCTTGCCGTGGACCGGGAAGCGGAAGTTCAAATGTGGCTCGAACCAGGCCGGATCGAAACCGAAGGCGGCGAGGTTCATGTCCTCGATCACGCCACGCATATCCTGCTCGACATAATAAGGCAGCATGAAGCGGTCATGCAGGTCAGTGCCCCAGCGCACCAGCCTTGTGGCGTAGGGCTGGTTCCAGAACCAGGCGATCATCGCGCGTACCAGCAATTGCTGGACCAGGCTCATCTCGGCATGAGGTGGCATCTCGAAGCCGCGCAGTTCGACCAGCCCCAGCCGGCCAGTAGCGCTGTCGGGTGAGTAGAGCTTGTCGATGCAGAATTCGGCCCGGTGGGTGTTGCCCTGGACGTCGGTTAGGATGTTGCGCAGCGCCCGGTCGATCAGCCAGGGCGGCGGGTTGGACCCGGCGCGGGCGATCTCCTTGAAAGCGATCTCAAGCTCATAGAGCGAATCGTTCCGCGCCTCGTCGATTCGCGGCGCCTGGCTGGTCGGGCCGATGAACAGGCCCGAGAACAGGTATGACAGGGCCGGGTGGTTCTGCCAGTAATTGACCAGGCTGCGCAGCACGTCGGGGCGGCGCAAGAACGGACTATCCGCCGCTGTCGCGCCGCCGACGACGATATGGTTGCCGCCGCCGGTGCCGACATGGCGGCCGTCGATCATGAATTTCTCGCTGCCCAGGCGCGATAGCCGGGCCAGGGCATAAAGGTCCTGGGTGTTGCGCGCCAGGTCGTCCCAGCTTCCGGCGGGATGGACATTGACTTCGATGACGCCGGGGTCGGGGGTCACCGCGATCAGGTTGAGCCGCGAATCACGCGGAGGGCCATAGCCTTCGATGATGATCGGCATGCCGAGCTCGACCGCGGTTTCTTCGACCAGGCCGACAAGATCGAGCCAATCTTCGAGACGGGGGAAAGGGGGCATGAACACATAGAGCTTGCCGTTGCGTGGCTCGACGCAGATCGCCGTGCGGATCACCCATTCGGCCGACTCGCCGCTCCGAAGCGGCTGATTGCGAATCTCGGCCGGCCGCGTCTGACTTTGCTGGCGCAAAGTCGCTGATCGCGGCGCGCGCGCGCGCGCTTGCGGTTGAGCCTGACTCGGAACCGGGGGTTGGACATGGGCCGGCGGCCGCGCCTCTGCGCGCTGAGCCGCTATGAACGGATTCGGGTCCAGCGCGGGTCTTTCGTCGAACGGGTCCTGTTCGATGACATAGGGATATTCGTGCTCGTTGACCCAGGGCAGCGACATTAGGGGCAGGCGATAGCCAACCGGGCCGTCGCCGGGCGACAGAAAGATATATTCCTGCTTGAGCGGCCATATACTCGACAGCCAGACAGGGCCGATCCCCTCATGGCGGCGACCGATCGGGAGTACGAAGCCGACAGGCGAGTGCAGTCCGGCTTCGAACACCTTGGCCAGCCGGGCGCGTTCCTCCGCGTCGGCCAGCTTGTTATCGCGCGGGTCGAGATTGGCTGGAAGCTTGCGTTCCAGCTCCAGATAATGCCATGGATCCTCAAATGCGCCCCGAACGAGCGCCGGAGCGATTCCGAGCTTGGTCGCGAGCACTTCCATGAAACGCCTGGCCTCGGGGGGGCCGAAGCCGTAATTCTTGTCTTCGCGCGCCAGATATTCGCCATTGGTCCAGATCGCGTCGCCATCGCGCCGCCAGAAGGCGTTCAGCGCCCAGCGCGGCAGGCTCTCGCCGGGATACCATTTGCCCTGGCCAAAATGCAGTACGCCGCCAGGGGCAAAGCGGCGCATCAGCCGGTCCACCAGATCCGCCGCGATCCGCCGCTTGTTCGGACCGGCGGCGTCGACATTCCATTCCGCCCCGTCCATGTCCTCGACCGAGACGAATGTCGGCTCGCCGCCCATGGTCAGGCGCACATCGCCGTCATTCAGCTTGCGGTCGACCGCGTGGCCCAGCTGATCGATCGCCGCCCATTGCGCGTGGGTATAGGGCTTGGTGGTGCGCGGCTTCTGCGCGATCCGCGAGACTTCCATATGGTGCTCGAACTGGACTTCGCAGGGGCCGCTGATCGCGCCGGAGATCGGCGCCGCGCTTGCGGCATCGGGGGAGCAGGCGAGCGGAATGTGGCCCTCACCGGCCAGCAGGCCCGAAGTCGGGTCGAGCCCCAGCCACCCTGCGCCCGGCAGGTAGACCTCGGTCCAGGCATGCAGATCGGTGAAATCCTGATCGGGGCCGTCGGGGCCCGAGACCGATTTCTGGTCGACAACCAGTTGGATTAGATAACCCGAGACAAAACGCGCAGCTAGGCCGAGATTGCGCAGCAACTGTACCAACAACCAGGCGCTGTCGCGGCACGACCCGGTGCGTAGCGACAAGGTCTCTTCGCAGGCCTGGATACCCGGTTCGAGGCGAATGACATAGCCGACCGCTTCCTGGACCTTGCGGTTCAGCCCGACCAGGAAATCGATTGTCGGCGTTGGGGTACGGTCAACGCCTTCGAGGAACCTGGCGACAAGCGGTGTGAGCGGCTCGGTCTCCAGATAGGGGCGCAGGTCGCGAATCAGCCCTGCCTCATACGCGAAAGGGATCGATTCGGCGGTCTTTTCCAGAAAGAAGTCGAACGGGTTGATGATAGCCATCTCGGCGATGAGGTCGATTTCGACCAGGAATTCGCGAGTCGGTTCGGGGAAGACCAGCCGCGCGAGATAATTCGCTTGCGGATCCTGCTGCCAGTTCAGGAAGTGCTTCTTTGGAGTGACCTTCAGCGAATAGCTGATAATCGGCGTCCGGCAATGCGGCGCGGGCCGCAGGCGGACGATCTGTGGTCCAAGCTCGACCAGCCGGTCGTACCGGTAATGCGTCTTATGGGTCAGCGCGATTTGAATAGCCATCGGATCGCGATCCTTTACACTCCGGGGCCCCTAAACTCAGCG
The DNA here is from genome assembly GCA_028291345.1 of Rhodospirillales bacterium. Classification (GTDB taxonomy): domain Bacteria; phylum Pseudomonadota; class Alphaproteobacteria; order BOG-932; family Roseiterribacteraceae; genus BOG-932. The sequence continues at coordinate 1,618 of JAQGIF010000342.1, read as the reverse complement.
AAAGCTCGCTTGAGGCCGACGTGGCCCGGGACCAGCTTACAACGCAGTTGCGAAATAATAGAGTCGATTTTGTGCAATGCAAAATACGGAACAAAGGTCACGTAATCGGGCTTCCTTGCCACTGACGAATATGGGTCCATTCCAACATGGCGGCTTAGCGAAAGGACAATGATGCGACGGCTCAAAGTCTCGCACATCACGACTTATGACTATGCGAACCCTGTCAGTTTCGGCGATCATCGGATGATGCTGCGCCCGCGCGACAGTCACGATCTGCGCATTATCTCAACCCACCTTAGCGTCACGCCGGAACCCCGCTCTATCCGGTGGCTGCATGACGTGCATGGCAATTCGGTCGCCGTGGCGAGTTTCGATTTCGAGGCGACTCAGCTGCGGTTTGAAAGCGAGATCGTGCTGCAGCATTTCGAAACGGACGAACCGGACTGCCCGATCGAGGCCTTTGCCCGAATCTATCCATTTCACTATGCCGCGGACGAAATTCCCGACTTGGCGAGGTCCAGCGAGATCCAATATCCCGATCCGCTGCACATCGTGTCATCCTGGGCGAAGTCGTTCGTCGCGACGGATGGACCGACCGACACATGGGAAATGCTGGGCGCGATCACAAAGGCGATCCAGCGCGACATCACCTATCTTGCCCGCGAGACCGAAGGAATCCAGCCGCCCGAGAAGACCCTGGCCGAGCGGACCGGAAGTTGCCGCGATCTGGCGTTCCTAATGATGGAGGCGGTGCGGTCGCTGGGTTTCGCCGCCCGCTTTGTCAGCGGCTATCTCTACGTTCCCAATGCCGATGGTGCCGGTAATATCGGCGGCGGAGCGACACATGCCTGGCTGCAAATCTACCTGCCGGGGTCGGGCTGGGTTGAATTCGATCCGACCAATGGAATCATCGGCAACCGCGACCTGATCCGTGTCGCGGTCGCGCGCGATCCAAATCATGCGGTTCCGCTTCAGGGTACATGGACCGGCGCCCCCTCCGACTATCTGGGCATGCAGATCCAGGTTGACGTCACGACGGATACTGATTGTGACGATTAAACTCCGATACCATGTGGAACGAATAAGCGCCCGCCGGGATTATTCAGCAGATGCAATTTTTCACTACGGGGTTCAGTCATGGGTACCGTTCTGCTGATCGTAATTTTGGTTCTGTTGCTTGGCGGTGGCGGTGGTTATTACGGTTACAGCCGCTATGGCGGTGCAGGCCTGGGCGGCGTTCTTGGCCTTGTGCTCGTGGTCGTTCTGGTGCTGTGGCTGCTGGGCGCTCTCGGCGGCCGTGTTTAGGACTTAATGCAAGGCAGACCGAGCTTCCGGATCAACTGTGGCCGGTCCGGGAGCGGTTTGGTCCGGGTTTGGTCCGGCCACTACCCAATCGCGCGGATCGCCGATAGTCTTCGTGCTTCGACGGCCCGGAATGTTATGCCCATGCGCGTTTTGCCAATATCTGTCCGCCACCTCGCCTTCGCCGAATCCCACCCACCGGATCACAACCCGCCATCAACGCCACCGATTTGGCGGCGCACGACAAGGCGATCGCGGACGAGGCGTTCGAGGGACGCGGCCCGGGCAGCAATCCGAGAATGACATCGTCCTTGAT
>JAQGIF010000340.1 GCA_028291345.1 Rhodospirillales bacterium | reverse complement strand
AACGTGATACTGGACCGGCCGCTGATGCCGGAGCTGCTGCAATATGACTGCACGCCGGAGCGGCTGGTGGTCGAAATGGCCAGGCTGCTGGACGATCCAGCGGCGCGGCAGGCGCAGCTGGAGGGAGGAACCGAAATCCGCCGCCTGCTGTCGCCGGTGGGCATGACCCCCAGCGAAGCAGCGGCGGATGTCGTGTTGGACGTTCTAAATCAGCGGCTCGAAATCGGCGTGTAGTCGCGCTGCACCGGGCCGGTATAGAGCTGCCGCGGGCGGCCGATCTTGTGGGCCGGATCCTCGATCATCTCGTTCCACTGCGAAATCCAGCCAACGGTGCGCGCTACTGCGAACAGCACGGTGAACATCGAGGTGGGGAAGCCCATCGCCTTCAGGATGATGCCCGAATAGAAATCGACGTTCGGGTAGAGCTTCTTCGACACGAAATAATCGTCCTCCAGCGCGATCCGCTCCAGCTCCATCGCCAGGTCCAACAGCGGATCCTCGATATTCAGCGCCTCCAGAACCTCGTGGCACGTCCTGCGCATTACCTGGGCGCGCGGATCGAAATTCTTATAGACGCGGTGGCCGAAGCCCATCAGGCGGAAGCCTGAGGATTTGTCCTTCGCCTTCTTAATGATTTCGGGAATGTTATCCTTGTGACCGATCTCGTTGAGCTGCTTCAGCACGGCCTCGTTGGCGCCGCCATGGGCGGGGCCCCACAGCGAGGCAATGCCCGCGGCGATGCATGCGAAAGGGTTGGCGCCCGAGGAGCCGGCGAGGCGGACGGTGGAGGTCGAGGCGTTCTGCTCATGGTCGGCATGGAGGATGAAGATCTTGTCCATCGCGTCGGCCAGAACCGGATTGATCTTGTACTCCTCGCAGGGCACGGAGAACATCATGTTCAGGAAATTGTCAGCATAAGGCAGGTCGTTCCGCGGATAGACGAACGGCTGGCCGACCGAATATTTATAGGCCATCGCCGCGATCGTCGGCATCTTGGCGATCAGGCGGTAGGACGCTATTTCGCGCTGCCGCGCATCGGTGATGTCGGTCGAGTCATGATAGAAGGCGGCAAGCGCGCCGACGACGCCGCACATGATCGCCATCGGGTGGGCGTCGCGACGGAAGCCGCGGAAGAACATGCTGAGCTGTTCGTGGACCATCGTGTGATAGGTGATGGATTTCGTGAACTCCGCCTTCTGGCTGGCGTTCGGCAGCTCGCCATGGAGCATCAGATAGCTGACCTCCATAAAATCGCTCTTTTCGGCCAGGTCCTCGATCGGATAGCCGCGATGGAGCAGTACGCCCTTGTCGCCGTCGATATAGGTGATCTTGGATTCACAGGAGCCGGTGGAGGTATAGCCGGGGTCGAAGGTGAAATGGTCAGTGCTGTCATACAGCTTACGGATATCGATGACGTCCGGACCCAAGGTTCCCGACAGTACCGGAAATTCATAGCTCTGACCCTCGGGTGTGGTCAGCGTGGCGGTCTTGGACTGTGTCATGGTTTCCTCAGATAAGGTCAGGCGATGCCGTTATGACGACGCGACCTAATGTGGCAGCGCAGCAAATTACAGGTCCGGCTTTGCAAGATCAACGGACCCATTTGCATTTATTACGCGGAGTGAAGGTCTTTCAGGCGGGCAATTACCTCATCCTTGCCAAATATGGAAGCAACCTCAAAGACAGGCGGCGAAATCGTGCTGCCGGTCAGCGCGGCGCGCAGCGGCTGGGCCAACTCGCCCAGCTTGATCCCGCGCTCCTCGGCCAAAGTGCGGGCCGCCTGCTCCAATGTCGCCGCCGCAAAATCGGGGACGGCCGTCACGCGCTCCAGCCATAGATTCAGCAGCTCGACCGCCGTCGGGGTCAGGATCGCGGCGGCCTTGGCGTCTGGCGTCACCGGCCGTTCCTCGGCATAGAGGCGGCCGGCGGCGGCCAATTCGTTCAAGGTCTTAGCCCGCGCCTTCAGCCCGGCCATGCCCTTCGCCAGCCGCGCGGTCTGTTCCGGGGTCAATGTTCGGCCAAGCGCGATTTCGATCTGAGGCGTGACCAAGGTTGCCAGACGTGTGTCGCCGGCCTCGCGGATGTAATGGCCGTTGAGATTGTCCAGCTTTCCGAAATCGAGCCGCGATGGGGAGCGGCCGATGCCCTCAAGGCTGAACCACTCAATCGCCTGTTCGGTCGAGATGATCTCGTCGTCGCCATGCCCCCAGCCCAGACGCAGCAGGTAATTGCGCATGGTCTCCGGCAGGTATCCCATGTCGCGCCAGGCGTCGACACCCAGCGCGCCGTGGCGCTTGGACAGTTTCCTGCCGTCCGGCCCGTGGATGAGTGGGATATGGGCGAACATCGGCGTCTCCCAACCCATGGCCCGGTAAAGCTGCGTCTGGCGGAAGGCGTTGGTCAGATGGTCATCGCCGCGGATGATGTGGGTGATGCCGTAATCGTGATCGTCGACCACGACCGACAGCATATAGGTTGGCGTGCCGTCGCCGCGCAGCAGGACCATATCGTCCATCTGGTCGTTGGCGACGGTGACGGGACCCTGCACCTGGTCGTCCACCACCGTCTCGCCGGTCTGCGGCGCCTTCAGCCGGATGGTGGGCAATATGCCCGCGGGTGCGCTGGCCGGGTCGCGGCCGCGCCAGCGCCCGTCATAGCGCAGCGGCTGGCCGGATGCCCTTTGCTCCGCCCGCATTGTCTCAAGTTCATCCGGCGTGGCATAGCAGTAATAGGCTTGGCCGCTGGCGAGCAGGGCGCGCGCCACTTCGGCATGACGTTCGCGCCGCGAGAATTGCGACACCGCCTCGCCATCCCAGTTCAACCCAAGCCAGGTGAGCCCGTCATAGATCGCGGCGGTAGCCTCCTCGGTGGAACGCGCACGGTCGGTATCCTCGATGCGCAGTAGGAATTTGCCGCCGTGATGCCGGGCAAACAGCCAGTTGAACAGGGCCGTGCGGGCGCCACCGATATGGAGATAGCCGGTGGGCGAGGGGGCAAAGCGTGTGACGATGGTCATGCGATTATCTGACTTCTGACGGAATGCGCTGCTGGATAGCACAGAATTGCCGGATGTGAATGGGAAGGAGCGGAGGTCACCTATTGTCATGGATAGATGATCCAGCGCGGTCGTAATTTCATCGCGAACATCGGCGATATTCGCGATCCAGTCTTTCAGATCAATTCCCTTCAACGACGTGAGTTGGAAGATTTGAACTGTGTGATGCTGACCATTCACGACAAACTTAGGCGTGAGGACGCCGCCCACGCGCGTGCCCGCGTGATAGCGAACCGCCGGAACGACGATCCCGGGTGTTTGCGAGTTCGGCGAGCGGTAATTGCAGAACGACCACGAGCGGATACACGGCCCGATCCTTTAACGGATCGGCGAAGACATCCAATTGTTTGGCCATCCCCCTCAGCCCTGCTCGTGCTCCCGGACCATATCGGCGAACAGGTCATGTACATCCATGAAAGCGTTGTAAGTTTCGAACTTTGCTCTCCACGATCCTGTGCGCGCATTCGGCGCATTCGGCGCATTCGCCGTCCTTGGCGGCCTTCTCGACAAGGTGAGAAGCCCATCCGATTTCGCAGATTTGCCACACACAGACGCCGTGACTCGGCCTACACACCATGTAGCGTCTAAGAAACAGCCAAACCGCGCAGGTTATTCTGCGGTGGGTGAGGAGAGGAGGGGGAAATGGCCGATATCGTGCTGATCAATCCTCGCTTTACCGCGTCATATTGGGGCCTGGAGCACGCCCTGCCGCTAATGGGGAAGAAGGCCAATCTGCCGCCCGCGGGGCTTTTGCTGCTGGCGGCGCTGACAGGCGGCGAACATCATGTCACCATCATCGATGAGAATGTCGCGCCGATCGACTATGACAGGTGCGCGCGGGCAGACCTTGTCGGGCTGACCGGGATGATCGTGCAGCGTCACCGTATGCGGGAAATTCTGACGGAGTTGAAGCTTCGCGGCGTCGTCACCGTGGTCGGAGGCCCCTGGGTCAGCGTCGAGGAGGCTTATTTCGGGCCGCTCGCCGATTTCGTCTTTGTCGGCGAGGCGGAGGATACATGGCCCCGCTTCCTGGAAGACTGGGCCGCTGGGCAGCCGGCGAGCCGGTACGAGCAGGCGGAGCGCACCGATATGAGCCTCGTGCCCCCGCCGAGGCTCGATCTAGTCGATATGGAGCGCTATGCGTTCGGCAGTGTCCAATTCACCCGCGGTTGTCCGTTTACCTGCGAATTCTGCGACATCATCGTCATGTTCGGCCGGCGGCCGCGCCTGAAAACGGCGCCGCAGATCATCGTCGAGCTGGAAGCCTTGCGCCGGCACAATGTCGAGGTCGTCTTCATCGTCGACGACAATCTCATCGGTAATAGAAAGGCGATCAAGGAGGTTCTTCGGGAGGTCGTCGCGTGGCAGAAGCACAACAATTATCCGCTGACCTTTTTCACCGAAGCCTCCATCGATCTCGCCGACGATGACGAGATGATGCAGCTTTTGGTGGCGGCCAATGTCGTCCATGTCTTCGTCGGGATCGAAACGCCCAATGAGGCATCGCTGAAAGAAACGAAGAAGCTGCAGAATGTCCGCAAAGGCGGCACGCTGGTGGAGAAGGTGCATCGGATCCAGGAGGCAGGGCTGGAAGTCTGGAGCGGCATGATGCTCGGCTTCGACAATGACGATAGTACGATATTCGAGGCCCAGCGACGCTTTATCGCCGATGCGCGGATCGTCAGCACGATGATCGGGATGATCTATGCTATTCCCAGCACGCCGCTACATGCGCGGTTGAGGGCGGAAGGGCGGCTGGACCTGTCGGACGACCCGACCTATGGCACCAACGTGATTCCCGCAAGGATCGATCGCAGGGTGTTGCGCGACGGTTATCTCCAGGTGCTGACGGACCTACACGAGCCCAAGGCATTCTTCGACCGGCTGGACTCGCTCTATCTCACCGGTCCCTTGGGGCGCGACCATGGCCGGTCGGCGCTGCTTCGCCGGATATCATGGCGCCGGGCGGTGGAGCAGGGCAGGCTGATGGTGCGGGCCATCGCACTCCTGTCGCGGATCGTGATCAAGGTGCCGGATGCGGGGCTGAGACGGATCTATCTCAGCCGCTTCCGGCACGCCCTTATTCTCAGGCCGATCCCTTCGGTTCTGTTCATCTATGCGATCCGCTCGGCCATGCATTATCACGCCTGGACCCTAGCCCGCGACATGGCTGATCCGGATAGAGGCGTCGTGAATTCCTTCTGAGGCGCCAGTGCCGGCCGTCAGCCGCACCTGGAACCGGAAGCCAGTTCGCGAGTTCTAGAAGCCAGTCGGGTGATTCCGGCCTTTGGCAGGGGGTTCCCATGTCGGGTACGAATATTTCACCCGCCGACGCCCAAAACGGCGCTGGCGGTTTTAGCGAAATGGCGTCTCCCGCGATCCGACCCGTCACCCTGACCGTGAACGGACGCGACCACGCGCTCACCATCGACACCCGAACCACCCTGCTGGATGCGTTGCGCGAGCATCTCGGCCTCACCGGCTCGAAGAAAGGCTGCGACCACGGCCAATGCGGGGCCTGCACCGTGCTGGTGAATGGAATGCGGATCGCGAGCTGCCTGACCTTCGCGGCCATGCACGAGGGCGACACGATCACCACGATCGAGGGGCTGGGCCAACCGGGCAATCTGCATCCGTTGCAGGCTGCCTTCGTCGAACATGACGGGTTCCAGTGCGGCTATTGCACGCCCGGGCAGATCTGCTCGGCCGTCGGCATGCTGGCCGAACATGAGATGAACTGGCCGAGCCACGTCACAGCCGATGTCGCGGCTACCGCGATTCCCCTGACCGATCCGGAAATCCGCGAACGCATGAGCGGCAATCTCTGCCGGTGCGCCGCCTATCCCAATATCCTCGCCGCTATCAAGGACGCGGGCAAGGACGCGGGCAAGGACCCGGCCAATGGCGCGGGCATCGCATGAGGCCCTTCACGTATGAGCGGGCCTCGAATGCGCGGGCAGCCCTGCGCGCCGTGACCGATCGCCCGAACGCCAAGTTTATCGCAGGCGGAACCAATCTGATCGATCTGATGAAGCTGCAGGTCGAGACGCCGGCGCATCTGGTCGACGTCAACCACCTGCCGCTGGCAAATATCGAGGAGGTGGATGGCGGCTTGCGCATCGGTGCACTGGTCCGCAACAGCACTTTGGCGGGCGACCGGCGCGTGCGGGAGAAATATCCCGTGCTCAGCGAGGCGCTGTTGGCCGGGGCCTCGGGGCAATTGCGTAACAAGGCAACCACCGGCGGCAACCTGCTCCAGCGTACGCGGTGTTTCTATTTCTATAATCGCGACACGCCCTGCAACAAGCGCGAGCCCGGTTCGGGCTGCTCGGCGCTGGAAGGCTTGAACCGCATGCACGCCATCCTTGGGGCGAGCCCGACCTGCATTGCCGTCCATCCCTCGGATATGGCGGTAGCCATGGCGGCACTGGACGCGACTGTCGAAACGCTGTCCGCCAGCGGCGAGACCCGTAATATTCCGCTCACGGATTTTCACAACTTGCCGGGCGTGGAGCCGCAGACGGAGACTCAGCTTCGGCCCGACGAGCTCATTACCGCCGTTACCTTGCCGCCGCCCCCGCCGGGCGGCCAAGTTTATCGCAAGGTTCGCGATCGTGCCTCTTATGCCTTCGCATTGGTTTCCGTGGCGGTGGCCGGCGGCCGGATCGCGCTAGGGGGCGTGGCGCACAAGCCGTGGCGCGCGACGCGAACCGAGGCGGCGCTGAATTCCGGAGCCGCGCCGGTGGACGCCGCCGATGCCGAACTCGCCGCAGCCAAAGGCTATGGCGGAAACGATTTCAAGATTCCATTGGTGCGCCGGATGATCGTCCGCACCCTCACCCAGTCGGCGGCCCGGGAGACGGAGGTCAAGCATGGATGACCTCGCGCCCGGCTATCCCAGCAATATCCTGGACGAGGATCGGCAGGGTGTCCTCGGCCGACCCCTGGACCGCGTGGACGGGCCGCTCAAGGTCGCCGGCAAGGCGATTTATGCCTATGAGTATGCGGGTCAGGGCAAAGCCGCCTATGGCTTCATTGTCGGCGCCGCGGTCGCCACCGGCCGGATCCTCGCGATTGACACGGCCGAGACTTCCCGCCTGCCGGGGGTCGTATTGATCATGACCCATCCGAATGTGCCGACCCACAGGGCCTATGTTACCTCCGGGGAACTTCCCAGTGGCCAGCCTCCATACGGCGTTGGGAGACCGTTCCTGGCCGACGGCCGCGTTCGCTATCATGGCGAGCCGGTGGCGCTCGTGGTGGCCGAGAGCTTCGAACAGGCCCGCGATGCTGCCGCTCGGGTGAAGGTCAGCTACGAGGCGGGGCCCAAACCCGCGACCCGCGTGAAGCACGAGGCCGCGCATGCCTATGCGCCGAAGGACGTCAGGGGGTTCCTTGAGACGGACTCGTCGAAAGGCGATTTCGCTGGGGCGTTCGCGGGTGCGCCAGTCCAGATCGACGCCACCTACGACACGCCCTTCCAGAACCATCACGCGCTCGAGCCGCATGCCAGCATGGCCGTTTGGCAGGATGGCGCCGTAACGCTCTACGTCGCCGCCCAACTGCCCATCGATTGCCGCGACGTGATCGCCGATACCCTCCAGTTGCCACCGGAAAAGGTGCGCATTATTTGCAAGTTCGTCGGCGGCGGGTTCGGGAGCAAGCTGAGGACCGAAGCCGACGCGGTTCTCTCGGCGCTCGCCGCGCGGCAGCTCGGCCGGCCGGTCAAGATTGCGTTCACGCGCCAGCAGGTCGTCGTCAACGCTGCGCATCGGACGGAGTCAATCCAACGCGTGAGGTTGGGGGCTGAGCGCGGTGGCCGGCTTATTGCCCTGGCGCATGAGGCGCTGGAGCATACGTCGACATTCGACGAATTCGCCGAGCAGACGGTCGATGCCACGCGCCACCTCTATGCGGCGCCGAACCGGCTGACGACCCATCGCCTAGTTCGTCTCGACCTCCCAATGCCCGGTGACATGCGCGCACCCGGCGAAGCTATCGGGATGCTCGCCACCGAACAGGCGATGGATGAGCTGGCCTGTGCGATCGGCCTGGACCCGATCGAACTGCGCATCCGCAACGAACCGAAAGTTCATCCAGAAACCGGCAAACCCTTCTCGACGCGCCATCTGGTTGAATGCTACCGCGAGGGCGCGCAGCGCTTCGGCTGGGACCGGCGCCCGGCGCAACCCGCCACGCTCCGCGACGGCCGCTGGCTGGTCGGCTACGGCATGGCGGCGTCGATCCGCAGCAATTTCATGGCCACGTCCCAGGCGCGCGCACGACTGGCGCCTGACGGCCGGCTAACGGTCCAGACGGCGATGACCGACATCGGCACCGGCACCTACACGATCCTGACGCAGATTGCCGCCGAGTGCCTGGGCCTGCCGGTCGGCCAGGTGACGGCGGAGATCGGCGATTCGGATCTTCCGCGGTCGCCGGGGTCGGGAGGCTCGTTCGGCGCGGGCAGTTCCGGCAGCGCCGTCTATTATGCGTGCATGACACTGCTCGATCGGATGGCGCGCGCGGCAGGACTGAACGATCCATCACTGCTCGCCATCAAGCACGGGCAGGTTTCCGTGGGCGGCCAGACAATGCCGATCGACGCATTCATGGCGCAATATGCACCCCAGGGAATTGAAGCCGATGGTGAGATCAAACCCGGTCAGGAAATGCGGGATTATTCGCAGAACGCCTATGGCGCCTGCTTCGCCGAGGTCGGTGTCGATATCGATTCCGGAGAGCCACGCTTGCGGCGGATGCTCGGCGTCTTCACGGCCGGCCGGATCCTCAACGCCAAGACCGCGCGTTCGCAGGCGACCGGGGGGTTGATCTGGGGATTGAGTTCGGCCCTGCACGAGGAGGGCTTGATCGACGAACGCTACGGGAAATTTATGAATAACGACCTGGCCGGCTATCACGTGCCTGCTCATGCCGATGTCGTGGATGTCGATGCGGTGTTCCTGCCGGAGGTCGACGACAAGTCCAACCCGCTGAAATCGAAGGGTCTCGGCGAACTCGGCATTTGCGGCTCCGGCGCCGCCGTCGCCAACGCGATCTACAATGCCTGTGGCGTGCGGGTGCGAAGCTATCCCATCACGTTGGACAAACTAATCTTCGATCCGGCTTTCCCGACACCGGACTAACCTGTGGCGTCGGAGAGCAGGTGGGTGTGGAGCGTCATCGGCGACCGGTCAGGCGTGCCGGGCAAAGGACGTGAAGGCGACGGTTGCGCCGTCGGGCCCGGCGGTCATTTCCGGAGCGGCCTCGTCCTGGTCGACCCAGATGCAGGAGCGGGACGGGTAGCTTTGCCCCGCAACGGTGATTTCTCCTTCGAGCACCACGAAATAGGCCCCGCCATGGGCGATATCCGGCTGCGGCAGGGTTGCACCGGGTGCAGCAGACAGCCGGTACGCGGCGATCCCATCCTTTTCTTCGAACAGGGCTTCACGGGCGGTTTCGCGAGGTTGGGCGGGGGCGATGTCGGCGACCATCATCCGCCCCCGGCGGCCGCGCGCCTCGTTGACCGGCTTCAGCAGCGGGCCGCCTTCGGGCATCTCGTGATAGCCGCTGATCGATTTCGGGCGAAGCGTGAGATAATTGAAGCCCTCCTCAGTCGCCATGATCGGGCCGTAGGGGGTGTAGGCGTCGGCATAATGGATTGAGCCGGGCAGGACGTCATGCTTGCCGAGGGTGGCGCTGCCGCCGACGAAGATCTGGTACTGGTCGACCTCGTGGAAATGCGGCGGGATCACATAGGCCGGCGGCCCGTTGACCAGGAAGGCCAGCGGGTGATCGGAGGTGTCTTTCCGCCGCCCGATGAAATCGGTCGCCGAGGCACCCTCGGGGCTGACCTGGACGGCGTTGCCGGCCAGGGCTTCGGATGGGATCGCCGAGAGCAAGCGCGCCTCCTCTATTAGTGTGGCCTGACGACGTGCCCCGGCAGGTTCGTTGTCAGCTTGCCGTCGATGACGATGGGCTGGCCGTTGACGATGGTCGCCTTGACGCCCTTGCCCCAGGCCTTCACCCGGCCGACGCCGCCCGGCAGGTCGTGGGTGAATTCTTTCTTCCACGGGCCGATGGTGACGGGATCGAAGATCATGATATCGGCCCAGCCGCCGACCTTGATCACGCCCCGATCGTTCAGTCCGAGCAAAGCCGCCGGGATCTGAGTGATCTGGCGGATGCCTTCCTCAAGGCTCCAAACCTTGCGGTCGAGAACCCAGGAGCGAAGGAAATAGGAACTCCAATCCGCGCCGTCATCCTTGGCCAGATGCGCCCCGCCATCGGACACGCCGATCAGCATGCGCGGGTCGTGCTGCGCCGTGCTTACCGCGTCGCGCCAATCCGGGCTTTCGGTGCGCCAGCGGAACTCGGTTTTAAAATCCTCGGCTAGGGCGAGGTCGAGAATGACGTCGGCTGGGGCCTTGCCTTGCTCATCGGCGAGTTCCTGGATCGAGCGGGCCTCCAGTGCTTTATGGGCAGGGTTGGCGACGCGGTCGATGAACACGGTGGTCCAGAGCGGCGGTGGCACGGTGGTGCCCTTGGCCGGGTCGCGATTGTAATTCTCGACCGCGCGGCGCAGCTCCTCGCGCGCCTTGGGATCGCGCAGCAGGACCGCGCGCTCGGCCTCGGGCAGGCCCAGCATGTGCATCCAGGACGGTACGGCGCGGTAATGCAGGTTGGCCGGCCCGATCACCAGGGAGCGGTCGAAGGGGCGGGTGATCAGCAGGGAGAAAACCGGGCCGCCGCGCGCCACCGCGTCGTCGAGGAAAATCTGCGACGCCTCCCAGGTCGCGGTCGGCGCATCCACCTTGTTGCGTCCGCCCAGACCCTGCATGATCACGGGCAGGCCGCTGGCCTGGCCGATCGAAATCATGAATTCCTGGTCTTCCTTGGTGATGCCGCCGATCGCGCTCGACGGCAGATAGGCGATCGAGCCGGAGCCGTATTTACCGACCTCGGTCACCAGCGCGATCACCTCCTTGGGCTCGGCGAGGCGCGAGGGCACCGGCTGGTCGTGAATATCCAGATGGGTCGGCGCGGCGGACGAGGAGAATCCCGCGGCTCCTGCTTCCATCGCCTCACCGACCATCTTGCACATCGCCGCGATCTCGGCGTCGGTCGCGGCGCGCTTGTTGGCGTCCTCGCCCATCACCCAGCGGCGCAGGTTTGAATGGCCGACATAGCAGGCAAAATTGACGCCCAGCCGACCCTTGCGGCTCTCCAGGAACTCCTTGAACGTCTCGAACTGGTCCCAGGTGATGCCGCTCATCGCGATCGGGTCCATATCCTCGACCCGGGCGAAGATGCCGGATAAGAATTCGCGATCCTGCTTCTTGCAGGGCGCGACGGAAAAGCCGCAATTTCCGGCCAGGATCGTGGTCACGCCATGAAAGCACGACATGGTGGCGTATGGGTCGAAGGTGATCTGCGGGTCGTAATGCGTGTGGGCGTCGACAATGCCGGGCGCAACGATCATGCCCTTGGCGTCGATCTCCTGCGCCCCTTTGTGATCCTCCAGATGGGCTAGCTTGGCGATCTTGCCGTCGCGGATGCCGACATCCACCCGACGGCGCGGCAGGCCCGAGCCATCCACCACGTAGCCGTTGCGAATGATCAGGTCGTAATCCCGCGCGCCATTGGCGTGCGCCCCGTTGGCTTGCGCCCCGTTGGCTTGCGTGCGTCCGCTCATGCCGAATTTCCCCTTGCCATCCCGTTGCCAGCCGCGTCAGCATGGATCAGCCGAACGCGCCTGTGAGGGCGATCTGGCAATCCTTGCTGGTTCGGACGATCATATAAAGAAAAATCTACCAAGCAAATGGTTGCTTTTGAAAATCTGCGTCTTTAAGCTTTTTCTGAATTAAGGGCAGGGGAAGACGGGAATGTCGGTTGAGATCGCGATAAAACCGGCGACAGCGGCAATCGGCGCAAATGTGCGGGGCATCGATCTATCGCAGCCGCTGGACGCGCGCACGGTCCGCGTGCTGAAGGCCGCCTTGGTCGAACATCTGGTGCTGTTCTTTCGTGACCAGCCGATGCTGTCGACCGACGAGCATATCCGCTTCGCCAACTATTTCGGCGAGATCGACATACCTTTGTTCCGCACCAAATCGTCGGACCGGCCCGAAATTCTGGTGCTCGACCAAATCGCGCCCAAGGGTGAGGGCGCGGATTCCTGGCATGCCGACAACACTTATATGGAGACTCCGCCGATGGGGTCGATCCTTCAGGCTCGGATGCTGCCACCGGTCGGCGGCGATACCTGCTTTGCCAGCATGAGCGCCGCCTACGACGCGCTGTCGTCGGTGATGAAGGGCTTTCTGGACGGCATGACCGCGACTCATTCGCTGGCGCAGATGGCCGAGCGGACCAAGCATGTCGCCGGCGCGTCCTTGCGCGACAAGATCGCTGCGTGGCCGCCCGTTTCGCACCCGATCGTGCGCGTCCATCCCGAGAGCGGACGGAGGATGCTGAACGTCAACGCCAACTGGACGGTCTCGATTGACGGCCTCGCCTGGGAGGAAAGCAAGGCTCTGCTGCGCTTCCTGCTCGACCATGTTAAGAGCCCGGAGTTCCAGGTCCGGCTGCATTGGAATACCGGCGATGTCGCCTTCTGGGACAATCGCGCTGTTCAGCACTATGCCGTCGCCGATTATACCGCGCGGCGGGTGATGCAGCGTATCACGATCACCGGCGACACACCTGCCGGACCTTCTAATATGCGCGGCTGACCCTCCAAGCAGCCGCCACAACAACAAGTAACAGGGGACTTCATTGGATGCACAGCCGGCCGAGAGGCTGATTCTGATCGATCCGGCGACGGGGACGCCGCTGTCCCGGTTGCAGACCTGGCTGGCGATCATCGTGATGCTGAGCGGGACTACCTTCGTGGCGCTGGTGGTCACCGCAGTGTCGCCGATCATGCATCAGCTATCGGATTATTTCGGTCAGGGCGGCCATGGCAAGGAAGTCGCCTATGGCATCGCGATCGTTCCCAGCGTCGGGATCATGCTGGGTGGGCCTGTGACCGGCTGGGTCATCGAGAAGGTCGGATCGCGGAACTTCCTGCTGTCGATTTTGATCGTCTTCGGCGTCGCCGGATCGGCGGGTCTTTATCTCGACAATGTCTGGCTGCTGATCGCCACGCGATTCGTCCTCGGCGTTTCGGCCGCCGGAATCGTGACCGGCACGCTGATCATGATCGGCGAGTATTTTGAGCCGGTGATGCGTACGCGGATTTTGGGCTATCAGGGCGCTGTCGGCGCTGTGGCGGCGCTGACCATTATCCTCTCGGCGGGGCAGCTTGCCGATTGGGGCGGCTGGCGCGCGCCCTTCGCGATGTATCTGCTCGCCTTCCTGATCTTCATTGCCGCGGCGATCGCAATACCGAAACGGCCGCTCGCCGAATTCCGCAAGGTGAAGGAGGTCGCGCCGCCGGGCGCGATCATCGCGCTGCTGCCGGTTATCACCGTCATTACCGCTTTGTTCATCGGCTCCTTCATGCCGACTATCCAGATCTCCTTCCTGCTGGCCGACAACGGCATCATGAAACCCTCCACCCATTCGCTGGTGCTGGGGGCGAGCGCGCTGATGGTTGCGCTGGGATCGGCGGTCTATGGGCCGACGCGGCTGCGACTGGGCGATCGTTGGACCTTGCGGCTATGCGCCGGGCTGATCGGGGCCGGGATCGTGGTGATGGGCCTGGCGCGTGGCGCGGAAGTCGTCGCGCTGGGCTGCGCGATCTCGGGCATGGGCACCGGGCTACTGAACCCGCAGGTCAATAACATGCTGATCACTCGCGCCGGTCGCGGCGCGAGGGGCCGGGCGGTGGGGATGGGTTATTTCGCCCGCTATGCCGGCGATTTTCTGAACCCGGTGGTGGTCGATCCGCTGACCCGCGCATTCGGCATCCATATCGCCTTCATGCTGACCGGCGCGGCCTTCGTAGTGGGTGCGGCGTCCGACCTATTGGCGCGCATCAAGCGCAGCGGGACGGCATCGGCATGAAATTCTCGTTCCATCTGCCGCTCGAGCGGGTCGAGAGCCCGGCCGAGTTCTTGAATTACCCGGCTGTCGCCGAGATGGCCCAGGCGCTGGAGGGTGCCGGCATCGATGCCTGTTACGTCACCGATCATCCGGCACCCGTCGACCGGTGGCTGGCGTCGGGCGGGCACCAGGCGCTGGACCCGTTCGTCGCTTTGTCCTTCGCGGCGGCGGCGACCACGACCCTGAAGCTCCACACCAACATCATCGTCATCGCCTATCGCAACCCTTGGATGATCGCGAAATCGGTCGCCAGCCTGGACGTACTGTCCGGCGGGCGGGTGATCATGGGGATCGGCTCCGGCTATCTCGAGGGCGAATTCAAGGCGCTGGGTGCGCCCTTCACCGATCGCGGCGCGGTGATGAACGAGACGATCGAACTGATGAAGCAGATCTGGACCGGCCAATCGGTACAATTCGCAGGCACCTATTTCCAGGCCGATGGCAATACGGCGCGACCGGTTCCGGCGCAGCACCCGCATCCGCCGATCTGGGTCGGCGGCAATGGCGACAGGGCTATCCGCCGCGCGGTCGAAACCTGCGATGGCTGGTCGCCTTTCCCCGTCAAAGGCAAGATGAGCGCCCGGGTCCGCACCGATGAGATCGTGACGGTCGACGATTTGCGGCGGAAGATCGTGCAGGCAAAGGAGCTGGCGGATTCGATTGGCAGGACGAGGCCGCTCGATGTCTGCATGGTGCCGTTCGCGCTGACCATGCAGGCAGGCGTCAGGCCCGAAGCAGCCGCAATCGTGGATGGGTTGGCAGAGCTGGCCGAGGCCGGCGTCACTTGGTCCGCAGTCGCCTTCCCGTGTCGCGACCGGCGCGAATATCTGGAGAATGTGGACTGGTTCGCACGCGAGATTGTCGCGGAGGTCAACGGGCTAGCTGCGGGGGGAAGATGAGCGAGGCCACGATCGAGGCGGCCGACGGCACCGGCGCCTTCAGCGCCTATGTCGCGACGCCGCCCGGCGACAAGCGGGCGCCGGCGATCATCGTCATCCTGGAGATACGCGGCGTGAACGCGAATCTTCGTGGGATCTGCGACGATTACGCGTCGCGCGGATACCTCGCGGTCGCCCCCGATCTGCTCTGGCGCTTCGAGCCCGACCTGGATTACGACCCGGATAGCGAGCAGGGCTGGAAGAAGGCGATGGCTATCCATGCCGCGTTCTCCGAAGAGAAGGCGATGGACGATCTGATGACGACCCTGGCTTGGGTGAAAAGGCACGACCGCTGCAATGGCCCTGTCGGCGCACTGGGCTACTGCCTGGGGGGAAAGCTCGCCTATCTGATGGCCGCGCGATCCGACGTGAAGGCCGCGGTCGGCTATTACGGCATCGGCATCGATAAGATGCTGGATGAGGCGGCCGGGATCACCCATCCGCTGATGCTGCATATCGCGGGCGAGGATCGCTTCGTACCGCCGGAGGCGCAGGC
>JAQGIF010000336.1 GCA_028291345.1 Rhodospirillales bacterium | reverse complement strand
CGTCCGTTGAATGTCATGTTCTCATGTCCTTGGGTATCGTGCGTTATTCTCGCCGGGGCGCCAGCCAGGTGACAAGGTCCCAGCATTTCTGATGGCTACGAGCAGAAGCACCATCAGGCACAAGGCGTCGAAAGAGGCGGCTTGCGCGACGCACGCGCATGCCAAGGCGACGGCCCACCCGCCAGGGCCGAGGCCAGATGGAAGACGGTGGGGCGTGAACAGTTTCACGCCGGCGACGATAACGAGCAGACCAGTCAGAGTCGCCGCTGCCTTGCTGGTCGTTTGATAAAAACTCTGCCAGCCGCCAAACACTTCCTGCTCAACCCTCCCCCTCGAACGTCGGACGGTTACACTATTGATCAGGTCCCGATAGGAGCAATCGACCGACCGTCGGTTGACGCTCCACCATCGGCAACCAGTTCCGCCATGGCCTCGCCTCCACCGCCCTCGTTCCGCAAGCCCTCGACCACCCCGCGCCTGTCGGAGTCCGACCGGTTCTGGCTGACCTTCCATTTTCCCTCGATCCTGGCGATCGGGATTTCGAGTCCGATGATCGCCTTCATCTGCGCGGCGATGAACGGTTGCGGCGCGTCCGCGACGGCCCACGGTTCCGGCCGGCCCTGTTCCTGCATCGTCGTCAGATCGACGAGTTGGCGATACAGCCAGCCCGCATCCTCGATGATGCGCGGCGTGCCCCAGGCATGGACGGTGACGTAATTCCAGGTCGGCACGACCTTGCCGCCTTCGTCCTTGGATGCATACCAGGAAGGCGATACATAGGCCTCCGGCCCGTGGAAGATGACCAAAACCTCAGTACCGCCACGCAACACCGGGAGCTGAATGTTCGCCCGCGCCATATGCCCGCGCAGCGTCCCCTTTTCGGAGGCGCCGCTGTCGATCAGGAACGGTAGGGGATTGGCCATCAAACCGCCCGCGCCGGCAGTGACCAGCTGG
The DNA here is from genome assembly GCA_028291345.1 of Rhodospirillales bacterium. Classification (GTDB taxonomy): domain Bacteria; phylum Pseudomonadota; class Alphaproteobacteria; order BOG-932; family Roseiterribacteraceae; genus BOG-932. The sequence continues at coordinate 6,211 of JAQGIF010000336.1, read as the reverse complement.
GCTAAGGGATGCGCGCGCATCAGCGCATGCAGAACCTGCAGGCGATCTTCCCGAAATGCCGATGGGCGATACATGGCGGCTCCTGTTCAACCCGTCAAAGGTTAGCAGGTCGGCACGAGGCGGCAATGATTTCAGTATTCCGGGGAGAGTAGAGTGTAGCAAGGCTCCCTTCTTCACCCCTTCGTCCCGTGCACTGTCACGCCAGCGGCCAGCATCGCGACGAACTTCGCGATCGCGCGGCCCGGGCCTTAGCGGTCTTCGCGTCGTGGATGCGATAGAGAACCGCATAGCGATTGGCGCCCTTCAGCGTCACAAACAATTCCTTGACCGCGGGCCCGGCGTCCAGCTCAGCCTGCAGGTCCCCGGGGATTTCGGCCCAGCTCCGCGGTGCGTAGGCGGCACCCCAGCGCCCATCGGCCTTTGCCTTTTCGACTTCGGCCAGGCCAGCCGCCGGCGCCAGACGCCCCTCCTCCATCAGCCTTGAAGCCGTGATGCGATTATTCTCCGACCATCTGCTTTTCGGCCCCTTCGGCCTGAAATGCACCAACCAGAAATGCTCGTCGAACCTGTCGAGCTGCCCGGCGATGGATCCGTGGATCAGCGCTGTTTCGATCGCCTCAGCCTTGCCGACGCCGGCGACCGATGCAGTCTTCTTCTCCAGTTTCAGCATGCGTCTCGGTCAGCGCAGCTGGTCCACATATCTGTCGGTCCCCGGCAAAGTCGGGATGAACGGCGCGACCAGTTCGACGCGGCCGAGGCCGGACCTCCCGACCAGATCACCTGATTTGGCGAATATCCGGTCCCACGAGCCGGTCGGGTCGCCTTCGGTGAACCACAGAAGGCTCAGGCGATTATCGACGCCCTCGACATCCTTCACATAGGGCATCTTGTCCGCCGGCAGCGGGGTCGGCTCGAAATAGAGGCACATCGCAGCGTCCGATCCGGCCAGCGCCGCCGGAACGCGCCCGGATTTCAGCCAGTCGAGCAATTCGCCGCGCTTTCCGGGCGCGGCGTCGATTACCTCCAGCACCAGCCCGCCATAGGGATATTCCAGCGCATGAATGTCGCGCGGGCCCGACGCATCGCGATAGCTGGCGCCCTGATAGTTTTGGAAGGCGGTATAGACATGAGTGCGTTCCAGATGAACGCGATTGTCCGCGCGCAGCCGCGTATTGGTCGCCACCGTCCAGGCCATATGCTCGTCATAGCGGCCGTCGGTAAGCCAATAGATCGAGATATATTTGCCGGTGTCGAGCGGCTGCGCAACTGCGCTATCGGCCGGATAGCGGAAAGCCTGCAACGACTTGGGCGCGACCCAGCGGCGGCCGGAGAACATCCAGGGCATCGCCATCGCACCGGCATTGAAATGGTCGTCCTCATACCAGCGGTTATAGCTGTGCTCATGCCCAACATGCGGCTCGACCATCGTAATCAGCGCCGACCCGATCCTGGCCTCATAAGGCCCGGTGGCGGCGAGTTCGCCATAAAGCTTGGCTTGGTTGATCATCGTCTCTTCCCCTTCGTTTTTATAAGAATTGAAGAATTTATCCGCAGATTACCCAGATTTACGCAGATGAAATCCGGATCTTGGCGCCTCGCGCCTTCGCGAAGCGCGCGGCGGCGGGCGAAGGAAGGTCGGCGCGAAGGAGCCGCGCAGCGAAAAAATTCATAATCTGCGTCAATCTGCGGATAACCTCTTTACCTCAAAACGCCAGCACGCCCCGTGCCAGCTTACCCGCCTCCAAATCGGCGAATGCCGTCTCGAAATCCGCGAGCGGGTATTGCTTGGTAATCAGCTCGTCCAGCTTCAGCCGGCCCTGGCGGTAGAAGTCCAGATACATCGGGATGTCGTGATGCGGCCTCGATGAGCCGTAGCGCGAGCCGACGACCGCGCGGTCGACGTAGGCGATGGCGTTGATCGGCAGCTCGATCGTCGCACCCTGCGGCGGCACGCCGACGATCACCGCCGTCCCGCCCCAGTTCAGTGCAGCGACGCCGGCCTTGAGCGCGATCGGGCTGCCGGTGCATTCGAACGCCCAGTCGACCCCCCCTGCTCCGAACGTGCCGATGGTCTGGGTCTTGCTGTGCGGCAGCAAGGCGCGGATCTGCTCGGCTGCGTCGCCCTGAGATGCGTCGATGAAATCGGTTGCGCCGAACGTCTCGGCGAGACCGCGCTTCTGCGCCACGGTATCGATCGCGATGATACGCGACGCGCCGGAGATCACCAGCGCCTGGATGGCGTTCAAGCCCACGCCGCCGACGCCGAACACCGCCGCCGTCTCGCCCGCCTGGACCTTGGCCCGATTGAGAACAGCGCCAACCCCTGTCAGCACCGCGCAGCCGATCAGGCAGGCGGCATTCAGCGGGATGTCGTGATCGATCACGACGACCTGGTCCTGCTTTACCACCGTATATTCAGCGAACGCCGAGGTGGCGGCGAAGTTGCTGACCGGGATGTCGCCCAGGCTGAATGGCGTTGTGCGGTTGCCCAGGCTCTCCCGGCAATGGGTGGGCTTGCCGGACTCACATGGGCTGCAATGGCCGCAATTGGCCAGCGTATGCATGACGACATGGTCGCCGACCTTGACCGTGGTGACGCCGGGCCCGACCTCCTCGACGATGCCGGCGCCCTCATGGCCCAGCACGGCGGGCGCCGGCCAGGGGATATTGCCGTGCACCACCGACAGGTCGCTGCGGCACAGGCCACAGGCGACGATCTTCACGATCACCTCGCCCGCCTGCGGCCCGCGCACGGTTACGCCATGGCTGAGTTCGATCCGTCCCTCGCCGGTATAGAGCAGCGCCCTCATTGTTTCCTTCCCCCAAGTTTCATCGTTAGCTTCTGTTTCGTTGTTTGCGACGGTGTTCGCCCGTTGCTCTTGCGCGTGACCATCAGGCAGCAGTCCATCAGCCGGTCGGCATAGGCTTGCAGCACCTCGGCATTCAGTGGATTGCGGAAGCCCAGCAGCGACAATGTAAAGGCCGCGTGCCCATGCACATTGAAGATCGGTGCCGATAGCATGCCGACGTCATAGGCCTGCGCCGGGTCGATCGCCGCCAGATGGTAGATATCGAGCCCCAGCTCCCCTATCAGGCTGGTCATGCGGCGGCGCAGCCCGGTCTCGTGCGGCGACGCCGACAGGTTGGCGATCACTTCGCCCAATTGCGACTGGACCGCGTTCTGCAGAGTGACGGCATAGCCGCGCTCCCGCACGATATTCAGCAGCGACAGATAGGGCACGGGATCAGTGGCGTCACCCGGCGCATCGGACAGCCATTGGCTCAGCTGCGCCTCGGGCGCCCAGGCCATGAAGGGCGCGCCCAGCGGCGGGATCATCGGCACGCGCTGCCCCACACGTAACGACGCATTGGGCGCGACATAGCGGCCGGCACGGGCGAGCGCGATCAGGTCGCCGCCGGTGCGGGCGGTCAGCAGAACCTCAAGATCGAGCTGCTGCGCCAGCTCGCGCGCCTCGTCGCGGGCGATATCGATGGCGGGATGGCTTTCCAGCGCCGCATGGCCGATCGCGACCAAAGCGGGGCCGAGGCTATAGGTTCGGTGTTTGGGGTGGCGCTCCAGGAAACCCTCATGGGTCAGCACGGTCAGGATTGCGTGGCAGGAGGCGAAGTTGACCGCCAGATGCTCGACCAGCTCCGACAGCGAAAACGCCTCGGTCGGCCGTGCCGCCATGAAGTTGAGGATGTCGATGGCGCGCGTCGCCGCCAGTGCCGGTCTGGCCATATCCTCCCGCTCACAAAATTCTTGACCGCCGCGCGGTCTTCTCACCATTATCTTTACGGCATTACAATGAAAATTTCGACATTGCAATAAAAATTAGGGGAAACGATCCGATGAAGCTCGATCTCTTCTACGAATTCGACGCCGCGCGGCCCTGGACCGGGCCGCACCCGTATGGCCAGCGGGCACGCGAGCAGAAGACCTATAAGGAGGCGTTCGAGCAGATCATCTTGGCCGACCGGCTGGGCTACAACATCGTCTGGTGCGTCGAACATCATTTCCGCGTTGGCCGCTCCCACATGCCCTGTTCCGAAGCGGTGCTTGGCGCATTGTCCCAGGTCACCAAGGACATCCGCCTGGGCTTTGGCGTCACCCTCACGCCCTTCGGGTTCGTCCATCCGGCGCGCGTCGCCGAGAAGGTGGCGACCGTCGATCTGCTGTCGGGCGGACGGGTGGAATGGGGCATCGGCCGCTCAACGCCGATGGAGCAGACCGCTTTCGGTGTCGACCGCGCCACGGTTCTGGAGCAAAGCTTCGAGGCGACCGAGATCATCACCGGCATGTGGCGGGAAGAACGATTCTCCTGGGACTCGCCCACCTTCAAGTTCCCGGCCCGTGTGGTGACGCCCAAGCCCTTCCAGAACCCGCACCCCCCGGCCTGGATGGCGACGGCGACAAAGTCCTCGGCAGTGTTGGCTGGCGAACGCGGACTGGGCCTGCTGTCCTTCGCCATCATGCAGCCGATGGCGGCGTTGGCCGACCTTTATGCCGCCTATCGTGAAGCCTCGGCGCGCGCCAAACCGATCACCGATGTCATCAACCGGCGGATTGGCGCCTATACGCTGGTCCATTGCGCTGACAGTGCTGAGGAAGCCGAGGCCAACGGCGTTTGGGACAATGTCGACTGGTGGTACCAGAACCTGGCGGAATTCACCTTGGAATGGGAAATGCCGAACCTGACCAAGGAAGAGCAGGACCGGATTTTCCCTTTCCTGCAATCGGTCAAAAGCGGCACGAGCCCGATCGAACAATACAAGGCCTCCGACACTCTGATCATCGGCAGCCCCGAGGACTGCTATAATAAGATGATCAAATATGTCGATCTCGGGGTCGATAACCTGCTCTGCTATATGCAGTTCGGCAATCTGACCAACGAAAGCATCCAGAAAAGCCTGTCCCTGATCGCGAAGGAAGTCATGCCGGAAATCGAGAAGTACAAGACAAAGAAGGCGGCCGCCCTGGAACCGGCCGAATAAGTGCTGATGACCCCGCCGCCGCTGCGCGCCGGTCAACCCGCCACCGCCGACCTGCTCGCCCGCCGGGCCCGCATGCCGGCGGCCTGGACGCCGGACATGCTGGAGCCGGGGTTTTCTGCGCGCGTCGCTGTTATCGGCGGGGTAGCGTTCTTGGTTTGCGGGCCAGGAGACGCCACCATCCTCTACCTTCATGGCGGCGGCTATCGCATGGGTTCGCCCGCCGCCTGGGCGAATTTTGCGTCTCGCCTAGCCTCCGCGACCGAGTGCAGGGTCGTGGTTCCAGATTATCGTCTCGCTCCGGAGCACCCCTTCCCGGCCGGCCTGCGCGATGTGCTATCCGTCTACCGGACACTGGCCGGAAGCGACGGTATCCCGCCGATCGTCGGCGGCGATTCCGCCGGGGGCGGCCTCGCCTGTGCCCTGGCGCTGGCCTGCGGACCCGCCGGCGTCGACATGCCGCGCAAGACGATCCTGCTTTCGCCGTGGGTCGACCTCACCGTCACCAACCCTGCTTATGCGTCGCGGACCGCCGATCAGTTCTTTCCGAAGGCGTCGGCCTTCGAAGCCGCCGGGCAATATCTCCAGGGCCACGACCCCGGCGACCCTCTCGCCTCACCGCTAAAAGGCGACCTGTCCGGCTTCCCCGACACACTTCTGTTCGCCAGCGCTGACGAATGCCTGATTGGCGATGCCCTAGCTTTCCAGGCGCAACTGGCCGAAGCCCGCGCCCCGATCGAAACCCACATCGTCCCCGCCATGCCCCATGCTTGGCCGGTCATCGCCCCGGGCTTGCCCGAATCGCAAGCCGCGCTGGTTGCGATCGGACGTTTCGCACGGTCCTGATCTTGGATTGAAACGCCAAGGCGCCAAGAACAAGAATTTATCCGCAGATTACGCAAATTATGAGTTCGCGCTGCGCGGCTTTCCGCCGTCTAAGCCAGTATATCCGGATTTGACTGGGTTAATCTGCGGATAAACCGGATTGACTTGGCGTCTTGGCGTCATGGCGGTTCAACTAAACTCTCAATCCGAATCCGAAATCGAACTCCGGATCGCCGGTATATTCAGCGGCCGGGCGAAGAACAGCACGCCGTACCAGGTACGCTCCAGATTTGGGTCGTGACGGTCGACCTGGGCGATGCGGTGGATTTCGCGGCGCAGGTCCTCGGTCAGACGGCGCACCTGGACCACGGCGGCGTCAGTCAGGCGGACGAAG
>JAQGIF010000334.1 GCA_028291345.1 Rhodospirillales bacterium | reverse complement strand
TCGGTCCGAAACGGCTTCAGACGCCCCTTGCCGACTGCCAAAGCGTCAAGGTCAAGCGGCTGTTCTTCTGGTTCGCCGAGCGGCATCAGCTCCCATGGCTGAAACAGATCGACCAGGCTGCTGTCGGTCTCGGCACGGGCAAGCGCATGCTCGTTAAAGGCGGCTAGCTTGACCCGAAATATCTCATAACAGTGCCGGAGGCCCTCGATGCTTCTGTCTGAACGGTATCAGCGTCAGGCGCGTTGCTGGTCAATGTCCTCCCGGTTGCTGCGGAAGAAAGGGATTTTGCCCTGAAAGGCGGCACCGCCATCAACCTGTTCATCCGGGACATGCCGCGGCTGTCGGTCGATATCGACCTGACCTATCTGCCGGTGGCGGCGCGGCCGGACTCTTTGGCCGCGATCGATGCCGGCATGAAACGCAGGGCGCCGGCGATCCGAACGGGGCTGCGGGACGTGCGCGTAACCGAAGTCATCAATGCGCGCGAGCAGATCGTGACCACGCTCACGGTCCAGAGGCAGGATGCACAGATCAAGATCGAAGTGACGCCGAGACAACCTGGATTTCCGCATACCGGAAGGGCTCTTCAACGCCAGGTGACACCGCACGCATTTCCGGCTGGAAGACGCAGCCGCGCAGGACCGGCCGAGACCCGCTCTTTTCACATTCGCTGTTGCCGCGACAGGACACTAGGCTACCCTGTGTTCAAATTCTCGGGGTTAACCAACCCGGGCAACGACAGAGGGAAAAGTGGGATGCGCGAATTTAAGGGGCGGGTTGCCGTGATCACTGGGGGCGCCAGCGGGATCGGGCTTGCGCTCGCCCGCCGTTTTGGGGCCGAGGGAATGAAGCTTGTGCTCGCCGACGTCGATGAACCCGCCCTGGCAGCGGCCGCAGGCGAGCTTCGGGCTGCGGGCCATGAGGTGCTGCTCCACCGCACCGACGTCTCCAAGGCGGAGGAGGTGCAGGCGCTGGCCGATGCCACGGTAGCTCGCTTCGGCGCCGTGCATGTGCTGTGTAACAATGCCGGTGTCGGCGGCTTCCAGCGCTTCGAGACCACCAGCGCGGCGACGTGGGATTGGATCGTCGGCGTAAATCTCGGGGGAGTCATTCACGGTTGCCGGATTTTCCTGCCAATCCTCGAGCGGCAGGGAGAGGCGCATATCGTCAATACCGCCTCAGTGGCGGGTATCTATTCCTACACCTACCTCCACCCCTATAACGCGGCCAAGGCTGGCGTCATCGCCTTGAGCGAAGGGATCTGGCGCGAGTTCGCCGCCGAAAAGCCGCATGTCGGCGTATCCGTGCTGCTGCCGGGCTCAGTCGACACGGCGATCGTCAACGACGAGCGCAACGCGCCACCCGGCCACATAAGCCGATCCGAAGCAGACCCCGCCCTGGGGGAATTCCGCAAGATGTATGTCGCCGGCATCGCTGCCGGCAAAAGCCCGGCCGAAGTCGCCGACATCGTTCTGGCCGGCATCCAGGAGCGCCAGCTTCACATCTTTACCCATCCGGAGATGCGGGCGCTGGTCTTGCAAAGGGCCGAAGACATCGTCGCGGGCAAACCGTTGCGGGACATGTTCGGGAATTCGCCTTAGTGCGGATTTGCCCCACCCGCGTCGTTGGCACGCGGGGAGGACATGACCGCCGTCTCGGTCAACCGGATAGATCTAGGGTATGTCAGTCAAACGGGTTGGAAACGGAAAGACGCTATGGGTAGTCCCTTGTCCGCGTGAAATCCGGATGGACTTGTACGCCATAAAAACTCGAAGGTCGCCTCGATAGGGCATTTTAAGTTGGGTTGGAAATCGGCCAAGAAGCGGCTTTTAGTGGACGAGACAAAAGCGAGTTGGAATAAGGTCGCCGAAGAAATCTTCGATGTTAAGATGCGCCTTGACTTTGATGTTAACATGCGCCTTGATGCTGGGGGCATCCAAGAGTTGCGCGGGTACCAGGCTACTGAACGCGCCTGCATGAGCAACGGCAATTGCCGCATAGACGCGCTCGATCCGTCTGGCAGGGCCTACGTCGCCGACGTCAAAGAAGGCGGCCTTTAGTATTTTCAGGCAAGATGCCCGCACTCTCTGCGGGGCCGGATGGGCGTGAGTTTATCCTCTCCTTAGTTAGCGATGAGCAATCCGAAGACAATACTTTGCTCGTGTCCGGTTGGATGCCTCACACGCCCTCGGGCATCCCGGCGGAGAACTTCGGCGTACCCGTCGCAATCTTCAGCAAGATCTTCGCCCATAATCTTTGGATCTTTCAACGCGCCGCTGACCGCCGATCAAGATGCAGTGAAGAATCCGCACGCGCAGCCGCCGCCAAACCCGTTCCCTTACTCTCTGGCAGGCGGGCCGGCTAAAAGGATAACCAAGGACGGGAGGGGTCAGATTGCCCAAAGCCATAAATTCATGGCCTCGGTGCCCGTCGCTGCAGGGCCTGTCACTGTTCACCCCGATCGAGTGCACGAGATCCACGGGCACCTAACCGCCGACAAGAGGCAGTACTATGTCAACGAATCGGCTCAGATGACGGTGTTCACTGGGCGAAGTGAGAGGACAACCGGCTTCAATCCCGGCGACATTGGCTATATCCAGCGGAATCTTAGCCAGTACATCAAGAATATCGGCGATACGGACCTCGTATTTCCACAGATATTCAAGAGTGACAGCTGTCTGAACCGGTCGCCTTCCAATTGGTTGATCCACATCCCAGCGGCGGTGGTCTCGGCTCATTTCAACGTGTCTGCTCAAGAAATCGCTGATTTCCCGAAGAAAATTCCAGACCCGGTGCCGTCATGAACGCCATCGTCCTGGTCGCTCTACGGCGACCGCTCACCTTTATCGTGCTGGCGATCTTAATCCTTATGTTCGGAACGATGTCGGTGTTCAGGACACCCACTGATATCTTTCCTCCAATCAGGATTCCGATTGTCGCAGTCATCTGGACCTATACCGGGCTGCTGCCGTCGGACATGTCCGGCCGGATCATGTTCTACTACGAACGCTCGCTGACGACGACGGTGAGCAACATCGAGCACATCGAGAGCAACTCCTATTACGGCAGCGGCGTGGTCAAGATTTACTTCCAGCCTGGCACAGACATCGCCGCCGCCCAAGCACAGGTGACGGCGACCTCGCAGACGGTGCTCAACCAAATGCCGAAGGGAACCACTCCGCCGGGAATCTTGGTGTTCGATGCATCAAGCGTCCCGGTGCTGGGGCTGCAGGTGGCCGGGACCAACATGTCCCCATCCGACATCTACAACGTGGCGAGCAACCTGATCCGCCCGGCGCTGGTGTCAGTCCCGGGGGCGGCTATCCCACTGCCCTATGGCGGCACGGGCGCGAACGTGCAGGTGGATCTCGACCGCGAGAAGCTCCTGCAATACGGCCTGTCCGCGACCGACGTGGGGCAAGCGCTGGCAGGACAGAACATCGTGCTGCCGGCAGGGGACCAGAAGATCGGTGCGGTGGATTATATGGTCCAGACGAACTCGTCTCCACTTGCGATCGACACTTTCAACAACTTGCCAGTAAAGCAGGTGGGCGACGCAATCATCTACCTGCGCGACGTCGCCTACGCTCACGCAGGCGGGCCGCCGCAGCAGAACGTCGTGCTAGTCAAGGGACAGCAGTCCATCCTGTTGCAGGTCCTAAAGACCGGTGACGCGTCCACCCTGTCCGTCGTTAGCGGCATCAAGGCGCTGCTGCCGGGGATCGAGAAGACGCTGCCGCCCGGGGTTAGCATCACGCCGCTGAACGACCAGTCCGGCTTCGTGATCACCTCCATCCTGGACGTGGTGCAGGAAATGCTGATGGCCGCCGCGCTCGCTGGTATCGCCGTGCTGCTGTTCGTCGGCAGCTGGCGTTCGACGCTGATCGTCGCCACCTCGATCCCGCTTTCGATCCTCAGCTCCATCTTCGCCCTGTCCGTCTTGGGGCAGACGATCAACATCATGACGCTGGGCGGCCTGGCGCTTGCTGTCGGTATCCTGGTGGACGACGCCACCGTCATGATCGAGAACATCAACACCCATCTTGAGGAGGGCGGTCCCGACAAGAGCCTGAATGACGCCATCATTGAGGCGGCGAACCAGATCGTCGTGCCGACCCTCGTCTCCACGCTCTGCATCTGCATCGTCTGGCTGCCCTTGTTCCAGCTAGGCGGCGTTGCCGGCTACCTGTTCGTGCCCTTGGCGGAAGCGATCATCTTCGCCATGCTCGCTTCGTTCATCCTGTCGCGCACGCTCACCCCCACTTTGGCGGCGTACCTGTTGCAGGGCCAAGTCGCGGCCAGCCGCAACCACGACAAGGCGAAACGCCCCGGCGTGTTCACGCGGTTCCAGGCCGGATTTGAACGGCGGTTCGACCGGTTCCGCGACGGCTACCGCATAACGCTGCAGCGGCTCGGCGAGCGGCCCCGGACCTTCGTCGCCCTGTATTTGCTGGGTGCAGTGGTATCGCTTGGCCTGCTGCTGTTCGTCGGCCAGGACTTCTTCCCCAGCATCAAGTCAGGCGAGATGGACCTTCACCTCCGCACACCAGTCGGGACTCGGATCGAGGAGACGTCAAAGATCTCCGTCCTGGCGGACGCGGAAATCCGCAAGCTGCTCCCTGGTCGCGTCACCAATACTCTGTTGAACTGCGGCCTCCCGACCAGCGGCATAAATCAAGCGTACAGCAACACCGGTACGGTCGGCAGCACGGATTGCGACATCACCATCTCCCTCGACAACCCTGCGTCACCGGTCGCTGTATATCGCAAGACCTTGCGCGCGGGTCTCGCGGAACGGTTCCCGGGGACGCAGTTCAGCTTCCTGGCTGGCGACATCACGGCAAAGATCCTCAACTTCGGCATACCATCACCCATCGACGTGCATGTCGGCGGCCAGGACCTGAATGCGAACTACGCCTTCGCCACGCAGCTTGCCGCCAGGATCCAGCAAGTCGCGGGCCTTGCCGACGTTCACATCCAGCAGATCATGGGCCAGCCCACCTTGCTGCTGTCGTCCAATCGCAGCTTTGCCAGCGGCGCAGGGCTGACGGAGGCAGACATAGCCAACAATGCGCTGGCAGTGCTGTCGGGCAGCGGCCAGGTCTCGCCGACCTATTGGTTGGACACTAGCAACGGGATCTCACATCTGGTGGACGTGCAAACGCCGCAGAACCAGGTGGCATCCGTCAACGACCTGCAGACCATCACGGTGGACAAGGGGGACGGCAACCCGGGAAACAACACGGCGCAGCTCGTGGGCGGCGTGTCGCGGGTCTCGCAGGTCGGCACGCCGGGGCTTGTGTCGCATTACGCGATCAAGCCGGCGATCGACATTTATGCGAACGTCGAGGGCCGCGATCTTGGCGCGGTCAGCACCGCTATCCAGAGGATCATCGACGACATGCAGCCGGGCGCGCCGAAGGGGTCCACGGTCACGCTGTCCGGGCAGTCCAGGACCATGAATTCCTCCTACGCGCAGCTGCTGATTGGGCTCGGTCTCTCGATCGTGCTGATCTACCTGGTGATCGTCGTCAACTTCCAATCCTGGCTCGATCCGTTCATTATCATCTCGGCCCTGCCCGCGGCCCTGGCAGGGATTACCTGGGCGCTGTTCCTGACGGGCACCAGGCTATCAGTCCCGGCGCTGACCGGCGCCATCATGTGCATGGGGACGGCCACTGCCAACACTATTCTCGTGGTCGCGTTTGCCCGCGATCGGTTGGCCCAGCATGGCGATGCGGAGAGAGCTGCGATCGAGGCGGGAACGGGGCGCATCCGCCCCGTTCTGATGACCGCGCTGGCGATGATCGTAGGCATGGTCCCCATGTCGCTCAGCAACACGACGAATGCGCCGTTGGGCCGCGCTGTGGTCGGCGGCCTGATCGTCGCTACTGTCACGACGCTGCTGTTCGTCCCCAACGTGTTCGCCATCGTTCATCGCAATTCCAAGAAAGCGGACCATCAAACGGATGGGCCCGCTGGCCCATCGGGGCAGGAGAAGCCAACATGACTACTAGGGCCGAGAAGGAAGCGCGGTCGCGGCGCCGAGGCTGGCTTTTCGCTGGGCTCGGCGTGCTGCTCGCCACAGCGCTGGCCGGCTACGGTATCTGGTCGCGGTCAAGCACCACCACGCAGCTAAAGAAAAGTACAGTCGACTCCGCAATTCCTCAGGTGCAGATGGTCACCCCTAAAAATGGCCCGCAGCAACGCCTCCTGGTGCTCCCTGGAAACATTGAGGCCTGGTACCAGGCCGCGATATACGGGCAGGTGGTCGGCTACGTCTCGCACTGGGACAAGGACTATGGAGCGGAGGTGAAGGCGGGCGACGTGCTGGGCACCATCGAGGCGCCAAGCCTCGACGCCGACTTAGCCGCCGCCAGGGCACAGCTCGTGACCGTACAGGCCCGTTACACCCTTGCGGTGCTGACCGCCAAGCGGTGGACGGCATTGTCCGGCACAGAGGCCGTCGCGCAACAGGACGTGGACATCAAGAACGCCGACGCGGCTGAACTGAAGGCCGAGGTGGCGGCAGCGCAGCAGAACGTCGTCAAGTTCGAGGCAATGAGCGCCTTCAAGACGCTGGCCGCCCCATTCGATGGCGTCGTCACGGCCCGGAACGTAAACATTGGCGATTATGTAGGCGCTACAGGCGGTAATACGACCCTTCGTGGCTCCTCTCAGCCGCTGTTCACGGTGGCCGACATCCACAAGCTGCGCGTGTTCGTGTCCGTACCGCAGAACTTCTCCGACGCATTGCAGCCGGGCCTGACCGCGACGATGACGCTGCCGCAAAACCCTGGCAACCGCATCCAACTGCAGTTCCTGACCACCGCCAAGGCGATCGTCACTGCCACCCGCACGGTCGTCACCGAGTTTGTGCTCGACAACGCAGCCGGCAACCTCTGGCCCGGCACCTACGTTAGTGTGCAGTTCGCCTTTCCCAGCGACCCCAACGTGCTAATCGTGCCCGAACAGGCTGTACTTTTCCGCGCGCAAGGGACACAGGTGGCGCTTATCGGCGATGGCGACAAGGTCCACCTACAAGACGTCGGCATCGGCCTCAATCTTGGTACTGATGTTCAGGTCGTCTCCGGGTTGAAATTGAGCGACAAGCTTGTCGCGAATCCGTCGCTTGGGCTTTTGGAAGGCCAGCAGGTCAAGATCGTCCAGCCGAACGCAGGTGCAGATCCGAGTGGAAGCAGCTCGGCGGCACAGGCTAGCCAGCCGCAGGCGGGACAGGCGGCGCAACTAGGCGCCCAGCCTGCGACAAGCACCGCCCCGAAGCCCGCGAATTGATATGGGTATTCAGATGTCCGGCATCCGCACGTTTCGTGGTGGCCCGTCTTCCTGTTGGAGCATCGAGCGGCAGACGCTGACGCGCCGAAATGTGGTTCAGACGGTTCGGGGCATACCGTGGTCGGCCTGACACGCTTGCGAACATGGTCGCGGCGTCCAAGGCAGCTAGTATGATGCGGCTGCCACCGCCTTACACTGCAGCCTTGACCGCTTTGTGGATGGGCCTCAGCGGTTGCGACCTCGCGCCATCTTATGATCCACCGCAATATCTCTTGCCGGCCGACTGGCGCGGCCAGGGATTGTTCTCGGTCGCCACCCCCAGCGACGACGTCCTATCGCGTGGACCCTGGTGGGAACTATTCGGCGACCCGTTGCTCAACCAACTCGAGCGACAATTACCCGGGGAAAATCCGAGTCTTGCGGCGATGTACGAGCAATATGTCCAGGCTCGCGATGCAGCCGCCATTGCGCGATCCGGGCTTTACCCTCAACTGAGCATCAATGGTCTGTCGTCATACGAGAAGGAATCCCGGAACGCTCCGTTCAAAAATCCCCAGATCAACCAGTTCGCCACTGCGCCGAACAACCTCATCGAGGCGGCGGCGGCGTGGCAGCCCGACTTTTGGGACAGGATCCGCAACACTGAACGGCAGCAGGCCAGGCTTGCCCAGTCCACTGCGGCGCTGGTGGCCAGCGCCCGGCTCAGCCTGCAAGTCCAGCTCGCGGACGCCTACTTCACGCTGCGCGGGCTTGAAATCCAGGATAGCATTTACCGCAAGGCAGTCGCTAACTACCAGAAGTCTGTTCAGGTCACCCAGCTGCGGCTCCGGGGGGCCATCGCATCGGGGCTAGACGTCGCACGCGCCCAAGCTCAGCTTGGCTCCACCCAAGCCCTACAAAGTGCCACCCTTGCCAGCCGCGCCGTGCAGGAGCATGCCATTGCCGTCTTGATCGGGGTTAACCCCAGCACCTTCTCCCTTCCGACGCAGGAGGAGGACACTCTAGTCAACCCGGCTGTCCCGACCGGCGTGCCGTCCCAACTACTCGAACGCCGGCCCGACATCGCGGTTGCCGAGCGACAGATGGCCGCGGCAAATGCAGCCATCGGCATCACCCGCGCTGCGTTTTATCCCAATATCACCATCAGCGCGACGGGCGGCTTCCAGGACACCGGGTTCAACTTGGCAAGCTTGCCGAACAGCTTGTGGTCAGTCGGCGCCAGCGCCGTGCTGCCATTGTTCGAGGGCGGGCTGCGCCGGGCCGAACTGCAACAGAGCTGGTCGCAGTACGCGCAAAATCGCGACAACTATCGCGGGACGGTTCTGGGCGCGTTTCAGCAGGTCGAAGATGGGCTGACGCTGCAGAGCAGTTTAGAATCACAGACGCAGTCCCAGCAGCAGGCGCTGAAGGCCGCCGACAGGGCCATGAACCTCACGCAACTGCTCTATGTTGGCGGTTTGGTCACCTATTTGGACGTGGTGGTAGCACAGGAAACGGCATTGCTCGCCGCGATCGCAGTGGCGCAGGTCAAGACTAGCCAGTTGCAGGCAAGCGCGAACCTGATTTTGGCCGTTGGTGGCGGATGGAGCACGGCGGACTTGCCGACGGAACGTGGCGTTTTGCCGTTCAATCCGCTGGATGTCATCCATTTCGACCGCCAACCCCGTCCTGACGGAACTGGGCAGAGCGTCAGCGCAGCCTCGGAGTCTGCGCAATGACGGCACGATCGGACCGAGATTGCGCAGACGGTTGCGCTATCCTCTCCGAAACTTCCGCGATCGGTGATTATTCCAGTCGGCACTGGCATGGTGGGCTGCGCGGTCTACGTCGCTCGGAGTGCCATAAAGCCGGTGAGGCGAAAGTGGCCCAAGCCGACCATAATCGTCCCATCGCGGTCGCGCATGTCAGGGTCGAGGCGGACAACGCCCACATAATTTGAGGCCGACGCCGAGATCGCGTGCGACCGGCGTGGCCCCTGACAACCAGATCATCGGTAAGAGCCTAAAGGGCAGCGAGGGCCTGCTTTCGCTACCTGTGGATAAAGGGGCTTCTGCGCCACCTGCCGTTTGCGGAATTCTGATGTATTCCAGGCAGGCGGTCACGTTGGAGGGGTGCTCCTGGTGTTTTGTCCGTGAAAGTCTGGAGGCACCCGGATAAGTTTAGAGAACCCCGCGCTAACGTGACCCCCGCATTTTCCTTCAGATGGAGCTGGAGTCCAACCCTACCCGGCGCCGCGAAATCATGTGACAGGCGCGCGAAGCACGAATCCGGCGCCGCGGACAGGTTGAATCATCTGTGGTTCGTTCGTGTGATCAACCTTGCGCCTCAATCGGCCCATATGCACGTCAACGAGATTGGAGTCCGGCATGAAGCGATAATTCCAGACGTCCGAGAAAAGCATCGCGCGTGTTACGATCTGACCCTCATGGCGCACCAAATATTCGAGGAGCCGGAACTCCCGCGGCAACAGATCCAATCGCCTGGCCCCGCGTCGGGCAGTGCGTTCGATGAGGTCAAGTTCAAGCGGACCAACGCGCAGAATCGTCGCGCGGTAGTCAGTGGGCCGATAGAGCAACGCCTCGATTCGCGCTACGATAGATGCCGATAAACCGCCAGCCTCGTGTCGAGCCTCCACTACGGTATCGGTTGCGATGCTGGGATCGCACCGAAAGACTGCCGCGACGAAGGAGTTGATCAGCTCGCGTGTCTTAGCGATCTGAGGCCTTGAATCGCGCCTTGGCGGACTGACGAACCCGTTAGCTGTCAGCCATGCCGTTTTTTGGTGAGTTTCGTCGCGTTGGAGTGCCGCGCGACAAGAAACACCAACGCTGCCTTGAGGCGTATGTGTAATGGCTAGGTTGGTCATTCTCCGCTCCTACTGGCCGAGGACGGGAATGGATGGGACGAGAATGGCTGGGATCATGAGAATGACCACCAGCACGGAGCAGGCTGTGATCCGTTCAATCCGGCTCCAGTAGCGCCAATCCCGCGCAAGATCACGCGCGAAGCGTGAGTGTTGGAAGCGGTCGAGCCAAAGGCCTAACTGGTTGACGGCATACATGAGGATCTTCCTTCCTGCCGCGAATAAAAGGTGTCCTGCTCAGATGCGATAATCGTGAAGGCGAATCTATTGGACGATGG
>JAQGIF010000332.1 GCA_028291345.1 Rhodospirillales bacterium | reverse complement strand
GAGGAGATATTGATGATGCTGCCGCTCCCCTGTCCCTGCATGACGCTCACTTCATGCTTCATGCTCAGGACCACGCCCAGAACGTTGGTATCGAACGTCGCGGCAAAGCTTTCCGCGGTCTGGTCAGTGATCGGGCCGACCGCACCTTCGGTGGCGGCGTTGTTCACGACGACATCGAGACGCCCAAACCGCGCAACGGTCTTGTCGACCATATTGCGGACGTCATCCTCCTTGCGGACGTCGACGTTGATGAACTCGGCCTCCGCACCCAAAGAGCGTAGCTCGTTCACGAGCTCCTTGCCGGCCTCATCGCGCCGACCTGCAACGACCACCTTCGCGCCCTTCTTGGCAAAGGCGACGGCGGCGGCGCGCCCAATGCCGGTGAGTCCACCGGTAATCAAAACAACTGGCGTATTCATGATCAGCTCCTTGATTAATCTGGTCTTGTCTTGAGCCGCAGAGACCAATACTGCGGCAGTCTCTTGTCGGCTCATTTGATGAAACCGAAGCGTCGGTCTCACACAGATGGACGTGCCTAGGAGCATGCAGTAGGCTTTATTCCGTAACATCATTTGTGAAATGAAATCACAGTGGTCAGACTGGATGTAAATCGCTCCGGCGAGATGGAAGTCTTTGCGCGGGTCGTCGAGCTCGGCGGGTTTTCCGCCGCGGCGCGCGCTCTTCGCATGACCCCCTCGGCGATCAGCAAGCTCGTCGGCCGTCTCGAGACCAGGCTCGGCGCCCGGCTGGTCAATCGCTCGACCAGGAAGCTTCAGTTCACACCGGAAGGGCGGATGTTTTACGACCGGAGCGTACGACTGCTCGCCGACATGGACGAGGTCGAGCGATCCGTTGGGGAAGCTAAGGTTCCGAGCGGAAAGATCAGGGTGAGCGTCAACGTCCCGGTCGGGCGGCTATTGCTGTTGCCGATCGTACCCGCTTTCCTCGAGGCCTATCCGAAGCTCTCTTTGGAGATATCCCTGACGGACCAGGTGATCGACCTGCTGGAACAACGGACCGATGTGGCGTTGCGCAGCGGTCCGCTCAAAAGCTCCCAGCTCGTCGCGCGCAAGCTTGGCGCCGCGCGGATGATGATTGTCGGATCACCAGGCTATTTCGCACGATACGGCGTTCCGAAGGCGCCGGGCGATCTGGCGCAGCATAATCGTCTTGGCTTCAGCTATGCCCGAATGTCGAAGGGCTGGCCGTTGAATGACGACGGCGTGGAGAGAACGATACCGCCATCCGGCAACGTCCAGGTCAGCGACGGCGACGCGTTGCGGACGCTTGCCATCAGCGGGGTCGGCCTGGTTCGATTGGTCTCTTTCATGGTCCGGGATGACATCGCCGCCAATCGGCTCGTCCCTGTTCTTGAGGAGTTCAATCCGGGCGACGTTGACGAACTGCATGCTGTCTATCTAGGGCAGGGTGGGCTTCTGCCGATCCGGATCCGCGTCTTCTTGGAGTTTCTGGCACAGCGGATCAAAATCAGCGACGCTCGGCCGACCAGAGATGCGTGATCGGCCGGAAGCCTTGCTTGTTGAGCTTTCGCAGCAAATGGCCTTACTCGCCCTCAAGCTCCGAGAAGACCTCCACTGCATTTGCCCTCATCGATTTCCCTTGCGGCGATCCACGCGCCAAAGGCGTCGGAGCGCACGCTGCTATTGGGAGCACCATATTGGTCGGCCGCAAGGCATTCGCCGTCTCCGCGGATCCCAGACGCGCTGCTGTGGTCGGGCTGACTTGTGATCGTCCTCCCCTTGAGCATGGTTTGGCCGTGCGATTGATTCAGCCACACATAGCCGGGCACCCAGGCCTCGCGCAGTCTCACGGCGCAATAATGGCCACCACAATAGGCATCAGTGTCCTGCGATATCGACCGACCCAGCAGCGACATCGCGTGAGCATTCTTCGAGGTCCCGTATCGCACGCCGCCGGTCAGCTCGGCGTCTCACGAGAGCGGTTTCCACGGGAGCAACGCCAATCTCGATATATCTGATAGCGGGATTCGAATAGTAGTGCTCGAGGCGCTCGCCAACGATGACCACGGCCTCGCCGGATTCGACGACCGCAAGACATTCCCTGATCGTTGTTACGACTGGCCCTCGCGCGATCGGCCGCCCAGAGGGGGTATGGTCAGGGAAATGGATCGCCGCCCACGCTCCCAGCTGATGATTGTCGGGCAACGTCGGCAAGGTCTCAAGCGCGAGCTCCTCCGGATCGATCAAGTCTCTGTCGCACAGCCTGTGATCGGCGGGCACGACCAGCTTTTTTTTCTCCTCGAACAGGACCGTGCATTGCACCAAGCCGTCATGGGAAAGCGGAAGCCGGCAGAACGCTGCATCGACCTTGCCCTGTGCAACCGCCTCAAACTGGTCCAGCAGCGAAAGCTCCACCCAGTCGACATCGATATGGAACTTGCTCCTGAGATGTCTGACAAATCGCAAGGTGTACTCATAAAGACCGCCACCGAGAAAACCGATCCGCAGCCGGCTCGTCTGGCCAAGAGCGGTCTTCCTGCAGTCGTCCAGCGTGGCGCGGAGGACCAGAGCGGCGGGCTCTACGCCGAGGCGAAATTTCTCGCCAAGAGGCGTCAGCTGAACCCGCCTGCTCGTTCTGACGAAGAGCTGCCCCCCAACCTCTTTCTCCAATGAATGTATCGCTTCGGAGACGGAGGATTGGGCGAGAGACAGTCTCTTCGCCGCCTTTCCGAAATGGAGATCCGTAGCGACCGCCAGGAAGCAGTCGATCTGCCGCAATTCCACGCCGATCCTCGCGCCATCGATTGATCGGATGTGCCGATTGAGTACAAGCCTACGCTCCGAGGGGGCGGTCGGCAACTCGGACGAAGGCCGGCTGTTCGGGGATCACCTGGCGGCGACAGGCGATCGATCGGCAATGCCGATCGAATGCACGGCAATCGGCGCTTGTTTGGACGGACGATGAAGAAAATATCCGGGGACGAACTGGTCCGCGCAGAACGGCGGTGGAGAGAGGACGACGATGGGCAAATTGCAAGGGAAGGTGGCTGTCATCACGGGAGGTACTCAAGGCATCGGCCTCGCCACGGCAAAACTCTTCGCCGGTGAGGGTGCTCATGTCTTTATTACTGGCCGTCGCCAGAAGGAACTTGAAGAAGCCGTAGCGTCCA
>JAQGIF010000326.1 GCA_028291345.1 Rhodospirillales bacterium | reverse complement strand
GGTCGCGCGTGTTCATGAGCGGCTCCATAAAACGCGACGCATCCGTACGATCGATCTCGGAGCGTTTGTCACCGAGTTGTGCGGCGACCTCGACCAGGTCACCACAAACTGCGAGGTCCTCGTCGATGCGCCTGAGGGGATGGAAATTGCCACCGATCGCGCGCTTTCTGATGAGTGCCCACTGGGCCGAATATGCCGTATTTTTCAGATCTAGAAAGGCCCCAGCTTGAATTCGACCTGCTCTTTCGTTTGTCAGACTTAACGCAGACACCCATTAGGCCGGCGACGTCGCCGTTTCCTCGATAATCCCCTCTTCAATCGTGGGCTCTTCTAAGTACCAGGGAATTTCGACGATCACGAGCTGCGAACCGCCGAATCTCAGGAGCCGGGAACGCAGCCGGTAAGCCCTGTGAGTGTGCAGGAGAAACTGCCACCAGCTGGTTTTCACGAATTCCGGAAGGATGAGGGCAATCGGATGCGCAGGGAATTCGGACTGCAGCTCCTTGATCAGCTTAAGCAGAGGCTCGTGCATGAGCCTGTAGTCGGATCGAAGGAACAGGAGCCGTGGCGGATTCACGCCGGCGGCCCGCGCCGGGGCCTCGACGTGTTTCGCCCATCTGTCCCGAATCGCCTGCTCGTCATCGTCGTCCGGCCCGGCGAGCGCTGTGAGGTGAACGGCGGTTACATCAGGCGACAGACGTAGCGCAAAGTTAAGGGCGCGGTCGGTCAGCTTATTCCATCCTTCCGTCGCGACGAGAACGGTCGGCGGCTCAACACTACCGAGGCTGATCGGCCTGTCATCACGCAGACTCGAGTCAACTTGGCTATAGTAGCTCTTGATCGACTTCAGCAGCATGATGACAGCCGGAATGACGAGGACAGTGATCCAAGCTCCCTCGGTGAATTTCGCGGCGACGATAATGAGGAGCGCTATTCCGGTGGTCGATGCCCCCACCGCGTTTATGGCCAGGTGTAGTCGGGTGGAGGCCCGTCCTGAAGCGTCCCGCTTCGCACGCACCGCCCGCAGCCAATGTGCGACCATGCCGGCCTGCGACATCGTGAATGTGAGGAACGCTCCGATGGCGAATAGCGGAATGAGACGGTCTGTGATGCCTCCGAAGACGACGAGCAGCAGCCCGGCGGTTACCGCGAGATATAGAATACCTACCGAAAAGACGAGCCGCCGCCCGACGATCGCAAAGGGACGGGGGAGGAATTCGTCCTCGGCCACTAGCCGGCAGAGACGTGGGAAATCGACAAAGCTCGTATTGGCTGAGAGCGCCAGAACACAAAGAACGCTGCCGATCGCTGTGTAGTAGAAAGCGCCACGGCCCACGACGGCCGCCGCGAGCTGCGAAAGCACGCTCTGATAGCCCTCCTTGTCCTGGTCCATTGCGAGAACACCGTAGGCATTCGCCAAATAAGCAATGCCGGCCAGGAGGACGCCGAGGATCACCACGATCGCGGTCAGCGTCCGATGCCCATATTTGACGGCCGGTTCTTTGAAGGCGCTCACGCCGTTGCTGACGGCTTCGACGCCGGTCATAGCCGTGCAGCCGCTCGCAAAAGCGCGCAGCAACAGCCAGAGGGTGACCGCCTCGGTGGCTTTCGGGAGCGCAGGTGGTGCAACCACCGGCTGTGGGTGCCCTCCAGACGCAAGGGCTTTATAAGTCCCGATCGCCAGAAGAAGGATAAAGCTCGCGACGAAGAGATAGGTGGGCAAGGCAAAGAGGCGCCCCGCGTCCAAGGTACCGCGCAGGTTCACCATCATGATGAGGAGCAGGATCCCGAGACAGAGCGGCAGAATGTAAGGGTGAAAAGACGGCAGCGCGGAGACGAGCGCTCCGACCCCCGCCGAAATGCCCACCGTCACATTCAGCACGTAATCGACCATCAACGCGGCGGCCGCGAGCAGACTCGCATTTACACCCAGATTCTCTTTGGAGACGGTGTAGGCACCCCCATTGTTCGGATAGGCAATGATTGTCTGCCAGTACGAGGCATAAAGGATCGCAAGCAGAACGATGATCACCGCCATGATGGGGCCGATATACGTAAGCCCGGCCGCGCCAAGCGGCATGAGAATTGTGAGGGCCGCCTCGGGCCCATAGGCGGACGATCCGAGCCCGTCCAAGCCCATTGCCGGAACGCCCTCGAGGGCCCCAATCTTGCGTTCCGCCTGTTCGCGGTTCGCGAGCGTCCGGCCTAGCAAGATACGGAACAGCGACATGTTATCCCCAGAGCGACTCTCAGCGGCCAACAGCTCGCGCGGATCTCTGTTCCTGATCTAAGGCGATAGATCAATCCCTATCGGTTGGCGGTCGCTCGCAGGCTCAGGTTGGCGGCACGGGCTATGCTACATTCAAAGCCCGTGCATAACCCGAAAGTGCTGTTGAAAAACTATTATCCGGTAGGTTTTGTGGAAGAACGGTCGGAAACGCCGGGCCACAGGGCGATCGCAAAGGTCCGCTTTTCACTGTCGTACCGCCCAAAGCGGCCAGTCCGAAACCGTGAAAAGTTCGGACGCTGGCAAGCGTACGAAAGTCCCCGTCAAGGTCGGGATATTTCTCTCTGTGAGCTGCAACCTCAAACATTGCATCGATCGACGGAGTATCGAAGCCGGTGAGATCAACATCAAAGGCGACCTCAACCAAGCCGGCAAGTTCGATTTGCAATATTTCCTTATCCTAACCCGCCAGTTCCGCGGACCGATTGTCGACCAGTATGTAGGCTTTCTTCTGGCTCTCACTTAA
>JAQGIF010000322.1 GCA_028291345.1 Rhodospirillales bacterium | reverse complement strand
GCGGTCGGTCCGACAGCAGTCATCATGGGCGCAGGTCAAGCTCGATCTTCGATCGGGCGATCATCGGGCCCGCGATCGGTCACTCCTTCCGCAAGCTCGACCCCAGGACGCTGATCCGCAACCCGGTGATGTTCGTGGTCGAGGTCGTCGCGGCCCTGACCACGGTCCTGCTGGTCCGCGATATCGCGGCGGCTAAGGGCAATCTCCTGTTCGAGGGCCAGATCGTCTTCTGGCTCTGGTTCACGGTGGTCTTCGCCAACTTCGCCGAAGCTGTCGCCGAAGGGCGTGGCAAGGCGCAGGCCGACGCTTTGCGCAAGACCCGCACTGAAACCCCGGCCAAGAAGCTGCCCGATGCGCTGGCGACCAGCTACACGGCGGTCCCCGGCATGTCGCTGAAGGCCGGCGACTTCGTGCTGGTCGAGGCGGGGGACATCATCCCGTCGGACGGCGAGATCGTCGAAGGCGTGGCCTCGGTCGACGAATCAGCGATCACCGGCGAAAGCGCGCCGGTGATCCGCGAGAGTGGCGGGGACCGTTCGGCGGTAACCGGGGGCACCAAGCTGCTCAGCGACTGGGTCAAGGTGCGCATCACCGCCAGCCAGGGCTCGACCTTCCTCGACCGCATGATCGCATTGGTCGAGGGCGCCAGCCGGCAGAAGACGCCGAACGAGATCGCACTCAATATCTTGCTGATCGGTATGACCCTGATCTTCGTCATGGCGACCGTGACGATCCCCAGTTTCGCCCACTATGCCGGAGGCGCCATCCCGGTCGTCGTGCTCGTCGCTTTGTTTGTGTGCCTGATTCCGACGACCATCGGCGCGCTGCTGTCGGCCATCGGCATTGCCGGCATGGACCGGCTGGTGAAGTTCAATGTGCTGGCGATGTCGGGCCGTTCGGTCGAGGCGGCGGGCGACGTCGATACCCTGCTGCTCGACAAGACCGGCACCATCACGCTGGGTAACCGCGTGGCGACCGAGTTCTTCGCCCTGCCGGGCGTTCCCGCCGAGGACTTGGCCGACGCGGCGCAACTGTCATCGCTCAGCGACGAAACACCGGAGGGCCGCTCGGTCGTCGTTCTTGCCAAGGAAAAATATGGGATCCGCGCACGGGAAATGGCGCCGCTCCATGCCAAGTTCATCGCCTTCTCGGCGCAGACGCGAATGAGCGGCATCGATCTCGAGGGCAGTTCCATCCGCAAGGGCGCGGTCGATGCTGTGATCGCCTATGTTCGTGAGGTCAATGCCAACGCCAATCTCGCCTTTCCGCGGGAACTCGACCAGACGGTCGAGCGGATCGCCAAGTCGGGCGGCACCCCACTGGCGGTTGCCAAGGACGGCAGGATGCTGGGCGTCATCCACCTGAAGGACGTCGTTAAAGGCGGGATCAAGGAACGCTTCGGCGAGCTTCGCAAGATGGGCATTCGGACCGTGATGATCACCGGCGACAATCCCCTGACCGCGGCGGCGATCGCGGCGGAAAGCGGCGTCGACGATTTCCTGGCCCAGGCGACGCCCGAGGCGAAGCTGAAGCTGATCCGCGACGAGCAGGCGAAGGGCAAGCTGGTCGCCATGTGCGGCGACGGTACGAACGATGCCCCGGCTCTGGCCCAGGCCGATGTTGGCGTGGCGATGCAGACCGGGACGGTCGCGGCACGCGAGGCCGGCAATATGGTCGACCTGGACAGCGACCCGACCAAGCTGATCGAGATCGTCGGTATCGGCAAACAGCTGCTGATGACGCGCGGCGCACTGACCACCTTCTCCATCGCCAACGATGTCGCGAAATATTTCGCGATCATCCCGGCGATGTTCCTGGTGTTCTATCCCCAGCTTCAGGCCCTCAACATCATGCGGCTGGGCACACCGCAGAGCGCGATCTTGTCCGCGATCATCTTCAACGCGCTGATCATCATCGCCCTCATCCCGCTGGCCCTGAAGGGTGTCACCTATCGCCCGCAATCAGCGGGGCGGCTGCTGAGCCGCAACCTGCTGATCTATGGCGTCGGCGGCATCATCGTCCCGTTCGTCGGCATCAAGATCATCGACCTCATCGTGACCGGGCTCGGCCTCGCCTGAGGCGGACGGTCAAGGAAAGCCACAAGGCTAAGGAAAGTACATCATGCTGAGACAATTACGACCCGCCATCATGATGATGGTACTGCTCACAGTCATCACCGGCATCATCTATCCGTTCGCCATCACCGGCATCGGCCAGGCAGTGTTTCCGACCCAGGCCAACGGCAGCCTGATCGACAAGGACGGCAAGGTGATCGGCTCGTCCCTCATCGGCCAGAATTTCACCGGCGAGAAATACTTCCGCGGCCGGCCCTCGGCGACCACCGATACCGATCCGAACGACTCGACTAAGACGATCAGCGTCCCGTACAAGGCGGACGCCTCGACCGGCTCAAATCTCGGCCCGACCTCCAAGGCGCTGATGGACCGGGTCAAAGGCGACGTCGACACACTAAAGGCCGGCAGCGACCAGCCGGTCCCGGTCGATCTGGTGACGACGTCGGGCAGCGGCCTGGATCCGGATATCACGCCGGCCGGCGCCGAGTTCCAGGTGACGCGCGTCGCCAAGGCGCGGGGCATGTCGCCCGATGCGGTGCGTCGGCTCGTGGCCCAGGCGACCGAAAGGCGGACCTTCGGCGTGCTGGGTGAGGCGCATGTCAATGTCCTTGCACTCAACCTGGCCTTGGATGCGGCGCAGCCGGCGAAGTAATCGGGCGCGGCATAGAGTTCATGCCGGAAGCCGCTTATTGTCCGGATTGTCATGGCCAACCTAGAAGCCGAACCGCGCGAGGGGCGTCCGTCGCCCAAATCGTTTCTGCTGGAGGCAGAGCGGGAAAATCGTGGGCGCTTCAAGCTGTTCATCGGCGCCGCGCCGGGGGTCGGCAAAACCTATGAGATGCTGCGGGTCGGTCGGGCGAAACAGGCCGAAGGGATCGATGCCGTCATCGGCGTCGTCGAAACCCACGGCCGGGCCGAGACCGCCGCCCTGGTTCAGGCGTTCGAAACCATTCCCCGACGCAAGCTGAACTATAAGGGCCGCGACACCGAGGAGATGGACCTCGACGCCATTCTGGCCCGGCATCCCCAGCTGGTTCTGGTCGACGAGCTTGCCCATACCAATGCCGAGGGCAGCCGCCATCCAAAGCGCTATCTCGATGTCCAGGAGTTGCTTGCGGCGGGAATCGACATCTATTCGACGATGAACGTTCAGCATCTGGAAAGCCTGAACGATGTCGTTGCTAAGATCACACGCATCCGCGTCCGCGAAACCGTGCCGGACAATATCCTCGAGCTCGCTGACGAGATCGAGGTTGTCGATCTGACGCCCGAGGCTCTGATCGAGCGGCTGAACGAAGGCAAGGTCTATGTGCGCGATCAGGCGCAGCGTGCGCTGAAACATTATTTTTCGCTCGGCAACTTGACTGCGCTGCGCGAACTTGCGCTCCGCGCGACGGCGCAGCGTGTCGACAACCAGATGCTGCAATACATGCAGAGCCACGCGATCGAGGGCCCCTGGGGGGCGAGTGAGCAGGTGCTGGTCTGCGTCAGCGAGGATCCACGTTCGGTCGAACTGCTGCGTTATGCAAGCCGGATGGCCGAACGGCTGAAGGCGAAATGGACGGCGCTTTATATCGAGAGCCTCCGCCATTCCCTCCTGAGTGAGGCGCAGCGCGACACCATCGCCGAAACCATGCGCATGGCGGAGCGGCTAGGCGGCGAGGCGATCACCATTCCGGGCGAACGTGTCGCCGACGATGTCCTGGTCTATGCCAAGGCAAACAACTTTACCCATATCGTCATCGGCAAGTCCGAGCGCTCGCGCTGGTTCGAGATGATGCATGGTTCCATCGTTTACGACCTCGTGCGCCGGTCGGAAACGATCAGCGTTCATGTGATCGCGGGAGAGCCCGACGCGCCCAAGGCCAAGCGGACGTCATTGGAGACGCAGGCTGCGCCGATCGCCGTCCGTCCCAGCGCCTATGTGGTCAGCGCATTGATGGTCGGCATCGCTGTGGGGATCTCGTACCTGATCGCCAGGGTCGTTGCGCTGCCCAATCTGTCGCTGGTGTTTCTGACCGCAGTCCTGTTTAGCGCACTGCGTTATGGGCTGTGGCCGTCGATCATGGCCTCGCTGCTCAGCGTGGCCTCGTATAATTTCTTCTTCGTGCCGCCGCTTTACACATTCACGATCGCCGATCCTGCCAACGTGCTGGCGCTGGTCTTTTTCCTGATCGCCGCCTTAGTGGTCAGCAATCTGACCGCGCAAAAACAGCGCCAGACCCAGTCCATGGCGGCGCGCGCCAAGACAACCGCCGAGCTCTATGCCTTCAGCCGGAAAGTCGCCGGGATTGGGTCATTGGACGATCTTATGTGGGTTGTCACCTACCAGATCGCGGCCATGCTGACGTGCGATGTCGTTGTCTTGCTGCCTGGCCCGGATGGGCTGCAAGTGCGGGCGGGCTATCCGCCGGAAGACAGTCTCGACGCGGCCGATATGGCCGCCGCGGAGTGGACCTGGACCAGCAACCACGCGGCCGGCCGGGGATCCGACACCTTGCCCGGGGGCAAGCGCCTGTTCTTGCCGATACAGACCCAGCGTGGCGCGATCGGCGTCGTCGGAATCAATCGGGAGCGTCCCACTTTGTTGTCGCCCGACGAGCGCCGTTTGCTCGATGCCCTGCTCGATCAGGCGGCTGTCGCGATCGAACGGGTTCGTCTTGCTGAGGATGTCGACCAGGTGCGTTTGCAGGCCGAGACGGAACGGCTCCGGAACGCGCTGCTGACCTCGGTCTCGCACGACCTGCGCACGCCACTGGCGACGATCATCGGAGCGTTGACCAGCCTTAAGAGTTTCGGCGAGACCTATGATGCGCAAACCCGGTTGGAATTGGTGTCCTCGGCCCAGGACGAGGCGGAGCGGCTTAACCGGTTCGTAGGCAATCTGCTGGATATGACCCGGCTGGAGTCCGGCGGGATTAGCGTCAAGCTCGAGTCGATCGATCTGGGCGATGCGATAGGGGTCGCTCTTAACCGGGCGCGCCCAATGCTGGTTCACCATACGACGGAGGTCGAGCTTGCCGCGGATCTCCCCATGGTTAAGGCCGATTTCGTGTTGCTGGAGCAGGTGATATTCAACCTGCTCGACAACGCCGCCAAATACACACCGCCCGGCACGACTATTCGGATCTCCGGTCAGGTCGATGGCGACGCCATTGAGATCGCCGTGATCGATCAGGGCGAGGGGATTCCGCCGCAATCGCTCGAGGCGGTCTTCAATAAATTCACCCGCCTTCAGGCCGGTGACCGCAAGGGCGCCGGAACAGGGCTCGGCTTGCCGATTTGCCGTGGTTTCGTCGAGGCGATGGGCGGGACGATCTTCGCCGGTAATCGGCAGGATCGATCGGGCGCCATTTTCACGATTCGCTTGGAAAAGGCGCCGGCCTATTCCGGCTCCCAAACACAGGCTGAGGCCCATGTCCCCTAATCCCCCCAAAATTCTCGTTGTTGACGACGAGCCGCAGATCCGGCGCATGCTCAAGACCAGCTTGGTCCCGCAGAAATTCGAAGTGGTCGAGGCGAGCACCGCTGGCGCCGCTCTGAAACGGCTGGCTACGGAGGATTTCGATCTCGTCATCCTCGATCTCGGCCTGCCGGATCGCAGCGGCATCGAGGTGATCGAGGAGGTGCGCAAGACCTCTTCCGTACCGATCATCGTGCTGTCGGTGAGAGGCGACGAGGCGGGGAAGGTGAGGGCGCTGGAGCTTGGCGCCGACGATTACATGACCAAGCCTTTCGGCATGGCGGAACTGGTGACCCGCATCCGCGTTGCGCTGCGCCACCGGTACCAGGCCCAGGGTACCCAGCCGGTGTTGCGGGCCGGCGATATCGCCATCGATCTGGTCAACCGGCATGTCAGCCGGGCCGGCCATGAAATCAAGCTGTCGCCCACCGAATACGACATTTTGCGGCTATTGGCCGAGCATGCCGGGAAGATCCTCACCCATGACTTCTTGCTGCGCAAAGTCTGGGGCGACGACAAGGTGGACGATGTGCAGTATCTGCGGGTCTATGTTCGCGCGCTGCGGCAGAAGCTGGGCGACAAGATTGGCGAAGCCGATATTATCCGCACCGAAATGGGTATCGGCTATCGCCTGCTTGCCGCCGATCCGCTTGACGAGATGTGACGGCGTTTAGGGTTCGCGGGCCCTATTCCGCCGCCGCCAACTGGGCGACCTTCTCGTGCGTGCCCGCCCGGATCAGCAGGATCTTCATATTGTCGGCGATCTGTTTGACGCGCTCGTGAAA
>JAQGIF010000318.1 GCA_028291345.1 Rhodospirillales bacterium | reverse complement strand
GGCGGAGCTAACCAACAACCTGCGGCATATCGCGCAACGAGCTTCTGCGCGACATCCTAGTTGCCGTATGGAATCAGAAGCGGCGTGTTAGCCGCCGCTGATTTGTGTAACGGAGTTGATCGAGCATCAGCCGCCGGGGACGCTGCCACCTTGGGTTTCCGTGTCCGCTTGGCCGGCGTGGTGGAGCTTTCCACCGTCAATCTCGGCGACTTTCTGCCGGGCTTGGCGCCCGGCTTGATCGGCCTCGCGCGCAGGTTCGATTCTATCCCCACAGACATGCTTGACGACGGTGCTTGCTGCTCAAGGGTGACATCGCCAGATTTCTTGGGCGCATGTTGCTGCAGAAATGCTCGGCATATCGATCCGGACGTCGCGTAGCCCGCCGGCAGCCTAGCGCCTTTCTGGCGCGAGATGGTGACTGCAAAACGCTTCATCGCAGGCGTTGGTGGCCGATCGCCACCTGCACCACCAACGCCCGAACCGAGCAATGGAGGTCCACCCGGAGACGTTCGGTTTTTCAGCTTTCCGATGATACGCTGGGCAACGTCGCACACGGCGTCGATTGCGCCGACCATTTCCTGCTTGCCAATCACGACATCGTCGAGCAGGCATTCGAGTTGCGCTGTCACACCCGGATCGACCAATGCTGGATCGGCCTGCTTGAGAACGCCGAACAGCTTCAGTCCCGTGTCGGTCGGGACGATGTTCTTCCCCTGTGCGACTAGAACATTCTGCCGCTTCAGTCCACCGATGATTTCCGCGCGTGTTGCCGGTGTTCCTATCCCCTTGGCCTCTTTCAGGCGGTCGCGCAGAACTTCGTCCTTCACAAAGCGCCATGCATTTTGCATCGCCTCGATCAGAGTGCCTTCGTTGTAACGCGGCGGGGGGCGGGTTTCCTTGTCCTCGACCTTCGGGGTTTGCAGTTGGGCGGTCTCGCCGTTCTTCATCGCCGGGAGAAGTTGCGCGTCATCGCTCTTTTCATTGGCCGGCGTCCATTCCGGGAATGCCGCGCGCCAGCCAAGATCGATGGGCTGACGGCCTGTGGCCTTGAACGGAAAGCCGGCGACGTCGAGTGTTGCTGTCGTCTGCCGGTAGCGAAAGTCCGGCATGACGGCCGCGAGGTAGGCCCGTGCGATCACGTCGAACAGCTTCTTCTCGTCGATCGAAAGCCGCGGCCAGACTTCGCGCAGGCTGTCGACCGTGTTGACGTTGGGGATGACGGCGTGATGGCTGGCGCCTTCGAGACCCTTGTCATGGAAAGACCCGTGCGCGCCTTTGCGGATAACGGGTGGTGTCGGCACGGGGATCTCTTTGAACGATTGACCCACCTGAAGGCCGGCCACGATCTTCGGCACATCCGGGATCAGGGTCTCCGGCAGATAGCGCACCTCGGCGCGGGGATACGTGATGATCTTCTTGCCCTGGCCGTCATAGAGCTCCTGTGCGACTTCCAGCGTTTTCGCCGCCGACCAGCCGAAGCGCGACGAGCAGAGTTTCTGTAGCGAGGGGAGATCGTGCAGCTTAGGCGGGCCGTGCTTCTTGTCCTCGACACGCACGCCCAGCGGGCCCTGGAAACCCTGAGCGGCCTTGACGACGATATCGGCATTCTCGCGCTTGAGGATTCTGTCTTGCGGCGCGTGCCGCATCTGGAATTCGCCTGCAGCGACCTTTGCGGTGGCGACAATCTCAAAATACGTGACAGGCACGAAGTCGCGGATCTCCAACTCGCGCTTGCACACAATCGCCAGCGTCGGCGTCTTCACCCGGCCAACCCCGATCACACTGCGCGCGCCCTGCCCGAGGATGACCGTCGCGGTGCGGGTGAGGGAGAGGTTGTAAATCTGGTCGGCCTGCCGGCGCGCAACGGCAGCGGCGTAGAGGCGGGAATATTCCGAATTCGGCTTTGCGCGACCAAAAGCGTCGCGGATGGTCTGCGAATCCTGCGCGGTGAACAGCACCCGCATGACCTCGCCGCGGTATTTGTAGTGCTCGAGTATTTCCTGACCGATTAGCTGGCCCTCACGATCGCAGTCGGTGGCGAGCCAAACTCGCTTCGCGGAGCGCAGCGCCTCGCGAATCGCCTTGAGCTTTGCAGCCTTGTTGCCGCCGTCGGCAGGGCGCGTGGCGTAGAGCCCCTCGGGGCGGAGCAGGATCGGCGACCAGCGCTTCCATTCCGGAACCGCATCCTCTGGCTCCTCCAGATCAAACAAGTGGCCTTCGGCCGGCAGGATGTCGCCATAGCGAGATCCCACAGCGGCGCGGACGTCTATCGCCTGGCTGGTTTTCTCGGTGATGACGATTTGGTCAGCCATGAGAGGCTCTGATTTGAAGATTCACTTCGACTCCTCGATCATGAGAACATATAGTGACCATAGACGCCCGGCAAGCTGCCAATTACTGATGTATTTTCGCCATGTTCATCGGCGCGGGGGTTTCGACGCCGATCGGCACGATAAGCCTTTGATTTATTTTGAGGTGAAGGGGTCAATCTCCAGCGCTTAATCACATCCTAGGTGGAAACGGAACTCGCGTGGGCATTGCCGCCTGCTGCCGAGACTATTTTGGAATGTATCCCCAGTCCCTAACAACGGCTCTTTGTTGCGAGTCGCAGTTGCTGCCATGTTCCAGGCAGAACTACAGGGGCTTGCTTGCTACATTCCCCTGCTACACAATTAACCCATTCTGCAGCCGAATGCCGACCGTATGTTTTTGATATATAATGACTTTTTTGAATGGTGCACCCGGCGGGATTCGAACCCACGACCCCAGGATTAGGAATGTCGCGGGCGTCGTTTCTGATCAGTGAGTTGGCCGGCGCGGGTGACCGGGTGGTGGCTAAGTGCAATGCGCGGCGATCACCTGGTCCAGATCTTCGATGATCTGGCGTGCCCGAACGACTTCCACGTGGCTGACGTCTCGGCCGTTTATGCCCATGCGTTCCGAGCCATGCTCCATGCGGTCGGTCAGTTCGGCATATTCCAGCCGGGTCTCGATGCAGTCTCGAATAAAGCCCGACATTTCGTCCTGTCAATTCGCGGGTTTCCGGGCCGCGATTGTACAGCCGCCCGGCGCATCGACAGAAACACGTTCCGGTGGATTTCACGGGACGATACAATGCAGTCGCTCAATGCCTGACGCCGCGGAGCTCATCGATCTGCGCGTGGGTCGACAACATTGCCGCTAAACCCTCACCACAGGCTAGGCCGTCTGCCATCTTCAAGCCCAAAGGCTCGACAGGGGGCGGCGATCAGGCGGTCGCCAAAGGGTACGGTTCGCTCATGGTCATAAAGCACGGCTCCGAACGCGAACCGGGGTCCCGCAGCATCGGCTAGTTTTCGCAGTCCAGCGAAGTCCTCGTTGCGGACGGTAGCCGCAACCTTGACCTCCAGGCCGACGATCCGTCCCTCCCGATCTTCCAGCACGATATCAACCTCGTTCTGTTCTTTATCCCTAAAGTGGCTGACCAAAAAACGCTCATCGCTCCAGCTTGCCAGCTTGAGGACTTCGGCGAAGACGAACGTCTCCAGTATGGCGCCAAAGTTGGACCGATCCACCGCCACGCGCTCGCGGGTGAGTCCCCGCAAAGCCGCGAGCAGGCCTGAATCGAGAAAGTGAAGCTTAGGCTTCTTGGTCAGCCGTTTGAGCGCGTTGTTGTGCCAGGGCGGCAGTGTCCGCACGAGAAACAGCTGTTCGAAGACGCCTGTGTATTTCTGCGTCGTCACGTGATTGAGGTCGAGACTGGCGCCGACGCCAGCGTGATTGATGAGCTGCCCCGAATGTTCGGCAAGGGCTCGGAGCAGACGGGGAATCCGATCGAGCTGGTCGATGTTGGCGATGTCGCGAACGTCGCGGCCGACCACGGCTTCGACGTAGTTGACGTACCAGTCCTGCCGGCGGAGCCAGCTTCGACGTGCTATCGCCTCCGGATACCCACCCGCAAGAACCAAGTCGATCAGATCGGGCCCGAGCCGGACTGGCCCTGTCTTCGGCGCCTGGCTTGCAAACAGCGATGTCAGGAACCGGGGCGTCGGCTGCCCCAGTAGCTCCGACTGGGCCAGGGGCATCAGACGGATGGTTTCCCTTCGGCCCGCCAGGGAGTCTGCAACGCGCGGCAGGGTCATAAGGTTGGCCGAACCGGCGAGCAGAAAGCGTCCCGCACGGGTGTCCCGATCCACGCTTTCCTTGATAGCCAGCAGCAGATCAGGCGCCCGTTGCACCTCATCGATGATCGCGCGGTCAAGTGCCCGGATCAGACCGGCCGGATCCGCTTGAGCGGCGGAGAGCGTGGTCGCGTCATCGAGTGTGAGATATTGCCGGCCTTCCTCGGCAAGCGCACGGGCGAGCGTTGTCTTCCCCGCCTGACGGAGGGCCTGCAAGCAGCACCACCCGAGTGTCGGCCAAGGCGTCCCGGATTCGGCCGGTCGAATGGCGGATGTACATGACTGTCTGAAGCGCCCAGTGCGTCTAAATGAAGCCGGCTTACCGTCTAGCTGAAATTAGAACTCCGTCCAAATGTAATTAGATCTTGGGTCCGCCAGAGGGTCGTGGCGAGTACGAAGCGGACATAAGGGGTACAAGACGAGCTGCTGCGCGCAATCTCGCTTCGGACGCGCGACCCGCGTCCGCCGGCGTATTCAATATCGGCTTCGACGGGCTTGCGAGCCCCCACGCTGCTCCTGGGAATTCGCTTGCAATAGCAGCCCTAAATGTTATATTTTTATATAACCTGTTTCATTTGCAATATAATTGGGGTTCCCATGCTCACGTCCACACTGCGCAATGTCGGCGGCTCGGTGATGATGGCCATTCCTAAATCACTCCTGGAAGGGCTGGGATTGGCAGCTAATACCAAGGTCGCCTTATCGGTCGATCATGGCCGGCTCATTGTTGAGCCCCGCCCCAAGCCGAAATACACCCTCTCTGAGTTGATGGCGCAATGCGATCCCTCAGCGCCGGAGAATGAGCAAGAGCGCGAATGGCAGGAAATGGAACCTGTCGGTCGCGAAGTCTTCTAATGGAGCGTGGTGACATCTGGCATGTCGATCTCAATCCCACCAAGGGACGGGAACAGGCAAATCCCCGTTACGTGCTCGTCCTGACGGACCGTGAGTTCAACAAATTGGGCACGCCGATCGTCGCGCCTATTACCAGCGGCGGCAACTTTGCCCGAATGCAGGGGTTCACTGTGTCGCTATCAGGTGCGGGCACCAACGCCTCAGGCGTCGTCCTGTGTCACCAACTGCGGGCGCTAGATCTTCGCGCTCGCAATGGCAGATTCAGCGAGAAGGCACCCGATTTTATCGTCGACGAAGTCCTGGCCAAAGCGACCGCCCTGCTCGAATGAACGGAAGGATTCGGGATGAAAGTCTTATGGTCATGGCAATCGGATACACCCGGGAAGGTGGGCCGGCATTTTGTGCGCAATGAGCTGCTGGAAGCGATTAAAGTCCTAAAGCAACCTGAGGATATCGAGGAGCCAACGACCGCCGAAACGCGCGAAGCGCTGCATCTCGATCATGATCGCCAAGGCGTTTCCGGGAGCCCCGACCTAGCCCCAACCATTTATAGGAAGATTGATGCCTCGGCCGTGTTTATCGCCGACGTGACGCTGGTTGGCTTGGCCTTGGATGGCGGTAGGGACGTGGGCAAAGCACCGAAGAAATTCATCAACTCGAACTCCGTCAGTGTCGAAACAAACCGGCGGAGCTCTACAAGCCCAAGATCTTCATGCGATTCGAACGATGGCCGAGTCATCCCAAGGATGAATCACATCCAATCACCCTTGAAAAGACCCCCGCACAGAAATCTGCCCCGGTTACCGGCAACCCGACCAAACCTGTTGATATTTCAACAGTAAAATTGGTGCACCCGGCGGGATTCGAACCCACGACCCCAGGATTAGGAATGTCGCCGACCGCTTTGCACAACAATAGCTTATCGTTGGCGGGTGACCAGGGGGTGACTGGAAGCGCTTTTGAGACCCTTCTGTGTCTCGGCACTAAATTGGGATCCCATACAACGTTGGACGAACCGATTGATCCGACACCGATAAACTGGATCGCTCCGGGTGACAGCTAGCGCGCTACCGTTCAGCGGTTGAATGCCGCTTGCGGAGCTGTTGCGAATGTTACAATACCTAGGATATTGCATATCAAGACCTAGGTATTATAACACGGGCATGACCGAGCAAACTCACCGAGATCGTGCTCTAGACGGAGCGCGGCGACAAGGAATCGCGCGGGGTCGCGATTTCGACGCAGCAGGCGTGCCGCGCGTGTACCTTCAGAGGCTGCGCGACGAAG
>JAQGIF010000313.1 GCA_028291345.1 Rhodospirillales bacterium | reverse complement strand
ACGGTCTAACTCACAGGCTTAAAAACGCAGCTGCTCGATACCGCTCGCGCGATCGAGGAGTTGCAGTAGAATGATTTTGGGCAACAGGGAGGTCGTAACAGGGGGATAGAGCGGAGGCACCTCGCCTAAGGATGCAGGCCCGGAAAGCCTGGGGGGCGTCCTGATGTCTCCGAAAGTACCGATACGAGTACCGGACGGCCGTTTCCGAGGATTGACCCGGGGTGGCTTCAATCGGTCGGCCAACCGGCCATCGCCTTGTGTCTGAACGCCAATCGGCCTTGGCGTATCGTCGGCTGGCCTTATGATGCGCGGCTACGCATCAGAAGGTTGGAGGTTCGAGTCCTTCTGGGGCGCGCCGGCCTTCGAAAATTGTCTCCGGTGTACCGGGCCCATCAGAATCAATGTGCCGATCATTGATCGGGTCACTTAGCTTGACAACCCCCTAAAATTGCCACTCACTTTGCCTGTCATGCCTTAAATGCGTTCGCGAGCTGGATCAATGGGTCAAACTCGAACAACCAATCCGGCCCTGGGATTAGTAACGTTCGTGTTGATTGCGGTCCTGGGGCTTTTCTACGTGAAGTGGCTCCCATATTACGACCGCGCATTTGTGGCGGCGGCGAAGCACTCGATCGGCCAGTCGATTCTGATGGGCACGGCGGCGAGCCCGCCCGCCCCCTCGTTGGACGCCGCGCTTGGTTATGCGTTGGCGTACGGCAAGGCGATCTGGAAGGCGATGGTGCTCGGCCTGTTGCTTGGGTCGGCTATCCAGGCGCTGCTGCCGGTCAATTGGGTGGCGAAGGTGCTGGGCGGCGCGGAATTTGGCAGTGCAGTCGCCGGCGGCTTGTTGTCAATCCCAGGCATGATGTGCACTTGCTGCGCGGCGCCTGTCGTCATCGGGCTTCGGGAACGTCAGGCGTCTCCCGGCGGAGCGATCGCATTCTGGCTCGGAAATTCGGTGCTGAACCCGGCGACGCTCGTGTTCATGGGCTTCGTTCTTGGCTGGAACTGGACCGGGTTGCGGCTCGCGCTGGGACTCCTGATGGTATTTGGGCTCGGCTATCTGGTGAATCGGATGGCGACGCCAAAGGAAGCCCAAGCGGCGCAGGCGCGGCTTGCCGAACTGACGGCGAACGCACCAACATCTGCGCCGTTCGTTCGCTGGATCAGGATTTTGTTGCGCATGGCGTCGTGGCTGGTGCCCGAATATATCGTGCTGATTCTGTTACTCGGCGCTACGCGGGCCTGGTTGTTCCCGCATATCGGCCCGGAAATCGGCAACCATCTAGGGTGGATTGCCGCGCTTGCGATCGCCGGTACGCTCTTCGTTATCCCTACTGCCGGCGAAGTGCCGATCGTCCAGGCGATGCTCTCGCTGGGGATGGGTGTCGGACCCGCGGGCGCATTGCTGATGACTCTGCCGCCGATCAGCGTGCCGTCGCTTGCCATGCTCGCAGGCTCGTTCCGGTCACGCGTGCTTCTGGTCGTGACGGTATCGGTCGTGGCATTCGGGATGGTCGGCGGTTTGATGGCGGTCGGTTTGGGATTCTGAAACCGCACAGAACACCCCCGGTGGGTAACACTTTGATGCGCGCGCGTAATGGCTGCTTTCAAATTTGATCCCCACCACTCTTGCGGAGGGGTTGGCGAAGCCAAATGTGAGAAGCATCTTGAAACGGCACGGCAAGTGGGGCCAGAATAGTGGCCACGACAAAATGGTCTCCACGACAGCACAGCAGGCGTAGGTGAAGGCGCCCGCCTGCGAAGGAGGACTCGATGAATATGGAGGTCTCACGGCGTGGCTTCTTAAGAGCCGCCGGCGTGGGGGTCGCGGGGACGGCGCTGGGAGCCTTCGGCTTCAGCGCGGCGGAGGCGGCGGAGGTCGCCCATGTCCGGGCCTACAAGCTTGCGATGACCACGGAAACGCGCAACACGTGCCCCTACTGCTCTGTCGCCTGCGGGGTCATCCTCTATTCCAAGGGTGATCTGCGCAAGGGACAGACGGCGGAAATCACCCACATCGAAGGCGATGCCGATCATCCCACCAACCGCGGCACGCTCTGCCCGAAAGGCGCGGCGCTGAAGGATTTCGTCCATGCCAAGACGCGGCTAAACTACCCGATGGTGCGAAAGCCCGGATCGGACAAGTTCGAGCGCGTTTCGTGGGACGAAGCCCTGGACCGCGTCGTACGCCTGATGAAGGACGACCGGGACGCGAACTTCATCGCCAAGAACAAGGACGGCGTCGCGGTCAATCGCTGGACCTCGGTCGGGTTCCTGGCCGCATCCGCAACCACCAATGAAACTGCTTACGCGACCTACAAAGTCGCGCGCAGCGTCGGTCTCCTCGCTTTCGACAACCAGGCGCGCGTTTGACACGGACCTACGGTGTCCAGTTTGGGCCCTACGTTCGGTCGTGGCGCGATGACGAATTCCTGGACCGATATCAGGAATACGGATTTGGTGATCGTCATGGGTGGCAATGCCGCCGAGGCGCATCCCTGCGGGTTTAAATGGGTCACGGAGGCAAAGGCCAACCGTGGCGCGAAGCTGATCGTCGTCGATCCGCGCTATACGCGCACAGCCTCGGTATCGGATTTCTATGCGCCGATCCGCCAGGGCACCGACATCGCCTTTTTGCTGGGGGTGATCCGCTATTGTATCGAAAACAATAAGGTGCAGTGGGAGTACGCGAAGAACTTCACCAACGCCGCGTTGATCGTGAAAGACGCCTTCGCCTATCACGATGGCCTGTTCACCGGGTATGACGCGGAAAAGCGCGATTATGACCGCACGAGCTGGGACTATGAGCTTGGTCCGGACGGCTTCGCGCAGATCGACATGACGCTTCAGCATCCGCGCTGCGTGTGGAACCTGCTGAAGCAGCACGTCGATATTTACACGCCTGAAATGGTCGAGCGCATCTGCGGCACGCCCAAGGAAAAATTCCTGACGGTGGCCCGGATGATCGGGGAATCATCCGCGCCCGACAAGGCGATGACGTCGATGTATGCGTTGGGCTGGACCCAGCACAGCAGTGGCTCGCAGAATATCCGCACCATGGCGATGCTCCAGCTGATACTGGGCAATATCGGTATTCGCGGCGGCGGCATGAACGCGTTGCGCGGTCACTCCAATATCCAGGGCCTGACCGATGTCGGTCTGCTGTCTCAGTATATGCCCGGCTATCTCAATATGCCGGTGGAAAAGGAGACCAATCTCAAGACTTACCTGTCCACCCGCCAGTTCAAGCCGCTCAGGCCGGGCCAGACCAGCTATTGGCAGAACTACCCCAAGTTCTTCGTCAGCCTGCAAAAGGCGATGTTCGGTGCGGCGGCGACGGCCGAGAACGACTGGGCCTATGACTATCTTCCCAAGCTCGACGTCCCCGCCTACGACGTGCTGCGGACCTTCGAGCTGATGTTTAACGGGAAGGTGAACGGCTATTTCTGCCAGGGATTCAACCCGATCCTGGCCTTCCCCAACCGCGCCAAGATCACCGCCTCATTGTCCAACCTGAAATGGCTGGTGACGATGGACCCGTTGGACACCGAGACATCGCGCTTCTGGCAGAATCACGGCGAATATAACGACGTCGACACCAAGTCGATCCAGACCGAGGTCATCCAACTGCCCACCACCTGCTTCGCGGAAGAGGAAGGGTCACTGACCAATTCCGGGCGGTGGCTGCAATGGCACTGGCCGGGTGGCTCGCCCCCGGGCGAGGCCAAGCACGACAATTGGATCATGGGCCAGATTTTTGTGCGGCTGCGCGCACTGTACCGCAAGGAAGGCGGTGCCTTCCCCGATCCGATCCTCAACCTCACCTGGGACTACAAGGATGAGAACGAGCCCAAGCCCGACGAACTCGCCCGCGAGATGAACGGGCGGGCGTTGACCGACCTGCATGATCCGACCGATGCGACAAAGATCGTCGTCCCGGCCGGCAAGCAGGTGGCCAACTTCTCGCAACTGCGCGACGACGGCACGACGAGTTCGGGCTGCTGGATCTATTCCGGATGCTTCAATGAGGCCGGCAACAACATGGCCCGGCGCGACAATACCGACGCCGACGGGTTGGGCACCTATCCCAACTGGACCTGGTCCTGGCCGGTCAACCGGCGCACGCTCTATAATCGCGCCTCGGCTGACTTGCAGGGCAAGCCCTGGGATCCGAGCCGCAAGATTTTGGAATGGGATGGCGCGAAATGGATCGGTTCCGACGTTCCCGATATCGCGCCGACAGCGAAGCCCGAGGAGGTCGGTCCGTTCATCATGAACGCGGAAGGTTCCGCGCGGCTCTTTGCACGCGGAATGCTGCGGGATGGACCATTCCCGGTCCATTACGAACCGTTCGAATCGCCGGTTGCGAATGTTATCAATCCGGAAATCCGGGGCAATCCCGTTGTGCGGGTCTTCCTGGACGACGTGGCGCAGTTCGGCACGCCGGATGAGTTTCCTTATGCGGCGACGTCCTACCGCCTGACCGAGCATTTCCACTTTTGGACCAAACACAACCGCGTGAATGCCGCCCTTCAGCCGGAATTCTTTGTCGAGCTGTCGGAAGAACTTGCGAAGGAGAAAAACATCCCCCTGGGCGGCTGGGTCCGGGTTTGGTCAAAGCGCGGTTCGATCAGGGCCAAGGCGGTCGTGACCAAACGGATCAGGCCGTTGATCTGCAATGGCAAGACCGTCCATATCATCGGTATTCCGCTGCATTGGGGCTTTATGGGTGAGGCAAAGAAAGGCTTCGGTCCGAATTCGCTGACGCCATTTGTCGGCGACGCCAATATCGATACGCCGGAATATAAGGCATTCCTGGTGAATATCGAACCGACCTCTGGCCCGGCGGAGGTATGACCATGCCAGATAGCCCCACCACCGCCGTCAGCAACCCGCCCGTCCAGGAATTCGTCAATAACCTAGGCGCAAGCGATATGATCAGTCGTTCGGCGACGGGCGACCTGCCGCCGCCGGCTCGGCGGCTGACTGAAGTCGCCAAGCTGATCGACGTATCGAAATGCATCGGCTGCAAGGCGTGCCAGTCGGCCTGCATCGAATGGAACGACACCAGTCCGGCCATTGAGGACAATGTCGGGATCTATATGAACCCGCATGACCTGACGCCCGAGATGTTCACGCTGATGCGCTTTTCGGAGTGGGTCAATCCCGAGACCGACAATCTGGAATGGCTGATCCGCAAGGACGGCTGCATGCATTGCACCGATCCGGGCTGCCTGAAGGCCTGCCCGGCCCCCGGGGCGATCGTGCAATATTCCAACGGCATCGTCGATTTCGTGCATGAGAACTGCATCGGCTGCGGATATTGTGTCAAAGGATGCCCATTCAACATCCCGCGCATTTCCAAGACAGATCATCGCGCCTATAAATGCACCCTCTGCTCCGACCGCGTGGCGGTGGGGCAGGGGCCGGCCTGCGCCAAGGCCTGCCCGACCCAGGCGATCGTGTTCGGCACCAAGGCGGACATGATCAAACATGCCGAGGGGCGGATCACCGATCTGAAGTCGCGCGGCTATGCCAATGCCGGCCTGTACGACCCACCGGGCGTCGGCGGCACCCATGTGATGTATGTGCTGCACCACGCCGATAAGCCGCATATCTATGACGGTTTGCCGGACAATCCGAAGATATCGGCAGTGGTTCAGACCTGGAAGGGCGTCACCAAATATGTCGGCCTTGCCGCCATGAGCTTCGCGGCCGCGGCCAGCGTGCTTCACGGCGTATTCGCCAAGCCGAACCGTGTTGCCCCCGAGGATGACGCGAACGCCGAGCGGCTGGTGGGCGGCGGTCCGGAAGAACGAACATGAGCGATGTGGAACTGGAGCCCGGCGACGCTCTGCACCCCGGCAAGCCGGTCATTGTCGATCGCTATCGCGGCGCGACCCGGCTCAATCATTGGGTGACCGCGATCTCGCTGGTGCTGCTGGCGCTGTCGGGCCTATCGATGTTCCATCCGTCGCTGTTCTTTTTGACTGCGATCTTCGGCGGCGGCCAGGCCACGCGAACCATCCATCCATGGATCGGCGTGGTGCTGTTCTTCAGTTTTCTGCTGCTGTTCCTTCAGTTCTGGCGCCTTAATCTCTGGAACCGGACCGATGTTGAATGGGTGGCCCATGCCAAGGACCTTGTGAGCGGCCATGAAGAGAAGATGCCCGAGGTCGGCAAATACAATGCCGGCCAGAAATTCATCTTCTGGTCGATGTCGATCCTGATTTCGATCCTGATCGTTACCGGCATCATGATTTGGGACGAGTATTTCTTTGACCTGACTTCGATCGAAGTGAAGCGGTTCGCCGTCCTGATCCATGCGGTGGCAGCGGTAATCATCATCTTGGTCTGGATCCTCCATGTGTACGCGGGGATCTGGGTGCGCGGCAGCATCAACTCGATGATCACAGGGTCGGTCAGCGGCGGCTGGGCGTGGCGGCATCATCGAAAGTGGTTGAAGCGATTGGCAGCGAAACCAGCTAATAGAGGCGGGCCGGCTTAATCGACCCGTCCAATTCCGTGGCCCGGCGGGCCCGATGAGGCGTGATGTCCGATATCAGTTCGACCCAGCCCGATCCGTCGATGATCGGCGGTATTCCCAAGGCGCCCTTCGTCCGTCTTCCCGATCCTGTCGCCATCTTTACGCGACGAGCGGCGCGATTCGCGACGTTGGCGGCGACGAGCGAACTCTCACCCTATCTCGGTTTTCTAGCATCGATCGCCGAGGCGCAGGCCGCCGCGGTTCCCAGCCTGCCGCCGCCAGAGCTTCCTGACGCGGCCATTGTCGCGCGGGCCGGCCAGTTCGCTATGCCGCCGCTCGATCGCGGCGCATTCAAGCCCGATGCGACGCTGCGCGCGACCTGCGCCTGCCTGCTCGAAGCTTTCGCCGCCATTTCGAAGCCTGAGGCAGCGGAGGTGGCGCTCGGTCGGGTCCACAGCGCGGATCGTCCTGCGCTCGACGCGATGATCGCCAGCATACTGTCGGATTCTATTCCCTTTGAAACGGTGGCCGAACATGTCTATGTCGCCGCCACCCTGCAGGTTCATTTCGCCCGGCTGGCTGCCCGGTTGGATAGTGCGGCTTTGGTGCCCGTGGGGGTCGGGGCCTGCCCAGTCTGCGGCGGGCCCCCTGTCGCCTCGCTGATCGTCGGCTGGTATGGCGCTGAAGGCACGCGCTATGCCTCCTGCGCGCTCTGCTCGACCTTGTGGAACGAGGTCCGTGTCAAATGCCTGGCCTGCGGCTCGACCAAGGGCATTGGCTACCAGGAGGTCGATGGCGGTACTGGAACGATCAAGGCGGAAACCTGCGACGAATGCGGCTCGTATGTGAAGGTTTTCTATCAGCACAAGGACGTCGCGCTCGACCCGGTCGCCGACGATGTGGGGAGCCTGGGGCTGGATGTTCTGCTGCGCGCTGATGTCTATCGCCGCGCAGGCGTGAATCCGTATCTGATCGGATATTGAGCCGCCGATGGACAGGCTCGCGTCTCTCCGCCTGCGTGATCTGCCCTCGGTGGATCTGGTCCTGAAGTCACCGGCCGCGACGGCGCCTCTGGCGCGTTTCGGTCATAAAGCCGCCGCGGATGCGATCCGGATAGAGCTGAACGACGCCCGCTGCGCGCTGCGGGCAGGAGCACCGGCAGTTCCCGGAGCGGACGAAATCGCCGTACGTGCATTGAGACGGCTCGACGCAGCCGACCGCTCGGCCATGCGCCCGCTCTTCAACCTCACCGGCACGGTGCTGCACACCAATCTCGGACGCGCGCTGCTTGCAGAGGCGGCGATAGAGGCAGCAACGGCCGCGATGCGCGACGCTGTCGCCTTGGAATTCGACCTGGCGACCGGCAAGCGCGGCGAGCGGGACGATCATGTAAGGGCGCTCCTTTGCGAGCTGACCGGTGCGGAAGATGCAACCGTGGTGAACAATAACGCGGCCGCTGTCCTGATCGCGCTGAACACGCTGGCGAACGGCCGGGAGGCGGTTGTGTCGCGCGGCGAACTGATCGAGATCGGCGGCGCCTTCCGCATGCCGGACATCATGGCGCGCGCGGGCGCAAGACTGGTGGAAGTCGGAACGACGAACCGCACGCACTCCAAGGATTATCGCGCCGCGCTCGGACCCGAGACAGGGCTTATCCTCAAGGTCCACACATCCAACTACCGGATTCAAGGCTTCACCGCCGAAGTCCACGCCGCCGAGCTTTCCGGCATCGCGCAGGCCGCGAGCATCCCTTTGGTGCATGATCTGGGCTCCGGCACGTTGATCGATCTATCGCGCTATGGGCTTGAGAAGGAGCCGACCGTAGGCGATGCAATCGCCGATGGCGCCGATCTGGTGACGTTTTCAGGCGATAAGCTGCTGGGCGGTCCGCAGGCCGGATTTATCGTCGGCAAGCGGAACTTGATCACCGCGATCAATCGTAATCCGATGAAGCGGGCGTTGCGCGTTGATAAGCTCCGCCTGGCGGCGATCGAGGCGACGCTGAAGCTTTACCGCGACCCGGATCGCCTCACCGAGCGCCTGCCGACGCTGAGACTCCTGGCTCGGACCGAAGCGGAGATCGCGGCTCAGGCCGGACGGCTCCAGCCGGCGATGCAAGCTGCCGTCGGCGCGGCCTTCACCGTCGAGGCTTGCACCTGCGACAGCCAGATCGGTTCCGGCGCCTTGCCGCTCGATACCATTCCCAGCGCAGGCCTTGCGATCCGCTCGAGTGGTGGCGGCAGCGCTCTAGAGCGCTTGGCGACCGAGTTGCGCGGTCTCTCCATGCCGGTGATCGGCCGGATCGAGGATAATGCGCTGAAACTCGATCTGCGTTGCCTTCGTGACGAGGCGGCATTCTTGTCAACCATTGCGGGCCTGAACTGCGATGCGCTGGCTTGATCGCTTGATCGGCGCGGCGGAGCCGCCGCGCGATCCCATGGCCGAGGCGCTGGCGGCCTCGCAAGCGGGGGATTACGCCGCCGCGCTGAACATTTGGGGACCTCTGGCCCGCGCCGGCGTCGCCCGGGCGCAGAACAATATCGCGGCCTGCTTCTCCGAAGGCTTGGGCATCGAGCGCGATCAGGACCTGGCGCTCAAATGGCTGACCCTTGCCGCCGACGCGGGCGATCCGGTCGGACAGCGCAATTTGGCGGGGGTCTACTTCAACGGGTTGGGTGTACAGGCCGATTTCTATCGCGCCGCCGGCCTTTATCGTTTGGCCGCGGAGCAGGGCGATGGCCCGGCCCAGGACATGCTGAGCTGGATGCTGCTGGAGGGGAGCGTGATGTTCCCCGATCCCGGCGAGGCGCGCCGTTGGGCACTGGCGGCGGCAGAGAACGGCATTGCATCGGCAATGACGCGCCTTGGCATGCTCTCTCATAACG
This sequence comes from Rhodospirillales bacterium, assembly GCA_028291345.1. Lineage (GTDB taxonomy): Bacteria > Pseudomonadota > Alphaproteobacteria > BOG-932 > Roseiterribacteraceae > BOG-932. The sequence goes on along the minus strand of JAQGIF010000313.1, from coordinate 36,183 downwards.
CCATGGGGGTCGATCGTGACCCTGTTCAGGCCGCATATTGGTGGCGGCGTGGGGCGGAACGCGGCGATCCCGACGGTCAGGCAATGCTGGGCGCGGCCTATTACCTGGGCAGTGGAGTCCCGCTCGATCGGGTCGAAGCCATGGCTTGGCTGTCTCGCGCTCAGGCGGGAGGCAGTGCGTTGGCGGCGCCGTTCCTGGCGCCTGCGCGTGCCGCCTTGTCGCCGGACGAGATCGCCGAAGCCCTCCGTCGCTCGCAGGCGCCGCTGCCGGTGGCCGTGCCATGATCATTGGCACGGCGGGCCATATCGACCATGGCAAGACTGCTTTGGTCAAAGCCCTGACCGGGGTCGATACGGACCGGCTGAAGGAAGAAAAGGCGCGTGGAATCACCATCGATCTCGGTTTCGCCTATTTGCCGAACGATGGAGGCGATGTAATCGGCTTCGTCGATGTGCCCGGCCACGAGCGCTTTGTGCATACCATGCTGGCCGGCGCGACTGGGATCGATTTTGCCTTGCTGACGATCGCGGCGGACGATGGGGTCAAGCCCCAGACGCTGGAGCACCTCGCGATCGTCGATTTGCTCGGCATCCGGCGAGGCCTCGTAGCCCTGACCAAGGTCGACGTCGCATCGCCGGAACGGCTTGCGGCGGTCATCAACGAGATCAGGGCGGTGCTGGCGGGGACGACCTTGGAATCGGCGGAAATATATCCGGTCTCGTCATTGACGGGGCAGGGTGTGTCCGGGCTGCGTCACCGTCTCTTCGCAGCCGCTGCCGACATGTTCCAGCGCCCCGTCTCGGACCGGTTCCGGCTGGCGATCGATCGGTCGTTTACCCTTTCGGGCGCCGGAGTCGTCGTCACCGGCACGGTGCTTTCCGGATCGGTCCGCCTCGGCGACCGGGTGCTGATCAGCCCCTCAGGCCTATCCGCGCGGGTGCGCTCGATCCATACGCAGAACCGGCCGGCGAATGAGGGGCGCGCAGGGGATAGGTGCGCCCTCAACCTGGCGGGCGAGGATGTCTCCAAGGAGGCGATAAGGCGCGGCGACCTGGCGCTGGACCCTGACCTGCACGCGCCGACGGATCGCATCGACGCCAGCCTGCGGGTTCTGCAGGGCGGAAGGAAGCCGATCGGACAATGGTTCCCGGTCCGGTTGCACCATGCCGCGGCTGAGGTTGGGGCGCGCGTCGTGCTGCTCGACGACCTGCCGATAGAGCCGGGCGGCACGGCCACGGTCCAGCTGGTTCTCGACCGGCCCATAGCGGCCGGCATCGGCGACCGCTATGTCATTCGCGACGTTTCGGCCCAGCGCACCATCGGCGGCGGCCGTTTTCTCGATCTCCGCGCGCCGGCCCGCCGGCGCCGCACGCCGGAGCGACGGCTCCAGCTGGAAGCGCTGGCGCTGACTGATCCGGCGATGTCGCTCCAGGCGCTCCTGGCCGCAGCGCCTTACATTTTCGATTGGCGGGTGTTCACGCGGGATCATGCTTTATCGCAGGCCGATGCAGCGGCGCTTGCCGATCGATTGCGGCTGATCCTGCTGGAAGCCGGTGATACGGTGATCGCGATGCTGCCGGCACGCTGGCGGGTTTTCGAATCGACCCTGATGGAACAACTCTCGCTTTTCCACGGGGAAAATCCCGACCTGCAGGGCATGAGCCGCGAACGGCTGCGGCTGTCATTGCAGCCGCGCCTGCCGGGTGCGGCCTTCATTTCCGCGATGAAGATTATCGCCGGCGATGGCGCTATCGCGCTCGACGGCGCGTTCGTCCGTCTTTCGTCCCATACCGTACGCCTGACGCAACAGGATGAGGTCATCTGGGAGGCGATATTCCCTCTGCTTGACGGCCCAGACCGTTTTCGCCCGCCCCGGGTCCGCGACATCGCGAGCCTGCTGGACCGGCCGGAAGCCGATATCCGTCGCTTGCTCAAGCTGGTGGGACGGCTTGGGCGAGCCGACGAGGTGGCGCATGACCATTTCTTCCTGCGGTTGACGATCCTGGAAATCGTCTCGATCCTGGTCGATGTTGCGATGCGCGCGCCGGGCGGCGAATTCACCGCCGCTCAGTTCCGGGATCGGGTCGAGAACGGCCGCAAAGTCGCCATCCAGATTCTCGATTTCTTTGACCGGCACGGCGTCACCCTGCGTCGCGGCGACCTGCGCCGCCTTAACAAGCACCGGCTGGACCTGTTCGGACCGTTCGAGATAGGGTCGCAACTGCCAGACCCCAAGGGGGTTTGATGGAAGGGAATCGTCTCCGGTGGGACGTCCGGACTTCAAATCCGGGTGGGGCAGCGAGCCTGTCCCGGGTGGGTTCGACTCCCACTCTCTTCCGCCAACCCGGTGAGTAGCGATGACGGCGCCGCTGACGACCGATTTCGATGATTGGCTGGTGCGGACCTATGCACGGATCGGGTCGTTCACGATCCTGATCATCCTAATCGATATCGGCGCCAAATCCGTGAGGCCGTTGCGCTCGACCTATCTCCATGTGGTCGGCGACGAGACGCGCTGGCCGGAAATGATTCGGCTGTTCGATGGCGCCGGAGTGTCCTGGAACGGCGCGGCCTTCTTCCAGGCGGATAGCGACGGGCTGGTGGCCGATCCGGAGGCGAGGCAGCGGCTCGCATCCTTAGTGCGTCATTTGAATGAGGACCGCAAAATCCTTAACGACGGCGAATTCTTCGACCGTCGCGGGCTGCGGCTGAAGCTTGAAGAGATCGCGCCCCACTGACCTTCAGCAAGCGGATTTCGAATCTCCCTGCGGCATCGGCTTGAGCGGGTCCAGTCCTTGGGCCGTCTTCGGCTGCCAGGTCTGGGAACCGGAACTCGCGCCATTGTCGGAGGTGCCGGGAGACTTACCGCCGGTCCAGGCGGTGTTGCCGGAATTGCCTGGAGCCGTGCCGGAGCCGGCCCCCCTCGACTGTGGCGTCGCGGGCTCGGCACGGCGGTTGGCGCATGCCGTGGCGCCTTGCGCCTGATCGGCTTTTCCCGCCTGCGCCCAGGCGGGGGCCGCAAAAGCAGTCGATATCGCGATCATCGCGAGCAGTCCTTGAACGTCGTTCATCGCCAGCCCCCTCATAGATGATGACCATGAGAATGCGTGGGACCCCGTTCCCGTTCCTGACAGACCTCAGGAAATCCGAACCACCGGCTCTCCGGCCGAAACGGACCCGATGATGGAGGCGGATGAATAGCCCGCCGCAGCGATAGACGCGCGGATGTCCGTGGCGCGCTCTGGCGCGCAGGCGACCAGCAGGCCGCCCGAGGTCTGCGGATCGGTCAGCAGGTTGTGCTGCCAGGCCGTCAGGTTGGGCGGCAGTACGATCCCGTCGCCATAGCTCGCCCAATTCCGGCCCGATGCGCCGGTCGCATGCCCATCGCGGGCGAGCGCCGTGGCCTCGGCCAGGAAGGGAATGCGCTCATATTGGATATCCAGCGTCAGGCCCGATCCGCGCGCCATTTCCAGCCCGTGGCCAAGCAGGCCGAAGCCGGTTACGTCGGTGACGGCATGGACGTCGCCGTCCTCCGCGAGCGTGCTGCCGACCCGGTTCAGAAGGGTCGTCGAGGCGATCATCTCGTCATAGGCTGCGTCAGGCAGGGCGCCCTTCTTGAAGGCTGCCGAATAGATGCCGATGCCGATGCCCTTGGTCAGGATCAGCGCGTCGCCGGCGTGCGCGCCGGAATTGCGCCGCACGTTTTCAGGGCTGCACAGTCCGACGACCGCAAGGCCGTAGATCGGCTCAGGTGCGTCGATCGAATGGCCCCCGGCGACGGGAATGCCCGCCTCCGCGCAGATCGATGCGCCGCCTTGCAGGATTGCGCGGACTGTTTCCACCGGCAGCTTGTCCAGCGGCATACCGAGTATGGCGAGCGCCATGATCGGCTTGCCGCCCATTGCATAGACGTCCGACAGAGCATTGGCGGCAGCAATCCGGCCGAAATCGCGCGGATCGTCGACCATGGGCATGAAGAAATCGGTCGTGGCGATGACGCAGGTCCGCTCATCGACTTGCCAGACCGCTGCGTCATCGCCGGTCTCGGTTCCGACCAGTAGCTGCGCATAGGCAGCCGCTGCCGGTTGATTGGCGAGAAGCTGTTGCAGCACGGACGGGGCGAGCTTACATCCGCAGCCGCCGCCATGGGCGAGGCTGGTCAGACGAACTGCGGGTGCCGACATTATACACCTCGAGCAAAGGGCATTAAGCGGAGATAACCATCGATAATATTTAGTTCACGCAAGCAGGCAGCCAAGGGGGGTGTCGGACCTGCGGTGGAGCTTATAGCTTCCCATTCCTTTCCCGGCGTCGCTCGCCTGTCGCCTGATACTGCGTCGGCCACTCGGACAGCGGTGTCATTTCAATTCGCCGGGCCGTCAGAACCAGCGAAAACCATTCCCGCGACATATCGTTCGAGCGGCGGTCCTGTTCGCTGAGCGACACGGCTTCGCCTTTGAGCGCGTCGAATTTACGTTGCAGCTGGCTCAGCGAGCCGGAAGACAGTTTCAGTGGCTCGATAATCCAAAGCGACTTCGGTTCGGCAATATCCGGGCTATTGAGGGACCATTTCAAAAACATATCCATGTAGCGGGAATACGGGCCGCCCTTTCGCCACTGGATATCCTTGGCCGTCCGCAGCCTGATCTCGTTGCCCGGAAACAATCCGATAAGCCCGATCTTCTCGAGCCGGATCAGGGCATCGACGAACATCGGTTCGGGTATGTCCATCTCGCTCTGCAACTCCGCCGAGCTCCACCCCTTCAGGGCGTGGACGAACAGATAGTTCAGCAGCGGATAATCGACCAGCGCCTGTTCCTGTTGGACGGTGAGCTGCGTAAGGCGGGTTTCCACGCGCTTGGCCGCCATTTCGCACAGTTCGAAAAAGCTGATGTCGATCAGCCCGCAAAGCCTCTCCAGAACCCTGGTGTCCACCGCCTCGCTCGCGAACCAGCGCATGACGGTCCGCTCGGTGACGTTCAGGGTCTCGGCGATTTCGCGGGTGCGCAGGCCGCGGGCGCGGAGGAATTCGCGCAACACGTCCAGCAAGACATTGATCTGAGATTTTGTCGTTTTCATGGTCATGCAAACCCCGTCTGAATATTCCGGCGTCTGAATATTCCCGCTGCCGTGCGAACCCAGAAACTATGCGGCAAAAGTCACGTCGCCTAAAGACCGGCCCTCATCGCGTATCGGAGCGCAAGCCGGAGGCGCTCGCATGCGTTGGCAGCCTCTCAAATGCTCCAGGTGACATATTTCTTCAGCATAAATGACATATAGTGTCGTTCTGGAAATTGTTCTTTCAGATCTCAAGTTTCCTGGCAGTCTCCGTTCCAGCGAATGCGCAAGCACCGTAATTCGAAAAAACGAACGGGAGCTACATGTCAGGACATCTAAGTAAGGTGCTGTGCGCCACGACAGCTATTATTGCGTTAATCGACATTTCGCCTGCGAAGGCCCAATCGAACCAGACAGCGGTATCTGCCGGGGAGGGCCTTGAGGAAGTAATTGTGACCGCGCGCCGCCGGGAAGAGGTGCTTCAGACAACACCGGTCTCAGTCTCGGCCATCAGCGGCGCGACGCTCGATCGGCTCGATATTCATGGTGTCGACAAGATCGGCCAATTCATTCCCAACGTCGCCAGCGTCGCCACGCCGGGCTTCATCGGGGGCAGCGCCACAGATATTCGCGGCATCGGCGACCATGAAATCCTGATCACCGAGGATCCGCCGGTCGGGCAGTATCTGGATGGCGTGTACATCGCTGGCGTCACCTCCACCAACTTCGACCTTGTCGATGTGCAGCGGGTCGAGGTCCTGCGAGGCCCGCAAGGCACCTTGTTCGGCCGCAATACCACTGGCGGTGCGATCAACATCGTTACCAAGACGCCCAGCGACGATTTCGGTATCGAGGAGAAATTCATCTATGGCAGCTATGACGAGCTGGCCGCCCGCACCGAAATCAATACCGGCGCCATCGGCGACACCGGCCTGAAGGCGATCCTGGCCTATCAGCACCGGCAGCGCGACGGCTATGTCGACAATATCAACACATCGAGCGATCACGACCCGGGTGCGCTGAGGTCGGACTCGGCATGGTTCAAGCTGCATGGCGACTGGGGTGCGTTCAGCGCCGATTACAGCTTCGACTTCGACCGGTTGACCGGGCAATCGCCCTATGGGCAGATTTCATACACGTTGCCTGCGGTCGCCGCCTATTTCGGCCAGTCGCCGGCTCTGGGGGGCAGCGTCCTGTCGGTCAACCCAAACTATACCGACCGGGCCTCTCTGCAGTCCATTCCCGACGCCCGTGTCGGCGTTCTCGGTCACGCACTGACGCTGCAATACGATATCAATTCCGAGATCTCGGTGAAGTCGATCACCGGCTACCGGCAATTCTGGTCGAGCTCCTATGTCGCCTATGCGCCGCCCAATCTGATCGGCCCGACCGTTACCGGCATCGGGCCGGTGACCCCTTACGAGGGCCCAACCGGCCAGCGTCTTAACCAGGCGTCGGAAGAGTTGCAGGTTCTGGGGAAAACCGACCGCTGGAACTACGTCGTTGGTCTTTACTATTTCCATGACCGGGCGGCCGAAAACGAGCAGTCGAAGCTGACCTTCGTCCTGTCGCCTACGCTAGGCTTCAACGTGACCGCTCCGCTCGTCGCGACCCAGTCGACCACCTCGGAAGCCGCCTTCGGCCAGACGAGCTACCGCCCGCCCGTGCTGGACGACAAATTGGAGATTACGACCGGTCTTCGCTACACGCATGACAGTAAGTCGGCGGTCGAGTCCGGTTCCACGAATATTTCAGGAACGGATAAGTTCTATAACCTGTCCTACAATGTGACGCTGAATTACCAGTGGACACCCGACCTGATGACCTATGCCCGGCTGTCCACCGGATATCGCTCGGGCGGCTTTAACCTGCGGGCAACGCCAGGCATTTCGCCGAATTTCGCACCGGAGAAAGCCAAGGTTTACGAGGCCGGCGTCAAGTCCGAATGGCTGGACCATCGCCTGCGCGTCAACTTGGCGGCATTCCACACGAATTACGAAGACCTGCAGGTTTCTCAATATACCGGCTACACGTTGTCCGGAGGCAATTCCGGCGGAATATTGAACGCCGCCGCGGATTATACCGGGTTCGAGCTTGAGGCGCAGGTCCGACCGATCAAGAGCGTGACCATCGACGGTAGCATCGGGTACGTCCATCCCGAATATCAGAAGATCTATTTCCCCGATCCGGTCACCGGGCAGTTACGCAATTATGCAAGCTCGGCGCATTTCAGTTTCGTGCCGAACTGGACGGACCATCTGGGCGTTCAGTACGAATTTCCGGAATGGGATTTCGGCACGCTGATATTGCGCGCGGACTATTCTTATCAAAGTGCCAAGTATTTCGGCATAATCAACCTGCCGACGCAAAATCCCTTCACCGATCTGACGAAGGCGCCTTCCCAGAACCTTGTCAGTGCCCGCCTGACGCTCGCCGATGTCCCGATCTGGGGTGGGAAAGCAAACCTGGAAACCAGTGTCTTCGGCGAGAACCTGCTGGATGAGCACTATATCGTGCAGAGTATCGACTTCGGGCCGTCGCTCGGCTTCGCCACCAAACAATATGGTGTGCCGCGCACGTTCGGCTTCGACATTAAAGTCAAATACTAACCGGGAGGCAGACGTGGCGGCACTGACCCATACCGATATCCAGGCCTGTATCGACCGCATGGATATATTGCAGCTCTTCGCGAAGTACTGTCACATCGTTGATGATTGCGAATTTGAGAAACTGCCTGAAGTATTCTCCGACGATGCGTATATCGATTACAGTTCGCTTGGCGAGTTCGTGGCCGGCAAGCGGACTGTCATGTGCGGCGCTCAGGAGTTCGTCGCGTTTTTGACGAATTCGATGGCAGGGATCGGCCCGGGCCTGACCCATTTCATGACGAACCACCTGATCGAGCTGCACAAGGACGAGGCCGACATCGCCAGCCATAACCATGTGCTGAACATTCCCCAGGGCGGTTACTACAAATCCCATGCCAGGCGAACGCCGGCGGGCTGGCGGATCGATCGCTTCGTCTTTCAGAACCGCCTCTATCACGACATGGCGAAGAAGATGGGTTTCGCCGTCTAACGCCTTGGTGGCCTAACGCCGCTCAATTTCACCGCATCATTACAGCCTGCGCGCAGGCGGAGAGTTTCAATGGGTAAGCTTCAGGACAAGGTCGCGATCGTCACCGGCGCCGCGAGCGGCATGGGCGCGACAACAGCCGCGCTGTTCGCGGCCGAGGGTGCGAAGGTCGTCCTGTGCGACCTCAATCGCGAGCAGGGCGAGGCGGTCGCCGCGCGGATCGGCGGTGAGGCGATCTTCCGCTATCTCGACATCCGCGACGATGACGGCTGGGCGGCGCTGGTGGCGGAGCTTCGCGAGCGCTTCGGCAGAATCGACATCCTCTTGAATAACGCCGCCATGGTCGGGATGTGGCCGATAGAGGAGATGGATGTCGAAAGGGCGAGGGCGGTCGTCGACACCAACGTGTTCGGCGCGCTGTTGGGCGCCAAGAACGTGGCGGGGATCATGCGGAGGGCCGGACGGGGCGTCATCATCAATGTGTCGTCGCTGACCGGGGTCATCGGCATGAATGGGCTGTCGGCCTATTCGGCCAGTAAATGGGCGGTGCGCGGCATTACCCGATCGCTGGCACTGGAATTCGGGCCGTCGGGCATCCGCGTCTGCACGATCGTTCCTGGCGGGGTGAATACGCCGATGAACAATCCCGGTACCGCCACCCTCGAACAGCTCAACAAAGGCTATAAACATGTACCGCTCCAGCGCATCGGCGAACCGATCGAGGTTGCGCGCGCCTCGCTGTTCCTTGCGAGCGACGACGCCAGCTATATCACCGGGGCGGAACTGATGGTCGATGGCGGTGACGCCGCGGGCTATTACCAACCGGGCCTTCCCGGCGCGCCGGCAGGCTTTGTGCTCGGCGGGATCGGCTAAGGGGCGGGCGATGGCGGAGGCAAAGGAGCTGGAGCGGATCGCGATGCTCTATATCGACGCCCTATTGACGGCCGACGACAGCAAGGTGCCGCTCGCGCCGGATATGAAGCGGGCGCATCTGATGGTCCTGCCGGGCGCGCCCTATGTCTGGCAGATGACCGAGGGCGCCGACACGGTCCGCGCCGACATCCGCCGCGAAAAACTGACCGCACGCAAGGATTTGCGGGTGACAGTTGATCCGGAAAGATCGACAGTCGTCGTTCTTTGGGAGTCCGGCATGGAATTTGACGACGCCAGGGCGATCACTATCATGGACCGCTTCGTCATCAGGGACGGGCTGATCGCCGAGCTTGAGATCATCTCCATCCCACAGGGACAGCCGTTCGAACGCGTCCCCTATGCCGGCTGGCCCGGAGGCTGAGCATGTCCGACCATGACCACTCGCATGCAGAGGACCACACCACCCCGCCGCCTGAAATCCAGCTGCGCATCAAAGCGATGGAATCGCTTCTGGTCGAGATGGGGGTCATCGATCCTGCGATGATGGATGCGGTTGTCGATTTTTATGAACGCCAGGTCGGCCCCCGCAACGGGGCACGGATCGTCGCGCGGGCCTGGGCCGATCCGACTTTCAAGGCCCGCCTGTTGAAGGACCCGAAGGCAGCGATTGCTGAGCTCGCCATGCCTGGTATTTCGGGTGACCATCTGGTGATGGTCGAGAACCGGCCCGGCGTCCACAATATGATCGTCTGCACCTTGTGTTCCTGCTATCCCTGGCAGACGATGGGCCTGCCGCCGATCTGGTTCAAATCGGCCGCCTATCGCTCTCGCGCCGTGTCGCATCCCCGCGACGTACTGGCAGAATTCGGCGTGGCGGTCCCACCCGAAACCGCGATCAAGGTGTGGGACAGCAACGCCGATATCCGCTACATGGTCCTGCCCGAGCGGCCCGCCGGCACTGACCATATGACCGAGGCTGACCTCGCTGACCTCGTGACGCGCGATTCCATGATCGGCACCGCACTGCCGCTGGCGCCGGCAAAGGCGGCCCCATGAACAGCCTGCACGATCTCGGCGGCATGCACGGTTTCGGCCCGGTATGGAAGACGCCGGAAGGCGTCGCTTTCCACAGCGATGCGGAGCAGCGCGTATTTCGCCTGATGATGGGACTAATGGCGGGCGGCTGGTGCGACACCGACGGTTTCCGCGCCGACGTCGAAAGTCTCCCGCTTCAGGTCTATGCACGGGAATGTTTCCCCGCGAATTATTTGGCGGGAATGGAAAAACAGCTCGAAAGGCGGGGCCTGCTGATGCCGGGGGACCTGGAGGCATGGATGGCCGGCATAAAGCTGGGCCCGCGTGCTACGGTCCCCCCGGCGATCATGGGGGAACGGCAGGAAGTGCCGTTGCCCAGCCTGTTCCGCACCGGCGATATCGTCAGGATCCGCAGCATCAATCCTGAAGGGCATACCCGCCTGCCGCGTTATCTGCGCGGCCAGGTCGGAACGATCACCGCACAGCGGGGCATCTTCGATTTTCCCGACGCGCTTGCCGCCCGAACCGGGCGGCGTCCCCAACCTGTCTACACGGTCGAATTCCGGGCCACCGATGTCTGGGGCCCTGAGGCGGCTGCAAACGACCGGCTCAGCGCCGAGATGTTCCAGGATTACATAGAGTCGCGGGTTGACGGGTAAGCGATGATAGAGGAACTGAAACCGGACGAACTCGAACAACTCAAGACACCGCTCGATCAGGCGGCTCCGGTCTTCGCTGCCCCTTGGGAGGCCTCGGCCTTTGCGCTGGTCCTGACGCTTTATCGGACAGGCTATTTCGAATGGCGCGAATGGGTCGATTTGCTCTCGCAGGAGATTGGATCGGCACCTCCGGATACTACCGGCGGGCTGTACTATGAGCGCTGGGCTCGGGCTCTGGAGAAGCTGGTCGACAGGCTTGGATTGATTGCGCCGGGCGCCATAGGTGCCCGATCGGAGAGGTGGCGAGAGGCCTATCTTTCAACGCCGCATGGTCAGGAAGTTCTGCTGAGCAACGCCCGATGCGGATCGCTTCAGGATACGAGCATGACGGCCGGTAACTTATAGGCCCGGGTGAGTATGTCCTGTGTTGGCTGGTACGTTCGCAGCACGAGGTGAAAGGGACCCGCAGGCACCGGCAGCCAGTTGGACGTTCCCTGGGCTGGCGGCGCGTGCTGGATCTGGAGTTCCAGTGCGCCGTCGGTTCCGTAAACCAGACCGGGCGTCTGCCCTCTTATTGCGTAGCGGTTGATCGGGTTTTCTGTGAGATTCATGGCCGGGCCATAGGCGGTCAGCGACCAAAAAGCATCGACCGGCGGCAGCCGCTCCGCGGGAAACCGCAGCGCGTAGTTTCGCGCGCCGTCAAGCGGCTGGCCGTCCGGGACCTTGTCTAGGTTGAAATAGAGGGCTTCCTCCGGGATATGCCCGCCGGGGCCGTATTTGACCGACGAGGCGCGCAGCAGCGGATCTTTCGGAAAGCTCACCATGCTGAAATTGACATGCCAGCCATTGACGAGGACGCCATATTGCGCGGTCTTGATCAGTGCGTCGGCGGCGGGGATCGCTGCTTCGAATGCCGTTTTCAAGGCCGCGTCGGCGGAGGCGGAGGGGTGGCGTCCTGGCGCGATGCCGATTTTTTCGAAGCGCTTCAAATAGCCGGTTTCTTCGCGCCGGGGCGGATCGGCCGTTACTCTTGCACATAGCTCGTCATAGAAGCCGATGCCGCCCTGGGAGAGATCGAGGATTGGCGGGAGCGGGACTTCCCATTTCGCGATCGGATAGCGGACCGCGTGCGGAAAATCGCTCAAGTCCCCGAACGCAAACTGGCTGTGGGCGTCGCGCGCCGCCTGCAGATCGGCATCGTCCATAACGAAGGTCCGCGTAAAGGCGATGACGTCATTTGTCGGCGATCGGATCGGCGTGACGCCTTTCGGCAGCGATCCGTTCCAACGCGGCCCCAAAATTGCGAAAGCGCCAGCCTTTGTCCCGGTCGCGCGTCGTCCGACGTAGGCGAAGCTGTCAGAGTACATGTCGATCAGTTGAATCGAATAATAGCGGTCATGGACATCGGGAACGTACAATATCTGTGGTCCCGCCCTGATATCGATCCACGTATAGCCGTAAATGGTATCGACATTCGGGCCGCCGCCGGGAGTTGACGGCGTCGACAGCGCCGACTGGATCAGGAACTGGTTCAGCGGGTTTCCCTGCTGCTTATAGGCATCCAGGTAGCGGCCGAACATGACCAGCGGATAGCCCCAGACATAGGCGTCCCGCGCCAATGCTTCCCGCGATCCGACTGGCGTAGCCCAAGCCGAGGACGTCCGAGCCAGGGCGGCGATGCCCGTCTTTAGAATTCTGCGCCGCGTTATCCGGTGGGAGACCGGCATCCTGTATGACCTCTCACGACGGACTTCGTGGCCATTGCCGGGCTCCGGCCGGCAAGTCGAAACATAGGTTTTAGCTGATGCTGGTGCAATCGCCGAGGCAATGCTCCAGCCGCATTCAGGCCACCACCTCAAATTTCGGCTTGGAGAGGGTGGTTGCGTTCAAGCAGCTTGGCGGCGAATGGCTTCAAGTCCCCCGGAGTCTATCGCCGATTAGTCCGATCCACGCTCGGCGACATATGCCGTCAGGGGCAGGCCCATATGCCGTCGCAGGCGCCGACGACCGTACCTGTTTCGCAGGAAATCTCGACCCGTCCGATGCAGGCCGTCGCCGAATCGCCTTTCGGCCAGACCTGCTTCCTGCCCTCACTGTCATCTGTGATCGGGTTGCGAACGAGTTCGACGATGGCGCCGACGCGGATATAGGCAGAGCCGTCGGAGATCGTGACATCGACCATGGGCGCACGGAAAACGCCGCCTTCGGCGCGGCACATGTAATGGGTTTGCTCCGCGACGAAAACGCCTTCGAACCTGACGCTGTCGATCATCCCATCCTCCTCCTGGCCATCCTCCTCGGGACGCTGACAGCTTCAACAGTTCCCGAAAGCTCTCGTTCCCTTGCCGGAACAGGCGGACGCCGGCCGCGTTCGGTGTAGGTGCCGGGAGGGTTCGACGATGCTTGGTGTCGGGAGTATCAGCATAGGCCTCGAGCCGATGGAGGCCCGGACAGCCGAAGCGCTGCCGAACGACAATGGCTGGCAATATGAGCCGAAGTGGGACGGTTTCCGCTGCCTTGCCTTCAGATCCGGGGAGGATCTCGAACTGAGGGCGAAATCGGGCAAATCGCTGTCGCGCTATTTTCCCGATATTGTTTCCGCGCTGAATGCCCTGGCCCCATCCCGGTTCGTGCTGGACGGCGAGTTGGCGATCCCGGTCGGCGACACGCTCTCGTTCGACGCGTTGCAGATGCGGCTTCACCCTGCCGAAAGCCGTGTCAGAAAGCTGGCGGCGGAAACGCCGGCGATCATGATCGTCTTCGATTGCCTGATGGAGGGGCAGGGCGTGAGCCTGGTCGATGCGCCGCTGACCGAACGCCGCGCGGCGCTGGAGGATTTTTTCGCCGCGCTCGACGATCGCGGGCCGCTCAGATTAACGCCCTATACACGCGACGTATCGGAGGCACAAAGATGGCTCGGCCGCGTTGGCGGCAGCCTCGACGGTGTGATCGCAAAACGGCTTTCCGGCCCTTATCGCCCGGGTGAGCGCGACATGATTAAGGTCAAGCAGTTGCGGACCGCGGACTGCGTCGTCGGCGGCTTTCGGTACGAAAGCGGCAGCCGGCAGCTCGGCTCGCTGCTGCTCGGGCTCTATGACGATGCCGGAAAGCTTGACCATGTCGGCTTTACTTCGGGCCTATCGGACGCTGAACGGCCGGACCTGACCCGGCGGCTCGAAGCACTGATCGCGGCACCCGGTTTCACCGGCGACGCTCCGGGCGGACCAAGCCGCTGGAGCACGGAACGCACCAGCGAATGGCAGCCGCTTCGCCCCGAGCTGGTGGTCGAGGTTCGCTACGATCACGTCACCGGCAAACGATTCCGGCATGGCACCAAGCTGATGCGCTGGCGGCCCGATAAAGCTCCGCGTCAATGCACGTTCGCCCAATTAGAGCGGCCGTTGCGTCCAGGGAAACTCGTTGGCGAGATTTTGTCGGCTGGATGAAGCCACTCGGCATTTCAGCCGGTCTTGTTGAAAGCCGCGCTGCCTTTCGCCAGCAGCTTTTCCGCCCGCTTCGCGTTGCCACGACGCAGCAGGCGGCGCCGCTTCCCCTTGAAAGCTGCATCATGGACGAAGAAGGCTTCAAGCTGATCGAGCAGCGCGGGCGGCAGATCGCCTGCTGTTTTTACCTGCATGTACATGACCGAACAGACCGGCACGGCGATGAGCCGGTCGTTTCGGGTAATCTCACCGTCTTCGCTGTCGGAGAATTCGAGGACACCGATCAGACGGCCCTTGAGCACGATGCCGACGTCCAACCCCTGGTCGCTGAGCACCAGCGCATCGATCGGATCGCCGGCCTCGCTCAATGTCGACGGGAAAAAACCGAAGTCGAACGGGTACGCACTGCCCCGCGGCAGGACATCCTTGAGCTCGAATGCGTCGAGTTCCGGGTTGTAATTATATTTGTTGAAACTGCCCATCGTCGTTTCGATGACGATGTGAACGTCGCCGCCTTCCAGCTTGAGCGGCATCCTCGAGAGATCCCGTTGTGTCATCGCGCTGCCCTCATTTTGCGCACGGTCAGCGGGTAGAGCGCCCAAAATCCGGCGAATAAAAGAATGGCGAATCCGGCCGCGCCAATAGCCCAATCGGAAGAAGCGAACTGTATGGCGGCGACCACGTAAAGCTCGCCGGCCAGGCCAACGGCGAGCGGCACCAAGGCGCCGAGTACGGCTTTTGTGCCGAAGCGCTCGACGTCTTCGCGCGGATTTCCGTTCGCGGCCAGGCGATGATAGGCGGCCGGTGCTATCAGAAGGATCGCCGCTAGCGCGATCAGGATCAGACTGCCGACATGGATCAGCCGCGACGTGGCCGGCAAGGTTTCGAACTTGTCGGTCAGCATCGCCGCGAACTGGAAACCCAGCAGTGCCTGCACACCGGGCAAAATCACCCTGGCCTCGGTCGTGAGCGTCTCGATCTTCTCTTCCAGCGACGAGGCTTCCCGCTTCGAAGCGGTCCGCCCCGCGCCTTGGCGCCGGTTCGCGGCTTGGTGTCGGTTCAATAGACCCATAATAATCCATAGTGTCAGAGCGGTCAGAATGGTTCCGATGCCGATGGCTATCGCAACTCGATTTCCGACTGTGCGCGCGCTGATGAGCGCAAGGTCGAGGCCGAAAGATACAGCGAGAAAAGGCAGCGCTGTCCCGATCATCCTGGCGGCAAAATGCTTGAGCAGAGTGCTGTCATTGCCATCCTCGGCGATCCGATGAAAGGGAGCCGGGGCGAGCAACAGCGCAAGAATGACCATGTCGAGGACGAGGCAGCCGAAATTCGCCCATTGCGCCGCAGGAGGCAGGCGGGAAAAGCCGGGATAGAAAAACGCTTGATATTGAAAGCCGAGCAGGACCTGCGCCCCCAGCACCAAGGTCCGCGCCTCGTTCAGCACGTCTTTGACTTTGGATTTAAGTTCTGTGTCGCTGGCGTTCATGCCCGTCCGTGTAGCCGGTTGTGGCAATGAACACAGAAAACCGAGATCGGGCGTTTTGATCCTGTGAAGTCTACGGGCTCCACCGGCGGCGTTGTTTCTTTTGGATGAGGAACTGAAATCGGCGCAACCGATTTCAGTGTTTGCAACATTGGAGGCGGCAATGTCGAACGACGGTTTCCATGTTCCAGACGCCGGTAATTCCCTTTCCCCGGAGTGCGGTTCCGACACGGATCGCGCCTCGATTTTTGCCGAGCCATCCCTCAATCGCCGTCTTCTGCTAAAGTCCGCGATCGCAGCGACTATCGGCGCCGAAGCCGTCGCCGGCCCGCAGGCCGCTGCCCAGCGGGCCGCTCCAGGCGCGCCCGTTGGAGCGCCTGGAGCACACAACGCTGAAAAAGCCGCACCGCTCAATAAGCGAACCATCGGTTTCATGCTGGGGCACGAACAGTTCACGGGTCCCCAGCTTTTAGAGATCGGTGAGTCCGCGGCGCGGGCCGGCTTCGGTCTGCTGGCCACCAGCGACCATTTTCAGCCGTGGCAAACCAATGAAGGGCATTCAGGCCTGGCGTGGGTCACAATGGGCGCGCTGGGTGCGCGCAGCGGCAATAGCTGGATAGGCACGACGGTGACCTGCCCCACATTGCGCTATAACCCGGCCGTGGTGGCCGAGGCTTTTGCATCGCTGAGCCTCTTCTATCCCGGACGGGTGTTTTTGGGTGTGGGATCAGGTGAGGCGCTGAACGAGCTGGCCGCGACCGGACAGTGGCCGAAATGGCAGGAGCGATGGGACCGGCTGATCGAGGCGATCGGCATCATTCGTGCGCTGTGGACCGGCGAGGCGGTCCATCACAAAGGCAAATATTATACTGTCGATGCAAGGCTCTACGATCCACCGGCGCAGCCGATCCCGCTTCTAACCGCGGCGAACGCCAAGAAATCCATGCGGTTGGCGGGCCGGTATGGCGAGGGGCTGGTTACCGATCCGGAGACCTGGAAACAATATAAAGCTGAATGGGAAGGCGGCGCCCGCGAAGTTGGTAAAAATCCTGCCGACATGCCGGTGTTGATCGAACAATATGCAGTGGTCGGCGATGCGAATGAGGCCCGGGCGGCCGCCGAACTCTGGCGCTTCGGTCCGAAGGCCTTCAAGGGCTATCAGGATATTCCCGACCCCGGTACCATTCAGCAACGCGCGCACAGCGAGATCCCGCTCGAGAAGGTGCTGAGTTCCTGGGCCATCGGCAGCGATCCCGCAGTTCATATCCAGAAGCTACAGGAGTTGTTCGACAGCGGCGCGACGATAGTGAATATCCACACCGGCCAAGCGGACCAGAAACGCCTGCTCGACTTCTACGGCACCGATGTGCTTCCGAAATTCAAGTAGCGCCGCTGACTTCAGCCCTCTACGACCAGTACGATTTTTCCCGTTATGCTGCCTTTTTCGAGAAACTCGTGTGCCGCCGCGGCCTCGTTCAGCGGGTAGGTCCGCGCGACATGCGGCACGACCTTACCTGCATCGATCAGTGCGGCGATTTCCGCCAGTTCCGCGCCGCTTTCCTTGACGGTGTAGCGCATTCCGCGAACGCCATATTTGGCAGCCTTTTCCGGAGGCGGCGGGGTCAAGGTCGACACGAGAATACCGCCCTTCTTCAGCACGCCCCATGACCTGTCCTGCGTTTCTCCGGCGACCAGGTCAAACACCATGTCCATGCCGCTGACCTTGTGTTCGAACCTCTCGTTCTTGTAATCGATCACCTCGTCGGCGCCGAGCTGACGGGCAAAATCGATATTGTCCTTCGAGACCGTCGTGACGACATAGGCGCCTTTCGCCTTGGCGAGCTGGATTGCGAAATGGCCGACGCCGCCAGCACCGCCGTGGATGAGCACGCGCTGGCCGGCCTCCAGGCCGCCATGCCGGAACAGACCCTGCCATGCCGTGAGACCGGCCAGGGGAACGGCCGCCGCCATCACATGATCAAGCGACGATGGTTTTCGTGCGGCCTCTTTCTGTTTGACGATGACATATTGAGCATAACAACCCCGGTCGATGGCGGGGACCGCATAGAGTGCGTCGCCTTTTTCGGCGATCGTCACACCGGGGCCGCAGGCTACGGCGAGACCCGAAGCATCGCGCCCCAGCGTATAGGGCAACATGTCGCTTTTGACCGCCGGGTATTTGCCCGAGCGTATCTTGTAATCGACGGGATTGACACTGGCAGCGTGTACCTTGAGCAGGATTTCGGCAGCACCGGGTGAAGGCACCAGAACCTGCTGGAGGCGCAGGACGTCGGGTCCACCAAAGCTTTCGATACGGACGGCTTCCATCATTGGCATGGCAGTTCTCTATCTCAAAAATAAATCCGCGATCCCAAATGTGAGGCAGTGGGCGCCGCCTCGAATTTGGTGTTATTTGTCCAGCGCCTCGGCCATCGGCAGATGCTCTTTCAAGGTAGGCAGGGTCTGACCCGCCCAGGCCTTCAGCGCCGGGTTGCCGCCGCCTTGCACAAAGATTGAACAGCAGTACCGCGTCTTTATGCGCCGAGAGCTGATCGTCACCATACTTCTTCGTAAAGTCCGCGCTCTTGATGGCGGTCAGGTCGTCCAGCATTTTCTGGTGCGAGCCGCCCATATCGGCGGGAGTCCCACTGACAGGCAAAACAGATTTTGGGACCCGGGGTTCCGCCAAAGGCGCATGAGAACGAAACCCCGTGAAAACTGTTCAAATTTCAGATCGATAAACGCGACGACCGGGGAGGTACACACTTTGACCGAAACGCTTTCACCAGCGCTTCCAACCGATATCGAGGCGGCGGTTCACAGAGTGCTCGAAGCTCTGTGCGACCGGGACCTGACCGTCGCGACCGCGGAAAGCTGCACGGGGGGATTGCTCGCGTCGCTATTGACCGATGTGGAGGGCTGCGGGCGGGCTTTCGACCGGGGTTTCGTAACCTATACCGATGCGGCCAAGCATTCATTGCTCGGGGTCGCGTCGCACACGCTCGAAACCGCGGGAGCGGTGTCCCGCGAGGCGGCCATAGAAATGGCGCAGGGCGCGCTGGAGAACTCACAGGCCGATATCGCAGTCGCTATCACCGGCTTCGCCGGGCCAGGCGGCCCCGGCGATCTCCCCGGCCTGGTCCATTTCGCCGTGGCCTGCCGCGATCACGACACGGTGCACGCGCTCAAGCGCTTCGCAGCGACCGGGCGCGGTGACGTCCGCATCGCGGCGCTGCGATGCGCAATCGGTCTGATCGGCGAAGCGATCGAACGGCTGGGCGATAAAGCTCCGCCGATTCGCTAATGCGAGGCCTGCGAATTGTCGCGCTTGCGGGTTGCCGCCGCCTTCTTCGCCGATGCCGAGCGTGCGGCCGCGGACCGGCCGGCGGACGCAGCACCGCCTTTTTCGCCACCTTTATGCGCCGCAGGATGGCCGGTATCGACGCCGCGGCCGGAGCCGGATTTTTTGCCGCCGCCATCGTCCTTGTTCACCGTGGCCCAGGCGCGCCTTTCGGCTTCCTTTTCCGATACGCCCTTATGTTCGTAACTCTCGGCGATATGATCCGCCTTGCGCTCCTGCTTGTCCGTATAGCTCGACTTGTCACCCCGGGGCATGGCCGTTCTCCGATGTTAATTTGATGCGGAGAACGGCTAAACGCTGTTACGGTTCCGTTGCGATCCGCGGTCAGGCTTCCTTCGGCGGGTCGCTCAGGCCGCGGATGATCATGTAGAAGATTGGGGTGAAGATCAGGCCGAAGAAGGTCACGCCGATCATCCCGAAGAACACCGCCGTGCCGACGGCTTGGCGCATCTCGGAGCCCGCGCCGGATGACAGGACTAGCGGAAGGACGCCCAGGATGAAGGCGAAGGACGTCATCAGGATCGGCCGGAGCCTCAGCCGGCAGGCCTCCAGCACCGCCTCGACCCGGGGCTTGCCGTCTTCCTCCTGCTGTTTGGCGAATTCGACGATTAGGATGGCGTTCTTGGCCGCCAGTCCGACCAGCACGATGAAGCCAATTTGGGTCAGTACATTGACGTCCTGCCCCAACAGCCGCACGCCGAGGCTCGCCGCCAGCAGGCACATCGGCACGATCAGCAGAATCGCAAGCGGCAGGGACCAGCTGCCATATTGGGCAGCCAGGACCAGATAGACGAACAGAACGCAGAGCGGAAAGATATAGAGCCCGGCATTGCCCGAGGTCGTCTGCTGATAGGACAGGTCGGTCCATTCGAACGAAATGCCGTCCGGCAATATGTCGGTCGCCAGCTTTTGCATCGTCGTGAGTATCTTGGCGGAACTGACGCCGGGCGCGCCTTCGCCCTTAACCTCAGTGGCGGGATAGAGGTTATAGCGCGGCACGCGGTCCGGTCCGGCGCGGTCGGACACCTGCAGCACGCTGCCCAGCGGCACCATCTGGCCACGGTTGCTGCGCGTGCGGACGCGCATCAGATCGGCGGCATCTTCACGAAAGTCGAAATCCGCCTGTGCCGTCACTTGATAGGTGCGGCCAAGAATGTTGAAATCATTCACATAAGTCGAGCCGAAATAGGTTTCGATTGCCTCCGAGACTTTGTCGATCGGCACGGCCAGCATCTGCGCCCTGGCGCGATCGATGTTGACAAAAAGCTGCGGTGTATTGGTCGAGAAGGGCGAAAAAACGCCCGCCAGGCCGGGGGCTTTGTTGGCCGCCGCCACCAGTTCCTGCGTCGCGGAGGCGAGCAGCGCGGTTCCGCGTGAAGCGCGATCCTCCACCCGCATCTCGAAACCGCCGCCCGTGCCGATGCCGGGCACGCGCGGGGGCTGCAATATGACCACGAACGCTTCGTCCACCGCGCTCAGGCGTTTTTGCAGATCGGCGACGATCGACGCATTGGTCAGCCCCTTGGCTGCGCGCTCCTGCCATGATTCGAAAACTGGAAACAGGGCCGCCGCACTGGTAGACAAGGTGCGTGTGGCGCCGGAGAAACCCGCGAACGACGGCACACGGGCGACGCCCGGCGTCGCCAGCGCGATCTCCTCGATTTTCTTAACCACGGCGGTGGTCCGGGCAAGCGAGGCGCCACCCGGAAGCTGGACCGATACAATGACATAGCCGCGATCCTGCGCCGGGATGAAGCCTTTCGGCGCAACGATCAGAACCCAGGCGGTCGCGATGATCAGCAGGGCATATGCGCCAACCATGGGCTGGCGATGCCTGAGGATGCGATCTACCGTTTGGCGATAGCCCGCGGCAGTGCGCGCGAAAGCGGCGTTGAAACGTTCGAAGAACCAGGAGAGTCCACGTTCGACGGCATTGGCCCTGCGTGCGCCGGAACGGGCTTCGGGCGCATGGGCGCGCAGAATGAGCGAGGCGAGGGCGGGGGATAGGGTCAGTGAGTTGAAGAGCGATATGAGGGTCGCCGCCGCGATCGTGACGGCGAACTGCTTGAAGAACTCGCCTGAAATGCCAGACAGGAAGGCTGTCGGGATGAAGACGGCGCTGAGGACCAAAGCAATGGAGACCAGCGCGCCGCCGACTTCGGCCATGGTACGTAACGCGGCTTCCTTTGGGCTGGCGCCGTTGGACAGATGCCGCTCCACATTTTCCACTACGACAATCGCATCGTCGACAACGATTCCAACCGCCAGCACCAGCCCGAACAAGGTCAGGTTGTTGATCGAGAAACCGAGCGCGGACATGACCGCGAAAGTGCCGACCAGAGAGACCGGGATGGCTGCCACGGGAATGATCGCCGCACGCCAGCGCTGCAGGAAGACGATCACCACCACGATGACCAGCGCGACCGCTTCATAGATCGTCTTGACTAGTTCATTCACCGACTCTCCGATGAACTCGGTCGGGTTATAAGCGACGTTATATTCCAGCCCCTTGGGGAACTCCTTCTTCATCTCCGCCATCGATTTCAGGATAGCGTTCTGAGTTGCCAGCGCATTCGAGCCAGGCCGCTGCGACACCGCCAGCGCGACGGCCGGTTTGCGCATCAAAAAGCTGTTCGTCGAATAGGATAGCGCCCCGAGTTCGATCCGAGAGATATCTTTCAGCCGCACGATCCGGCCACCGGTCCCCGCCTTGACGACGATGCTCTCGAAGGCATCCGGATCGCTCAGTCGGCCGGTGAAGACGAGGTTGGGCTGGAACGCTTTATCGGCAATCGGCGGCTCGGCGATCTTGCCGCCGGCGATCTGGACATTCTGGGCGCGGACAGCGGCGATGACCTCGCCGGCGGTCATGCCGAGTTCCGCGATCTTGTCGGGATCGAGCCACAGCCGCATCGAGTAATCGCGTGCGCCGAAAATCTGGATATCGCCGACACCGTTCAGCCGTAACAGCGTGTCCCGCACCCGGCGCAGCGCGTAGTTCGAGATATAGAGTTGGTCATAAGTATCGTCAGGCGAAGTTAGGAAGATCACGAGCAGCAGGTCGGGCGAGTTCTTTCTCGTCGTGACACCGATCCGCTGAACCTCCTCCGGCAAGCGCGGCACCGCGATGGCAACGCGGTTCTGAACCAGCACCTGGGCCTGATCGAGATCGGTGCCGAGCTTGAATGTAATCGTGATCGTCACCTGCCCGTCGCCGGTCGATTGCGAGTACATGTAGATCATGTCCTCGACGCCGTTGATTTCCTGCTCGATCGGCGTCGCCACCGTATCGGATGCCACCTGCGCCGACGCACCCGGATAGCTGGCATGGACCACGACCGTGGGCGGCGCGACCTCCGGATATTCCGATATCGGGAGGCCAAAATAGGCCAACACGCCGACGATCAGTACGAAGATTGAGAGAACGAGTGCGAGAACAGGCCTTTCGATCGACAGGCGACCGATATTCACTGTTTGGCCCCGGCGCCTGCCGTTGTCTCGCCTGTTTTTGTGCCGGAGTTTATCGGTTTCATCTCCGGCGTGACAGGTGAGCCGATCCGCAACCGCTGCAAGCCGCTCACCACCACCGTGTCGTCTGGTTTCAGCCCATCGGTTACGGCGCGCAGCCCATCGAACAGCCGCCCGATCTTGATTTCCCGCGCCGCCACCACATTGTCGCCGCCGACCACGTAGGCGACCTTGCGCGACTGATCGGTTCCTACCGCCTCGTCCGGGATCAGCAGCGCCTCATAGGGGGCGCTGCCCAGCAATCGCAATCGGCCGAACTGGCCCGGTGTGAACAGATATTTCGGATTTGGGACGAGCGCCCGCCCACGCATCGTTCCGGTATCCCGGTCCAGGCTGTTGTCGACGAAATCCATCCGGCCTTCATGAGTGAACTCGGTTTCGTCCGAGGTCGCGATCATCACCGGATTGGGGACGTCGCGCGAACTGGGCCGCAATCCCGCGAGCGACAGGCGGGTATATTTGAGGTAGCTGAGCTCGTCGGCGTCGAAATAGAAATGGATCGGGTCGAGCGAGACGATGGTCGTTAGCACGGTGGCGCCGTCGCCTCCCGACACCAGGTTGCCCTCGTTCACATATTTGCGGCTGATTCGTCCGCTGATTGGGGCGACGACATTCGTAAATTCAAGATTCAGCGCATCGGTTTGGATCGCGGCCAGCGCGCCGGCAACGTCCGCCTCGGCTTGGCGCGCCGATGCGACACGCTGATCGTTCACCGTTGCGGCAACGTTTCCGGCCCTGAGAAGCTCCTGCGACCTTATGAGATCGCGCCCGGATTGGGTTACACGCGCTTGTGCGCTGGCCAGCGCTGCCTGCGACCGCTTCAGCGCCGCTTCGTAGGGACGTGGGTCGATGACGAATAGGAGGTCACCCTTCTGGACGATGGCGCCGTCCTTGAAAGCGACGGTCTCAAGATAGCCGCTGACCCGGGCACGGATATCCACCTGCGCGGTCGCTTCGAAGCGACCGGTGAATTCGTCCCAGTCGGTTACCGTCTTGCGGATAGGTTTGGCGACCGCGACCGTGGGCGGCTTCGGCGCCGGTGCGTCGGCCGGGCCGCAATCGGCGAGTGCCAATGCGCCCGCGGCGAGCGCGGCGCTAAGGAAAACGATCGAGGAATGCGTCCGTTTGCGTTCGCTCATTGTCCTGGACCACCGGATCGTTTCGGGGCTGTAGGAAAACATGCAATGGGACAGGATGATAGAACCTTCAGCCAGGATTAGCTATTCCAACCTTGGGCTACTGGGTAACCGGCTGGGGCGTTATGTCCGGAATGCTACGGACGAATGTCAGCCCGCCGCCGGGTATCGTTCGTCTATAACGCCCCGGGCCGACCGGATTGCTGCTGCGAGTTCTGCCGTGGCGGCAGCGAGGTCCGCGGTATTTTCCCGCGCCGCGCTCATTGCCGCCCGGCTTGCAGCCAGCAATTGCGAGAAGCCGAGTGCGCCGGAAATCGATACCATCGCATGGGCCTGCGTTTCTATTTCTGAACGTTCGTTCGTTGCCGAAATCCTATCGGAGGCGGCGACTAGCTGTTCGCGGAATGCGGCGAGAATGGACAGGAATTGCGGCTCCTGCAGGCGGCTCTCAATTTCCCGCGCGACATCTTCATCGACGATCGGCAGAGCGTTGACGACCCTCGTCATGACCGCGCTCATGTCGGACCCGGCGTTCAGCCATTTCTCGATCGCGGCCAGCATCTGGTCGCGGTCGATGGGCTTGGCCAGGTGATCGTTCATGCCCGCCGCCCGGCAGCGTTCGATTTGCTCTTGCATCGCATTGGCGCTGAGCGCGATGATCGGAACACTGCGTGCCGGCTCGCCAAGCTCCCGAATCGCGCGGGTCGCGGCAATACCATCCATATTGGGCATCTCCATGTCCATCATGACTAAATCGTATTTCTCGTCCATCAGCGCTTCGACCGCTTCGAGGCCATCCTTGGCGATCGTGACGGCATAGCCTTCGCCTTCGAGCATCGACCGCACGACGACCTGATTGATGTACAGATCCTCCGCGACCAGGATCCGCGCGGATGCTCTCAGCTTTTGCGCGGTTTCAAGGGGCCTGATCCGCTTGGGCTGCTCCGCCGGCGTGAAGGGCAGGCGAACCCAAAATGTGCTCCCGACACCGGGCTCGGAATTCATGCCGATCGTGCCGTGCATGGCCTCGACCAACTGCTTGCAGAGTGCCAGGCCAAGGCCGGTGCCGCCGAATTTACGGGTCGTCGAGCGATCGATCTGAGAGAAATTCTGGAACAGCAGATGCTGGCGGTCGGCTGGTATGCCGATGCCGGTGTCGGAAACCCCGAAGCGAATTTCGCCCGACGCAACGTCTTCCAGGGATACTTTGAGGACCACGCGGCCCGCGGTGGTGAACTTCACGGCGTTGGTCAGCAGGTTGAGCAATATCTGGCGCAACCGCGTCGGATCGCCTGCGACCCAAAGCGGTATGTCCGCGGCCATATCGAGTTCGACGGTGATATTTTTGGCAAGCGCCTGCGGGCGGACGATCGATACGGCGCCGTAGGCGACACTGCTTACGCTGAAGGGAATGGCCTCCAACTCCAGCTTGCCGGCCTCGACCTTCGAAAGATCGAGAATATCGTTGATAATCGTCAGCAACGACTCGCCGGAGTTCCGCAGCAGCATGACTTGCTTTCGCTGGTTGTCGGTCAGGTGTCCGTCCATCAGCAATTGGGAAAATCCCAAAATCCCGTTCATCGGGGTACGGATTTCATGGCTCATACTGGCCAGGAAGTCGGATTTCGCACGGTTTGCCGCTTCGGCGGCGTCGCGGGCCAGTGCCAGTTCATCGGTCATCGCCGACAGCGCTAATCGCTGTTCCTCCAGGCGTTTATGACTTTCCTGGAGTTCGGCGTAGCGCTCTTGCTTCTGCCGCTCCTCGAGTTTGCGTTCGGTGATGTCCTGAAATATGCCGATGATGGCGACGACATTCCCATCCGGCCCGCGCTCGGGCTGACCGCGCGAAAAGACCTCCCGAACGCTGTCATCGGCGCGCAGCAGCCGTGCTTCGAATTCGTATCCCTCTCCGAGCGTAATCGCCCGGTCGAGGCAACGCGCAACATTGTTCCGGTCGTCAGCATGGAAGTGTGAGACATCGGTTCCAAAACGCGGCACGAAGCCCTCCGGCGTATCGTAAATTCGCCGGATTTCGTCAGACCAGTCGATCTCTTTCGTGGCGACGTCAAGTCGCCAATGCCCGACCCGTGCGATCGTCTCGGCCATGGTCAGGACGCGGTTCGCGTCCCGCAGGCCGGCGGCATTTTTCTCCGCGGCGCTTTCGGCGATTGTCCGGTGCTTCAGTTCGCGCGACAGGAGCGCGCCGAGCGCAGCCACGATGAGCGCCAGTATAGCGACCGCGACGGTCACGATGACGGCCTTTACCCGCCATTCCGCGAAAAGGTCACGGGTCGCCAAACCTACCGTTATGAAAAGCGGATACGTGCCGATCTGACGAACGACGTAGAATCTTGAAACACCGTCGACGCGCGAAGGCCCCTCATAGCTTTGAACGCGCCCTTCGGACAGTTTCCTCAGCGATGTCGACTTCTTCAAGTTGCGTCCGACGTCTTCTTCATCATAGGGCGCGCGCGCGACAATTACCTCGTCGCTGGAAAAGACCATGAGCGAATCATGTGGGCCAG
The DNA here is from genome assembly GCA_028291345.1 of Rhodospirillales bacterium. Classification (GTDB taxonomy): domain Bacteria; phylum Pseudomonadota; class Alphaproteobacteria; order BOG-932; family Roseiterribacteraceae; genus BOG-932. Next base: position 10,004 of record JAQGIF010000313.1, on the reverse strand, counting down.
CGTGAATGCTGCCGAGTAAGTCTTTGAAAAAAGAGAGCTTGAGAGTTCCGGCAACCACACCGGCAAACGTGCCATCCGGATGCTCAAGCCTGCGGCTGAACGGTAGAATCCACTCTTTGCCGGCACTTCCCTTAAACGGGGAGCCGATGAAGAGACCGCTATCAGGCTTGTCGCGCTGAACCCGAAAATAGGGCCGGTCGTCAAATCGCCGCTCGCTTTCCAATGCCGCCGCCGACGACGACATGATGGGGCGGCCTTGCTCATCCAGCACGAAAAGTGCGCCGAGATACTTGGCCGTCGCGGCTCGGTCGAACAAGGCCGCGTTGCGAATTCCGGGATCGACCGACATGATCCCGGGGATGCGCAGCCCGTCGGCGACACCCTGTAGCGACAGGTCGTAAGCCTCTATGTTGCGGTCGATATCGTTTTCCAGAGCTGCCGTCAGGCTGTCCGCGGTTTGCACGGCATGCCGTTCGATGACGTGCCAATCATCCCACAACATCCATCCAGCGAAACCAGCGATGCCGGCGACCAGCAAGGTCGATGCAAAGAGAATCGAGCGTATCCAGGACGCGCTGCTGGTGCGCGCGCTGGCAACGCCGGCGACTACCCTCCTTGGCTGAGAAATTTAGAATGTCCCTCCGGTCGGTTCCGATGGTGGTGCCTGCGCTTGTTTGGCACATGATTCACCGCTCCGTTACATCTGTCGAGCATTACTGTCCGACAGGCCGCTCATGCCCGCCACTCTCAAGACGTTTCTCGATTTGCGCGCGCTCGATCACATAGGCGCGGATGGATTCGATTTCGGCCGGACTATAGGCGGCGGCGAAGCTGACCATGCCCTTGTCGGACAGGATGCCGTTGCTGACCACGTCGCTCCAGGCCTCCTTGTTTCCGATCAGGGGGCTATGGCGAAGGTCGGGGATTACGCCCGTCCCCTTGGCCGCCCCGCCATGGCAGTAGAGGCAGCTATGGGTGAAATTTTGTGCACCCTCTGCGATGGTCGCCGCATCGGCGAATTGAGGCGGCGGTTCGGGACGCAGCGTTTCGACGCGCGCACGCGGCGGCAAGGTCGCGGTGCCGCCAAGCGCAAAGGTCAGGACGCGGCTTTTATTGTGACGCGGGCCATCCGGCCCCCAATTGGCCTCGCCGGCATAGAGCCCGGATGAGCCGCCATAGCCCGCCAGCACGCTGATATATTGCCTGCCCTGCGCCCAGTAGGTGATCGGTGCGGCCAGTATCGCGCTGCCGCCGTCGCTCGACCACAGCTTTGTGCCGGTTTTGGCGTTATAGGCATTCAGGAAGCCGTCATTGTCGCCCTCGACTACCAGGTTGCCGCGGGTGACGAGGACGCCGCCATTGTAATAATCCGGGTGCGGGGCGCGCCAGCCTTCCTTCTGGTTGATCGGGTCCCAGGCCAGCAGATAGCCCTTCATCTGCGCCCTGATTGCCTTGACCTTCTCGGCATCGTCGGGAAGGCCGGCCTGGAGGAAATCGACGCCAAGATTGACGCCGACGGACCGGGGCTTGAAGCCTTTCTCGGTGACATAGGCGCCGCCGACCTCCTGGGCTGGAATATAGACCATCCCGGTTTCCTTGCTAAACGCCATCGGTTGCCAGTTATGTCCGCCGATCGACCCGGGCTGGGCGGCCCATAATTTGCCGGTCTTGTCATAACGGGCATCGGCAACAATGTCCGGACGGCCGGTGGCGGGATCGGTGCCGGTGGCCCAGTTGATCGGGATGAAGGGTTTCGCCGACACGAGCTTCCCCGTGGCCCGGTCGAGAACGTAGAAGAAGCCGTTCTTCGACGCCTGCATTAGCACTTCGCGGGGCTGGCCTGCGATGGTGAGGTCGGCCAGGATCATGTTCTGGGTGGCATCATAATCCCAGCTGTCGCCCGGCGTTTCCTGGAAATGCCAGACATATTCGCCGGTCTCCGGCTTCAGCGCGACGATCGAGGCGACGAACAGATTGTCCTTGTCGCCGGGTGAGCGGTAGAGCTTGTTCCAGTAATCGGCATTGCCGGTGCCGACATAGAGCAGGTCCAGCCGCGGGTCATAGGACATCGAATCCCACACCGTGCCGCCGCCACCGCCGCCTGTTTCGCTCCACCATTTGCCGCTCCAGCTTTTCGCCGCCAGATTGGCCAGAATGGCGTCCGAGGCCGCTCCGTCCCTTTTCCCAGGCTCCCCAGGCACGGTGTAAAACCGCCAGAGTAGCTTTCCGGTCTCCGAATCATAGGCGGAGACATAGCCGCGAACCGCGTAATCGGCCCCGGCATTGCCGATGATGACCCGGCCTTTAATGATCCTGGGCGCGCCGCCAATCGTGTAGGGCTTGGACTGGTCGACGGTGACGGTCGACCAGGCCTGGCTACCGGTCTTGGCGTCGATCGCGATCAGCCGGCCGTCGATGGTACCGACATAGATTTTCCCGTTCCAATAGGCAGCACCGCGATTGACGCTGTCGCAACAGCTTTTAACGCCAGTCTTGCGCGGAACCCGTGGGTCGAACTGCCAGAGCAGCTTGCCGCTAGCGGCATCGAAGGCCTGGACTTTGGACCAAGCGCTGGTCGTGTAGAGCACGCCTCCGACTGCCAGCGGGGTCGATTCCTGGCCACGGTCGGTGTCCAGATCGTATGACCAAGCGAGGCCAAGCTTTTGCACATTGCGGTCATTGATCTCATCGAGCGGGCTGTCGCGGCTTTCATCATAGCTGTGGCCGGTGGTGAGCCAGTCGCCATATCCTTTGCTGGTCTCGGTGCCGGAGATAATAACGTTTTCGCCGCGCGTTGCCGACGGATCGATGACCATGATGAGCAGAGCCGCCGCCAAGGTGCACGGCAGCACTCCCCTGTAGGATTTCTTATCCAACCTGTTCCTCCCGGGCGGGTATTCTTCGTGCGCGGTGATGCCGGCGCCCCGTTTCGCATATTCCGCTTTCGCGATATTCCGCACGAAAGCGTGGTTTTGTCGACTGTCTCGTTTGGACGAACGGGCGTGATATGATCTCTACGCACTATTGCAGTGACCCTGGCGAAACCGGACCGAATTCATGAAACAGCCGGATTTCCTGTCCAAACCCATTGCCGAGATGACTGCCGAGGAGTGGGAATCGCTGTGCGACGGCTGCGGCCTGTGCTGCCAGATCCGCGTCGAGGATGAGGATACCGGCGAGGTCGCGCTGTCGAACGTTGCCTGCCGGTTTCTGTGCCTTAGCAACAACCGATGCAGCGACTATGACAACCGCAAGGTCAACGTGCCGGACTGCGTCAAGGTCACACCGGAGAATATCATGTCGCTCGATTGGCTGCCGCATACCTGCGGGTACCGGCTGGCGGCGTTCGGGATGGACCTGCCGTCGTGGCACCATCTGGTCTGCGGCAAGCCGGGGAAGGTGCATACGCACGGCCCGTCGATGCTGGGCTCGCTGATTTCCGAGGATGAGGCGGACTGGGAGTAGGGACCTCAGAAATTTTGCGGCATATGCCCGAAAAAATGCGCTAACACACGTAGCGTTTATTGCGGAGGCCGCCGCAAAACCCCTACAAAACAAGATTTTACCAGCGTCCTCCGGGAGGCGCGTATGGCGGATCTTACACCTGGAAACCTGGTGCGCCTGAAATCTGGAGGTTCGTCCATCAATGATGCGATTCCGACCAAGGTCGCTCCCGGAAAAGAGTAGCTTCTTTCAACCCTCGCGTCGCAGCGTCTCAGCCTGCCGCATCGCGCGCGGCGCGATAAATCCGCAGCCATAGACGCATGGCATCCATATAGCGGAAGGCCAGTTCTTCCAGATCGGTTTTCGGGCGCGCTTTCGGGCCGGCATTGCGCGCGGCGTGGATCGCGTCGCGGGCACGGTCGATCGCCATGTCGGCGAATCCGGGCGTCAAGGCCTCGGCGGGGACGTCTTCGTCGATGGCGATATGCTCGACCATGCGCGTGACGATCGCGCGGCCGGCGGCGTTCAGGACATTGATGCGTTCCTGATCTTCGTCATTGAGCTGGCATGGCGCCTCAAGATCGAAGAACCAAGGTTCGATCGGCCGTTCACTCTGAGGCGGCCCTTCACTCCGAGGCGGTTTGTCGTTGATGGCCATCGCTAGTGGTTCCGGTTACGGGCGAATCGAGCATGACGGACAGGGCGCGCAGACGAAAGAGCATGTCCCGCCGCGAAATCCGTGTGCACTGCAGAATAAAATTCATTAATTGAAAGAATGGCTTACCGCGACGCACATAAAAAAAGCGGTTTTCCGCTTGACGTTCTTTCGCAGTTGCAATATATTGAGAATCGATATGGCATCTTCCCCGCCATATCCGACGCCTGCTTTATGCGGCGTTTCCTCCCTAAACTCGGGCCGCATACGTGCGGCCCGTTTTTTTTGTGATACTCGAAACGCCGATGGCTTGCAAGGACAATTTGGCGCAGGTGAGTTTTTCACCTAAATAGCCAATTTCAGCCGTCCAGGTCTTGCGCCAAAGTCTCACGAGTGGCAGCCGGCATCATCGCCAGATGGCCATAGCGCGGATGATCGAAGCCGAGCATGACCGGCGTACCCCGCGATTTGAAGGCTGCCTTCTGCGCCTCGGTCAGCGAAAAGCGAACGAATTGAACCGATGAGGCCTTACCTTCCTCGCTGGTATTCTCGCGGTCGGTGTCGGGTTCACCCCGAATAGTCTCGCCGCCGATCGACAGCAGCATATGATTTTCGATGCCGCCGATCATATGAAGAACGGCGGTGCGGCGGCCCGCCTCCGGTATTTCGAACATCACGGTGGCGATGAGCTCGCTGCCGTTCGGGATCAGCGGATTATAGGCATCCAGCTCGTCCTGGATCTGGGCCTCGCCACCTTTTTCCACGAACAGCATCTCATGGATCTGATGCCACATCGTGTCGTAATTCTCGAAATAGAACGTCGAGTAGGGGCCCACCTCGATCCGGCGGGACCGCTTCTTCTCCGAAATCCGCGCGCGCTGATCGCGGCGAATAGCGGCATAGTCCGCCATGGGCATGATGTCGGCGCGGGTGATCTGGCGTGGTGAGGTTGTCATGAGGTTATGTCCGTCAGGCCGTAGGCTTTTGCCAGCAATTCGATCGGATGTACCTTGGTCGGGGCCTTCGCGCCTTCAATAGCCTCCACACCCTGCAAAATGTGCATCCCGGCGAGCGGGCATTCCGATGCAACAAAGGCCTTGTCGTTCTTGGCCGTCGCCCGTGCGACCGGCTTGCCGACCTTCATCGCTTTTTCGAAATTGCCCTTTTTTACGCCCCACGATCCGCCATGGCCCGAGCAGCGCTCAACTACCGCGATGTCAGGTTCCGGGATCAGCCGCAGCATTTCCGTGCCCTTCTGACCCATGTTCTGGGCGCGGGCATGGCAGGCAAGGTGCAGGGTCACGCCGCCTTCCAGCGGCTTCAGACCAGGCGCCAACCCCTCTTTCTTCGCGATGTCGACAACATATTCGCTGAGGTCCGACGTGTTCTTGGCCAGGAAGGCGACGTCTTCATTGTCCGGCAGGATCAGCGGCCATTCGAATTTCAGCATCAGGGCGCAGGACGGGACGAGGGCGACGACACGATAGCCCTGTTCGATCTGCGGCCGCATGAAGGCTGCAACCCGGGCGGCGCGCCTTGCCACGTCCTTGATGTCGCCAAGCTCGAGCTGCGGCATGCCGCAGCATTCGGGATGGACCACCTTGGTCTCGACACCGTTCTTGGCCAGCACGGCCTGGGCGGCGCGGCCGATCGAGGTGTTGTTGTAATTGATGAAACAGGTTGCATAGAGCAGGGCTTTGCGGCCTGCGGCCGGGGCGCTTGCGTCACGCTGCGGCGCGTTGCTCTTGGCCCTAGCGACGAAGGTGGGGCGGTCGAATGTCGGGAGTTCGGCATTGCGGTCGATGTCGCCGACCATTTCCATCAAAGGCCGAGTTAGCCTGTTATCGCGGTTGACGGCCCAGTTCGTGAGGGGATTAAGAGCCGATCCTAGCTTGCCGTTGCGGTCCGTCGCGACCAGTTCCTTATCCGCGAAGGACGGGATGCCCTTGGCGAATTCGGCGGCGCGATAGCGCAGCATCAGATGCGGGAAATCAAGATTGAATTCGTGCGGCGGAACATAGGGGCACTTCGTCATGAAGCACATGTCGCAGAGCGTGCAGTCGTCCACGACCTCTTTATACCGCGCCTTGGGCACCTCATCGAATTCACCGGTCGCAGTGGCGTCGATCATGTCGAACAGGGTCGGAAAGGATTCGCAAAGATTAAAACACCGCCGACAGCCGTGACAGATGTCGAATACCCGCTCCATCTCGGCCTCAATCTTTTCGAGGTCGTAGAAATCGGCATTTTGCCACTCGATGACGTGGCGGAACGGTGCGCCGCTATTCGGCTCAGCCATATCAAGGCCCTTCGGGTCATACAAAGAAGCCGGCGACCCAAGGGCCGCCGGCTCTGTTCGAACGAATGATGAGCTATGCGTTCAGGTTGTCGAGCGCCTTCTGGAACCGGCCAGCGTGCGAGCGCTCGGCCTTGGCCAGCGTTTCGAACCAGTCCGCGATCTCGTCGAAGCCTTCTTCGCGGGCGGTGCGGGCCATACCCGGATACATGTCGGTATATTCATGGGTTTCGCCGGCGACCGAGGCCACCAGGTTCTTGTCCGTCGAGCCGATCGGCTTGCCGGTGGCCGGATCGCCGACCTCTTCCATGAATTCCAGATGGCCATGCGCATGGCCGGTCTCGCCTTCGGCGGTCGAACGGAACACCGCCGCGACGTCGTTATAGCCTTCGACATCGGCCTTTTGTGCGAAATAGAGGTAACGACGGTTGGCCTGGCTCTCGCCTGCAAACGCCGCTTTCAAGTTTTCGAGTGTCTGCGAATCTTTCAGGGCGGTCATGTCATCCTCCTTAAATGGGCAGCCGGATTTATGGGGCCGCCGATGGTTGTATCAACGCGATCCTATCGCGGCGGGAGCCTCAAAAGCAACACTCTTTAGAATTGATCTAAAATTGTGCTGCGCAGGATGGCGTTATCCGTTTTCTTTGTGACGTCTCGCTGCATCGCAGCGCAAATCAAGGTTCGTTGCCGCGGTAATTTTCTAAAATGAATATAAATTAATATTTGCGGAACATCGGCGGGTCAATTCTACAAACCGTAAATTTGGATACAGGAGTCCAGATTGCTCGGATATTATGAATTTTGAGGCGAGATAACGGCGCAATAACACGCATACTTTTATAGCTGAATCGGTTGTGCTACGTGGGTACCTAAATTTCGGTAGGGAGATGATAACAATGACTTTGCGATCAAATCGCAGTTACGGCGCCATCCTGGCCATGTCAGCTATGTCGCTCTCCGGCGCCGCTTCGGGCGGCAGCTTCTATATTCAGGAACAGTCGGCCGCCGGCGTCGGCCGGGCCCAGGCCGGCAATGTCGTCGCGGCCGACGATGCCAGCACGATCTATTTCAATCCCGCCGGTTTGAGCGAACTCGAAGGCATTCAGGCGGCGGGCGGCATCGACCTGATCGTTCCGGACTCCGGGCTGACCAATAACGGCTCCGTCAACCGTTCCACCGGGGCCTTCCTCGCACACCCCTCTTCGGGCGGCTTCGTACCCGCTTCGGGCGGTAATGGCGGCAATCCCGGCTCTGCTTCTCCGGTTCCCGATTTCTATGTCAGCTATCAAATGCCGGATTCGCCGCTCACCTTCGGGCTCGGCGTCAGCTCGCCCTTCGGCTTCGCGTCGAAGTATGCTCAGGACAGCTTTGCGCGCTACGATTCGATCGACAGCTTCATCGAAACGGTCGATATCGCGCCGACGGTGGCCTGGAAGATCAACGAGTGGCTGTCGATCGGCGCCGGGCTGGACGAACAATATACCTATATAAAACTGCGCCAAGCCCTGCCGAATCCGCTGACGATCGGCGGGCCGGTGCCCTCGACCGACGGCCGCCTGACCCTCACGGGCCATACCTGGAGCACGGGCTTCAATATGGGCATCCTGCTGAAGCCGACGCCGGACACCAAGATCGGTTTCTCCTATCGCTATGGCATTACGCATAATATCGACAAGGGCTCGGTCACGTTCTCCGGCCTGACCGGTCCGCTCGCGGCGCGCAACGGCAATGTCGGCGCATCTGCCCAACTCGACCTGCCGGATATCGTGTCCGTCGGTATCGCCCAGAAGATCTCGCCTGAACTGACTCTGCTGGGCGAGGTCGATTATTACAGCTGGAGCAATTTCAAGCAGATCGCCGTTCATCTATTCGACAATAGCGGCGATCTGATAACGCCTGAGAACTACAAGGACACGTTTTCGGTCGCGCTCGGCGGCGAATATCAGCTGACCGATCAGGTCAAGCTGCGCGCGGGCGTCAAATTCGATCAGACCCCGACCATCGACGCTTTTCGCGATACCCGCGTGCCCGACGGCGATCGCTATTGGCTGGCCGGCGGATTGCATTACCAGATCAGCGAAAATCTCGGCCTCGACGGCAGCTATGCCCATATCTTCGTCGATGACAGCAACATCAATATCAACCGGCCATTCTATTCGACCGCGCCGTTCCCGATCCCGACCAGCAGCACGATCAAGGCGACGAGCACCGTCTCGCTAGATATTCTGACAGTCGGATTTACATATCGTTTCTGATACGTCGAGCGGCCTTGCGGGCCGCCGATTCAGCACCTAATAGACCCGGGCGGCTCATGCGTCCGGGTCGATTTGGGGTGTGTCCGTCATGACCGTGGTTGTTACCGGGGTTGCCGGCTTCGTCGGTTACCATGTTGCCGCGGCGCTTCTGGCGCGCGGCGAACGGGTCGTCGGCATCGACATCGTCAACGATTATTACGATGTAGGTCTGAAAGAGGCCCGGTTGGCGCACCTTGCGGACAAGGACGGTTTCACCTTTCATCGCGCCGACATCGCCGACGCCGAGCAGGTCTCCGCGATTCTTGCGGAGGCGGGCAACGTTACCGGGATCATTCATCTGGCGGCACAGGCAGGGGTTCGCTATTCGCTGACAAACCCCTACGCTTATGTACATTCCAACGTGTTGGGGCAGGTTGCGATATTCGAGGCCGTGCGGCGGCTGAACGCGCAGCCGGCTTTCGTCTATGCCAGTTCCTCGTCCGTCTATGGCGGCAACGACAAGTTTCCCTTTTCCGTCAAGGATCGGGTCGATCATCCGGTTTCGCTCTATGCCGCGACCAAGCGCAGCGGCGAGTTGCTGGCGGAAAGCTATGCGGCGATGTACGGCATGGCCTCGACCGGCTTGCGTTTCTTCACGCTGTACGGTCCCTGGGGCCGGCCCGACATGGCATATTACAGTTTTACGAAAGCCATTCTAGCGGGCGAGCCGATCGCGGTCTTCAACGAGGGCAAGCTGGAGCGGGATTTCACCTATATCGACGACGCGGTCGCGGGCATCCTGGCAGCGCTTGATCAGCCGAGCGATCCCGTCCGGCTTCATCGACTCTATAATCTCGGCAACAACAAGCCCGAGCCGGTTCTGCGCTTCATCAAGGTGATCGAGCAGGCGCTGAACTGTAAGGCGATGCTGAAATTCGAACCGATGCAGCCGGGCGACGTGAAGGCGACCGCGGCCGAAATCGAGGATAGCCGCCGCGACCTCGGCTTCGAACCCAAGATCGGGATCGAGGAAGGAATCCCGCTCTTCGCCCGCTGGTATAAAGACTATCATGGCGTTGCCTGATTTGGCGTTGGACGCCGGGCGCTCGCCAATTCAGGGGCCTGCCCCAACGCTGATATTCCTGGTGACCGAAGACTGGTATTTCTGGGCGCACCGCCTGCCGCAGGCACGCGCTGCGCGCGATGCCGGGTTTCAGGTCCTGGTGGCGACGCGGGTCGGCGCCCATGGGGATCTGATCCGTGGGGAGGGATTTGCGCTGCATCCGCTCCGTTGGCGGCGGGGCAGCATCAATCTGTTCGGGGCCTTCGCTTCGGTTAGGGAAGTGGCGAACCTCTACCGACGCGCGCGCCCCGA
>JAQGIF010000250.1 GCA_028291345.1 Rhodospirillales bacterium | reverse complement strand
GGCCCAGCAGATAGAGAATCTGCTTGCGCTCCTCGAGTCCCTGGGCGGAATAGCGGAAGAAATTGACGATCCGCTCGACCGTATCTTCCATCCCGAAAAATTCGGCAAAGGCAGGGTAGACCTTGATCGTGCGGTTCATGAAGATTCGGCCGAGGCGTGCATCCTTGGCAGTGTCGATGATCTCTGGCTCGCCGATCGCGGCAACCATCCGCTCGGCGGCGGTGGCATAGGCCAAGGGATCGGTCCGGCACAGCTCAAGATATTCGAGCAGGGGCATCTCTTGCTGTCGCTGGCTCTCGTATGATTCCATCGAACGAGAAAAAAGCTGATCGATCATGCCCATCTGCCTCTCCTATTTCACCGTGTCAGGTCCTCTGCCATCATTCGCTCGGCTTGGGGTATAGGGCGTCCCGAAACCGCGATGTCTTACCCAGTAGAGTTAAGCAAGTATCGTGCCAAACGTTCCCAATTCCCGCCGCTGGCACATTGCCGCAGCTCCCGTGCTGGGTCGGGCGCGTCGGCCGGTCTACGTTCTTCGCCTCAAGCAACGTCGGGGACATGTACATCACCCGGGAAGTCCAAGCACTCAAGATAGCCGAGTCGCCGTTGCAGCCTCGCGATTAGTATATAGGATAGTTGGCGACACATTATGGCCAAGTTGCGAAATATATTCGTCGAGATTAAGGCGACTGTTGCTCTGCGGTCACATGTCGCGGGGTCACGCCGTCCTTGATGGTACGCAGAAACCCAAGCCGTCGACCAAGTCGTCAACAGCCGGAACGCGCGAATCGGCGCACTCAGAACTAGACCTGATTTTAGCAGACAAGGACCGGATGGAAGAGGGGGAGCCTCATGCGCGCCTCGCCTGCGGATGCTCAGATATCGATCCCGGTTGAAAGGCCTCGTGCGCACATGCTTGCGCTGATAGGTGCGGCGCGGAATTGTCGCGCTGAAATCGGCTGCCATGGGTGCCTTCACAAGTATGTTCATTCCGAAGAGGCTGAAGCGGACTTAAGCCACTAAAGGTAGTTAGCAGCTACTAAAGGTGACGCGCTCTCCCCGGTCTATACTCCGAACGGATATCTACTCGCTCGATGCAATCCGGGTGTTGGGGCACTTTGCGCAAACTGCCGAATTTGTGCCAAAATTCGGGGAGATGCCGTGCAGGTTCGAATAATAGCTACCCCGGAATGGCGGCGGGCCACGCTCACAACTCTAGGCGGTGGGCCCTCGGCGCGAGGCTCATCGCCTCAGGGAATGATCAGCCCCGCCGCGTTCAAATCCCGTTCGATCTCGGCCAGGGCCGCTGGGTCCTCGATTGTCCCGGGCATCGCATAGGGTTCGCTGCTCAGGATTTTGACGATTGTTCCGCGTAATATCTTGCCTGACCGCGTTTTAGGCAGACGGGCGACAACGATGGCGGTTTTGAAGGCGACCACCGCGCCCATCGTGTCACGCACGCGCTTGACGATCTCGGCGACGATCTCGGCATGCGGCCGGTTGATGCCGGCCTTCAGCACCAGAAAACCTAAAGGGGCTTGCCCCTTCAAACTGTCCGGCATGCCGACGACCGCGCATTCGGCGATATCGGAATGGCCGGCGATGACCTCCTCGATCGCGCCGGTCGAAAGCCGGTGGCCGGCGACGTTAATCACATCATCCGTACGGGTCATGACGTGCAGATAGCCGTCGGCATCGATGAAGCCGGCATCGCCCGTGCTGTAATAGCCGGGGAAGGCTTCGAGATAGGCCTTGGCATAGCGCTCCGGCGCATTCCACAAGGTGCTGGCTGCACCCGGCGGTAGCGGCAGCTTGCAGGCGATCGCGCCGGTCTGGCCGGGCTCTACGGGCATGCCCTTCGGATCTAGCGCCTGGACCTGCCATCCGGGGATCGGCTTGGTGGCCGAGCCGTATTTGACCGGGAAGCTTTCGATGCCCAGCGGGTTGGCGGCGATCGGCCAGCCGGTTTCGGTCTGCCACCAATTATCGACGATCGGCCGCGCCAGCTTTTCCTCGCACCAAGCCAAGGTGGCGGGGTCGCAGCGTTCGCCCGCCAGGAACAACGCCTTCAGCGATGAGATGTCGTAATCACCCATCAGTTTGGCTTCGGAGTCCTCGCGGCGGATCGCCCGGATGGCGGTCGGCGCGGTGAACATCGTCGTCACCTTGTGATCCTCGATCACCCGCCAGAACGCCCCGGCATCGGGCGTGCCCACCGGCTTGCCCTCGTAGAGCACGGTCGTGCAGCCGGCGATCAGCGGCGCATAGACAATATAAGAGTGACCAACCACCCAGCCGATATCGGACGCCGCCCAGAAGGTCTCGCCGGCATGGGCGTCGAAGACATGGCGCAACGACCAGGCCATCGCCACCAGGTGCCCGCCCGATGGCCGGACGATGCCCTTGGGCTGGCCGGTCGTGCCGGACGTATAGAGTATATAGAGCGGGTCGGTCGCCGCGACCGGTACGCAATCGACCGGCTGCGCCGTCGCCATGACGTCGTTCCAGTCATGGTAGCGGCGGGGCTTCAACTCGACCTTGAGCGCATCGCGCTGCACGACGATGCAGGTCGCGGGAACGCCGCCGGCGATCTCGATCGCGGCATCGACCACCGGCATATAAGGAATGACGCGGTTGGGCTCGATACCGCATGAGGCGGCGACGATCAGCTTCGGCCCGGCGTCGATGATCCGCGTCGCCACCTCGCGCGCCGCGAAGCCCCCGAACACCACCGAATGGATCGCGCCGATCCGTGCGCAGGCCAACATGGCGACGACCGCCTCCGGGATCACAGGCATATAGAGCAGGACCCGGTCGCCCTTGCCCACACCGAGCGCCGTCAGCGCACCGGCGAAGCGCGCGGTCTGCTCCAGCAATTCGCGATAGGTCAGCTTGCGCAAGCTCCCGGTCAGCGGGCTGTCATAGATCAGCGCAAGCTGCTCACCGCGCCCGTCACGCACATGGCGGTCCAGCGCATTCCAACAGGTATTCGCCTCGCCGCCGGCGAACCATTGCCAACGCCCGTCCGGCCCGGTCGACAGCACCGAATCCCATTCCCGGCTCCATTCCAGCGTCCGGGCGGCCTCGGCCCAAAAGCTTTCGGGTTCCGACAAGGATCGCCGGTGCATCGTCTCGTAGCGGCCTGCCACAAATATCCTCCCATGCCCCCGCCCGTCCCTGGGTGATTGGTGAGGGCAACTCAAGAACTGATTTTGGCGGGATGGCACAGGGCTGACAAGGACCTTGGTCCTTTGAACGGCCGGACTTAATGTCTCGCCATGAAAGTCAGCGAAGCCGTCAACCAGCGCATGTCCGTGCGCGCCTTCAAGTCCGACCCCGTTCCGGGATCGATCGTCCGCGAAATCCTGGAGGTGGCGCGCCGATCGCCCTCCGGCGGTAATCTCCAGCCCTGGCGGGTGTTCGCCCTGGCCGGCAAGCCGCTCGCCGAGTTCAAAGCGGTCATCGCGACGAAACTCGCAGCAGGCGAGACCGAGACGCCGGTATATGACGTCTATCCCCCCAGTCTGTGGGAGCCGTTCAAGACACGCCGCCGCGATACCGGCGCGCGGCGCTATGCGGCGCTTGGCGTGGATGACAAGGACAAGGCGGCGCTCAAGGAGTTGGGGGAGCGGAATTACCGCTTCTTCGACGCCCCGGTCGGGTTGTTCTTTTGCCTCGATCGCCGGCTTGGGCCGCCGCAATGGTCGGACATGGGCATGTATATGCAGACCGTGATGCTGCTGGCGGCGGAGCGGGGGCTCGATACCTGCCCGCAGGAAAGCTGGTCGAACTGGCCGGTGAGCGTGCGCGGCTTCCTCTGTATGGCCGACGACCTTATGCTTTTCGCCGGCATGTCGATGGGCTATCGCGACGTGAATCATCCGCTCAATAAGATTCGTACTGCCCGCGAACCGTTCGAGACCTTCGCCGAAATGCGGGGATTCGATTAAATTATTCTGTCGTCATGCGCGGGCTTGACCCGCGTACCCACGTCATAAATCGTGCAGCTCGACCGCGTGGGGGCCCGGGTCAAGCCCGAGCACGACGAGAAAATAGAGAACCGGGGAGGGACCATGCGGGATCGGCCGCTGACGCGACAAGGGAATATCTGGGAAATCCGGGATGTGGCGCGCCGCCGGTTGCCGTCGCCTCTGTTCGATTTCCTCGATGGCGGGGCGGAGGATGAATGGACGCTTCGCCGCAATATCGCCGCCTACGACCGCTGGAGCCTATTGCCCCGCACCTTGAGCGATGTCGCGACCATCGACACGACCACGACCGTGCTCGGCCACAAGATCGACTGGCCGGTGATGCTGGCGCCGACCGGCATGTCGCGCATCTTCCACCCCGACGGTGAAATGGCCATCGCCCGCGCCGCCGCCAAAGCGGGCACGATCTATACATTGTCGACCATGTCGTCCTTCAGCATGGAGGAGGTCGGGGCCGTTACCGCCGCACCCAAATGGTTCCAGGTCTATTGCTTCCGCGACCGAGAGCTGACCCGCGAGTTCCTGACCCGCGCCAAGGCGGCGGGCTATACCGGGCTGGTCGTCACCGTCGATGTGCCAGTGCCCGCCAACCGCGAGCGCGATCGCCGCTCGGGCATGACCATCCCGCCTAAGCTGACGCTCAGCAGCGTGACCAAGTTCGCTCAGCGGCCCGGCTGGGTGTTCGATTACCTGACCAACCCGCCGCCGATCCTGGCTAACGTCGCCCACAAAATAGCGGAAGGTTCCGGCGGCGGCGCGGTCTCGCTGCCGCATTATGTCAACAGCCAGTTCGATCCCAGCGTAACCTGGAGGGATATAGAATGGATGGTCGGCCAATGGAACGGCCCGCTGATCATCAAGGGCATTCTGCATCCGGACGACGCCAGGAACGCCCACGCCATCGGCGCGAAGGCGGTTATCATCTCCAACCATGGCGGCCGCCAGCTGGATGCCGTGTCGGGCAGCCTGGACGCACTGCCCCGCATCGCCGACGCTGTCGGTACCGACATCGAACTCGTCCTCGACGGGGGCATCCGCCGCGGCACCCATGTGCTGAAGGCCCTGGCCCTCGGCGCCAAGGCCTGCATGATCGGGCGGCCCTATCTGTATGGCCTGTCAGCCGGCGGCGAGGCGGGCGTCAGGCGTGCGCTGACTGTGCTGCGGGATGAGGTACGGCGCGATATGGCGCTGGTCGGGGCCTGCACGGTGGATGAAGTGACGCGAAGCTTGATTAACGGCGCAGTGTAAATGCGATTGCCTCAGTGCGTAACGGAATACTGTCCGATCAGATGTCGATACAAGTCTGATTGGCGCGATAACCGGCCTCGCTGTGTGCATTAATAATTAAGACCTCCGCATTCTTTTCAACGAACGAAGTTTTGTCGTCCTTAATGAACGCATCTAACGATCTAGAGGCCGGGTTTTCTACTTGGTAACGTGGCTTATAAACCGCTTTCGCACACAAGACGGTGTCGGCGTTTGAAAACTCGAAGCCATCGGGAACAAGCGTGTTCATGCCGTTTCGCCGAAGCCGTAATTCGCCTGCACGTCGGTGTGCCAACCCGGCATGGAAGAAAGTTTGGGCCACCAGTAAAGGCAGGTCTGTTGCCAGGTGCAGCCGAAATCGCGATCTTCACGATTTCGGCTTTAGCAGTTGGGAAAGCTTACGGCGGCCAGGACTGCAATCAACACGGGGTCAAGTGCTGTCGCCGATTCTCTTGGCTTTGCTGCCGTCCGACCGAAAGGTCGTGCTTCCAATCCGCGAATAGGTGGTCGGTCCCCAGTCCTGCGCATAAGGGATAGCCGGCGGCCCGCCCCGGGTCTGAGCGTGCGCGCCCGGACTGACCGAAATCATCGCCACGACGAATGATGACCTAAGCAATCTGAACATGGTCGAGCTGACCATTCACCGGCGGTCCCTGCCTCACTAAAATCTAACAGTCCTCAGATGGACTTTCCAGCGTTTCGACCGTTTGAAAGAATAGCGCTTGTCTCTCCCTGGATAGCCAGATAACCCTACGGTTAACGAACTGAAAGCTGGGAAGCGCCGTATGGATGTGTTCGTGATCGGGCAGGCGGTGCATATGCCCGCCGCCCGGATAGGGGAGAAAAGGCTGGAAGAGCTGGTTTTCGACACCGCTCATGCCGCCTTGGCCGATGCCGGCGTCCGGCGCGGCCAGATCGATCATGTCACTATCGCCGGCTGCGACGAACTGGACGGACGCAGCATCTCCAGTATGCTGCTCGCCGCCCCGGCGGGCGCGCAATTGCGCGACGAGATGAAATGCACCGATTCGGGCCTGACCGGCCTCTGCCTTGAGGCGATGCGGCTGGAGTCCGGGATTTTCGAACTCGGCCTGCTGGTCAGCTGGAGCAAGCCCTCCACCGCGCCGCTCGAAGATGTCATGCGGATGCGCTGCGAGCCGTTCTATACGCGGCCGATCGGGCTCAACATGGCGATCACCGATGCGCTTTTCGCTCAGGCGGTAGGCGAAAAATACGGCTTCGACGAATTCGATGCGGATGAGGCGGTGCTGGAAGCCTATCGCCGCGCCGACCGCAACCCGCGCGGCATCGGCCATGGCGTGCCGGCGATGGAGGATATCGCTCTATCGCCTTACCTTGCCGCGCCGCTGCGCCGTGAGCATCAGGCGCCGATCACCGACGGCGCAGTTGCGATGGTTCTGGCCTCGGCGGAATGGCTGAAGCGCAACCCGAATGCCCGGGCGCTGGCGCAGGTGGCGGGGATCGGCTGGCGGAACGAGCAATATGACCTGGGGAGCGACCGGCTGGCTGGTCTCACGGGCTTTCGTGCCACCTTGGACGATGCACTGATGATGGCGGGCCTCAAGAATGCGGCCGGGCTCGACCTGCTGGAGCTTGAGAGCCAAACCGGCTTTCATGAACTCGCCTTCCGCGCCGCTCTGAATGGGAATGCTCCAAAAGACATCTCGACTTCCGGCGGGGCGTTCGCGCAGAATCCGTATTTCTGCACCGGCCTGGTCAACGCTGCAGAGGCGGTGCTGCAGCTGTCCAACAATGCCGGGCCGATCCAGATACCGCGCATCAAACGGGCGGCGGCTCATGGCAGCCACGGCTTTGCCCAGCAGGGCAACGTCGCCGTCGTGTTGGAGCGCGTCTGATGGCAAAGAACACCGTCGCAGTCATCGGCACCGGCCAGACCAAGTTCAAGACCCACTACGCCGACAAGACCTATGTCGAGCTGGCGCAGGATGCCGCCAAGCTGGCGATGGACGATGCCGGGGTGACCCCCGACGAGCTCGACGCCATCGTCTTCTCGATGGCGCCGACCCAGTTCATGGGCGTCAATGATTGCGACCGCTGGGCGACCTCGCATGTCTGGGGGACAGGCAAGCCGTTCATGCGCATCCATGCGGGCGGCGCGACCGGCGGCTCGGCCTTGCAGGCTGCTTACGTCCATGTCGCCTCGGGCGTTCATCGCACCGTGCTGGTGGTGGGCGCCGACCGGGTGGCGGAGACGCCGGATGCACAACATGTGCTGAATCTGATCTGGGACCGGTTCTACGAGCATGATTTCGCGCTCAACACCGTGACCATGACCGCCTTGGCGGCCCAGCGTTACATGAGCCGCTACGGCACGACGGAGGAGCAGTTCGCCCAGGTCGTCGTGCGGGCGCGCAAGAACGCGATGGGCAATCCCTACGCCCATCTGAAAGGTGAGATCACGGTCGATGACGTGATGAACTCGCCGCGCGTCGCCTATCCTTATAAGCGCTTCGACATCTGCCCCCGTTCTTCGGGCGCGGCAGCTGTGGTGTTGAGCAATCTCGATGTCGCCAAAGAGAAGTGCGCGCGTCCCGCCTTCGTGAACGGGGTCAGCGCGATCACCCATTCGGTGTTCATGGGCGACCGCATGGGCGTGTTCTCCGAAACCGAATTCTCCGACCATGACGGCGAGCATATCGCCGCCTATGAGGCCTACCGCCAGGCCGGCATCACCGACCCGACCAGCCAGATCCAGGTGGCGGAGCTGTACGACCCGTTCAGCACCTTCCAGTTTCCCAGCATTGAATCGCTTGGCTTCTGCGGCCGGGGCCGCGCCGCCGCAATCAGTGATGAGGGCGGCTGGGACCTGGATGGGCAGGTGGCGATCGGCCCGTCCGGCGGCACGCTCTGCACCAATCCGATCGGCGTCACCGGCTTGGTGCGCGTGGTCGACGCCGCCAATCAGGTGATGGGCAAGGCCGGGCAGAACCAGCTGCCCAACGTACATAACGCGGTCGCCACCGCCGTTGGCGGATCGACCCAATTCTTCGCCGTCACGATGCTGGGCGACGACCATGCCACACGAGGAAGAGTGCAATGAGCACAGCAATCGACGACAATGTCATCCATGGCGAATGGCATGTCCGCTATAATTATTCGGTTGGTAAAGTTGCAGGGCAGTTCTTCGACGGATTGAAGCAGAAGAGGATCCTGGCCAGCCATTGCGCTGCATCCGGTATCGCCTATCTGCCGCCGCGCGCCTATTGCGAGCGCGCCTTCGAGCCCTGCGACGGCTGGGTCGAGGCGGGGCATCAGGGGGTGATCGAGGCCGCGACCATCGTTACCGCCCAGTTCGAACATCTGCCGCCGCCGCCTTACGCCATCGCCTATGTGCGGCTGGATAATGTCTCGACCGCCCTGGTCAATTTCGTGCGCGGCATGGAGCTGTCGGACGTGCCGGCAGCCGCTGCCCGCTTGAAACCGGGAACCAAAGTGAAGGTGGTGTTCAAGGACACGCCGGAGGGCCGGATCACCGATTTCCATTACGAGTTGGCGTAGTAGGCGCACCCCATGAATTTCCTGCTCGACGACGACCAGAAGAAGCTGCAGGCGACGGTCGAGGAGTTTGCGCGGGAGCGGATTGCGCCAGCCGCCGAAAAACTCGACCGCGACGCGGTGTTTCCCACCAGCCTCTTCCATGAGCTGGCCGATATCGGCATCACCTCCATTCCGTTCGGCGAGGAATGGGGCGGGATGGGGCTGGGTACGTTCGAGATGGTGCTGGCGCTGGAGCAGATCGCCCGTGCCGATCAGTCTCTGGCGGTCAGCACGATGGTCAGCGTCGCCACCGGCTTGACCCTTGGCCGCTTCGGCAGCGATGCGCAGAAGCAGACATACCTGCCTGATATCGTCGCCGGAAAGAAGATCTGCGCCATTGCCGGAACCGAGCCCAATGCGGGGTCGGATACTGCGGGCTTTACCACGCGCGGCCGGCTGGTCGATGGCGAATGGCGGATCAATGGCGAGAAGGCCTATATCACCAATGCCGGCACGGACATCTCGTCCTTCGCCCTGGTGCTGGTGGTGACCAGCCCGCCCGAGGCGCCGAAGAAATCCTTCAGCCTGTTCCTGGTCCCCAACGGCACCCCCGGCTACGAGCCCGGCGAGAAATACCGCAAGATGGGCTGGCGATCCTCCGACACACGCCCACTCTATTTCGACGAATGCACCCTGAGTTCAGACATGGTGGTGGGTGATATCGATAAGGGACGGTTATTGCTGCATAAAGGCTATCAACAGGCGCGGGTGTTTCTCTCCACCTGCTCGCTGGGCCTCGCCCAGGGCAGCCTCGATGTGGCGGTGTCCTACGCCAAGGAACGCCGTGCGTTCGGCAGCACGATCGGCAAGCTGCAGCTGATCCAGAAGATCATCGCCGACATGGCGGTCAAGGTCGAAACCGCGCGTATGGTGGTCTACAAGGCCGCTTGGCTGGCCGACCGGGGTGAGGCGACCGGCAAGGACCTGGCCATCGCCAAATATTACGCGACCGAGATCGGCAGCGAATGCGCCAACCTCGCTATCCAGGTGCATGGCGGCTGGGGCTTCATGGATGACTGCCCGGCCTCGCGTTACCTACGCGACAACCGCGTCTGCACCATCGGCGACGGCTCCAGCCAGATCCAGACATTGCTGATCGCCCGCGAGCTGGGACTGGACGTGTCCTTTGCCTGAGGCATTCGAGGGTGTCGCGATCTCGCTGACCTGGGCCGCCGAGGGAGTGGCGCTGACGAGGATGACCCGTGCTCAGGCGATGAACACGCTGACCCTGGAGCTGATCGGCGAGCTCGGCCGGGTGCTGGATATCTGCACGCGCGAAAAGGCGAGGGCGCTGGTCATCACCGGCAGCGGCCGGGCCTTCTGCTGCGGCGCGCATCTGGACTATTTCACCGATGCGAACTCGCCGGTCGGCAAGACCAACTTCGACCTGCGTGACAACTACCTGGCGCGTATCGCTGTTCTTTATGACCGTTTCGAAACGATGGCCTTCCCGATCATCGCAGCGGTCAACGGCTTCGCTCTGGGCGGCGGGTGCGAGATGATGATCTCGGCCGACTTCCGATTGATGGCCCGCACCGCCAAGATCGGCGTGCCGGAGGTGAAGCTCGGCGCGATCCCCGGTGCCGGCGGGGTCCAGAAGTTGGGCCGCCATATCGGCCGCGGCCGAGCGATCGAATGGGTGCTGACCGGCAACCATTACACGGCGGAAGAGGCCGACCGGGCCGGGCTTCTCTATGCGGTAACCGAGCCCGACGATCTGCTGCCGGCGGCGCTGGCGCTAGCGGAAAAGCTAAAGGCGATGAGCCCGCTTGCCATCGCCCAAGGCAAAGCCTCGGTCTATGCCTGCGAGGATGTCGATCTGGCAACGGCCCGCCGCTACGGCCTGGAATCGCTGGCGATGCTGATCAATTCGCCGGATTGGGCTGAGGGGATGGCGGCGTTCCACGAAAAGCGCGCGCCGAGGTTTGCATGACCGCCTGGGCCACCGCCGTCCCCAGCCGGGACGCGCTGCATGAGGCAAAGCGTATCGCGTTGCTGCGCGAGGCCGCCAGCGCCTTCACGCGCAAGGGGTTCCACGCCGCCTCGCTGGACGATATTGCGCAGCGGTTGGGTGTCACTAAGGCGGCGCTCTATCATTATTTTCCCAGCAAGCATGCGCTGCTGCGCGAATGCTTCGCCAGAGCGCTTGAGGTCGGCTTCGAAGGCCTGGCCGCCGCGGAGCGCCAGGGCGGCAGCGGGCGGGAGAGGCTGAATAATGCCCTGCGATTTTACCTGAAGGAGATGATCGACGAGCTGTCCTGCTGCGTCGTCCTCACCGAGGAAAACGCCCTGTTACCAGAGGATTATGCTGCGCTGCTCCAAGTCCGTGACAGGTTCGAACATGCCCTGCGCGAGCTGATCCGCGCGGGCATCGCCGATGGCAGCATCGTGCCGTGTGACCCCAAGCTTGCCGTCTTCACCATTCTCGGCGCTGTCCATTGGGTGTCGAAATGGTTCAATCAGTCCGGGCCCTGGTCGGCCGATGCGGTGAGCCAGGCGCTGACCGACCTGCTGGACCGCATGGTCAGCGCCACGCCGGTCGCAACCTTGCCGGTCGATATCGCCAAGGCGGCGAAAAGCGGTATAAAACCATCCAAACAAAAGAAGACTGCGGGGCAACCGCAATGAGCCGCACATTGGGAGAGGAAAGATCGTGAATCTGACGACGATCTCGCTGGACGATAAATACACCGCGCTTTCGGGGCGGGTGTACCTGACCGGCATCCAGGCCCTGGTGCGGCTGCCGATCAGCCAGCATCTGCGCGACCAGGCGGCGGGGCTCAATACCGCCGGATATATCTCCGGCTATCGCGGTTCGCCGCTCAGCGGCTATGACTCGGAACTGCTGAAAAACCGAAAGCTATTAGAGCCGAACAACATCTTCTTTGACCCCGGTCTGAACGAGGAATTGGGCGCCACTGCGGTTTGGGGCTCGCAACAGATCGGCATTTTCGGCAAGCCCAAATTCGATGGCGTCCACTCGATCTGGTACGGCAAGAATCCCGGCCTGGACCGCTCCGGCGACGCGCTGAAGCACGGTAATTTCAACGGCTCGGCCCGGCTCGGGGGTGTAATTGCGGTCGTAGGGGACGACCACGCAGCCAAGTCGGCCACCATGCCGAACCAGGGCGAATTCGCGTTCATGTCCAGCCTGATGCCGGTGCTGTATCCATCCAATGTCCAGGAAGTTATCGATTTCGGCCTGTATGGATGGGCGATGTCGCGCTTCTCCGGCTGCTGGATCGGCTTCAAGGTCCTGCCGCAGCTGATGGATGCTTCCGCCTCGGTTTATATCGACCCGGAACGCACCCCGATCACCATCCCTGATGTCGCGTTCCCGCCCGATGGGGTCAACATACGCTGGCCTGACGATCGGTTCAGTCCCGAGGCCCGGCTGCTCGACTTCAAGCTGCCGGCCGCCCAGGCCTTCGCCCGCGCCAACAAGGTCGATCGCGTCGTCTTCGGCGAGGGTACCCGGTTCGGCATTGTCACCGCCGGCAAGTCGTTCCATGACGTCCAGCAGGCGCTGGAGGAGCTCGGCATCGATGAGCGCCGGGCCAATCAGCTGGGCATCAGCGTGCTCAAGCTCGGCCTCACCTGGCCGATCGACCCTGTCGGGGCCAAGGCGTTCTGCGACGGCCGCCAGGAGATCCTGGTCGTCGAGGAAAAGCAGCCGATCATCCAGGATCAGCTGCGCACCATCCTCTACCACATGCCCGAATCCCGCCGCCCCCGCATCGTCGGCCAGACCGACGAGCAGGGCCGTCCCGTGCTCTCGGCCAAGATGGACCTCGACCCGCTGGACGTCGCCCAGGCTATCGCCCGCCGGCTGATCAATCTGGCGCCCGACACCGAGCTCATCAACCGCCTCGCGGCCCTGGACAAGCAGGCCGCCCAGCCGGGCTGGAGCCAGACCGCCCTTAGGCGCGTGCCCTATTTCTGCTCCGGCTGCCCGCACAGCTCCTCCATCCCGCGTCCGATGGACAGCCGCGAGATGGGCGGCATCGGCTGCCATTGGATGGCGGTGTGGCACCCGGAATTCGACCTCGAGCCCTCGACCCAGATGGGCGGCGAGGGGGCGAACTGGGTCGGCCAGTCGCATTTCACCGAGACGGAACATGTCTTCCAGAATCTGGGCGACGGCACCTATTACCATTCCGGCTATCTGGCGATCCGCTGGGCGATCTCCTCCGGCGTCAACATCACCTATAAAATCCTCTATAACGACGCCTCGGCGATGACCGGGGGTCAGCCGGTCGAGGGGCACCCGACGGTGCCGATGATCACCCATCAGCTGCATGGCGAGGGTATCCGCCGCATCGCCGTAGTGTCCGACGAGCCCGGTAAATACCCATCGGACATCGGCTTCGCCCCCGGCACCACCATCCATCACCGCGACGAGATGGAGGCGCTCCAGATCGAGCTTCGGCAACTCAAGGGCGTCTCGGTCATCGTCTACGACCAGACCTGCGCCGCGGAAAAGCGTCGCCGCCGCAAGCGCAACATCATGCCCGACCCGCCCCAGCGGCTGTTCATCAACGACTTGGTGTGCGAGGGCTGCGGCGATTGCAGCGTGCAATCCAACTGCATCTCCGTCGAGCCTGTCGAGACGGAATTCGGCCGCAAGCGCCATATCAACCAATCCAGCTGCAACAAGGATTTCTCCTGCAAATCCGGCTTCTGTCCCAGCTTCGTGACGGTCGAGGGCGGGACGCCGCGCAAGCACAAGGCGCAGCAGAGCCCGGATGAGCTGGTGAAGGCTCTGCCGATCCCGGCCGTGCCGCCGCTCGACCGGCCCTATAATCTCGTCGTCACCGGCATCGGTGGCACCGGCGTCATCACCATCGGCGCACTGCTGGGCATGGCAGCCCATATCGAGGGCAAGGGATCGTCAGTGCTCGATTCGATCGGGCTGGCGCAAAAGAACGGCTCGGTCCTGAGTTACGTCCGCGTCGCCGCCCGGCCGGAGGATCTGCACACCGCGCGGATCCCGCTGGGGTCGACCGATTGCCTGATCG
>JAQGIF010000248.1 GCA_028291345.1 Rhodospirillales bacterium | reverse complement strand
GAGGATATATTCGACCGCAGCATCGACGTGCAGGTTCTGCGTCTGCGCCGCAAGCTGGAAACCGACCCGAGCGCGCCGCGCATCATCCAGACCGAGCGCGGCGTCGGATACGTGTTTTCCCTGCCAGTCGAGCAGCTCTGAGAGAGCGCCTCGACAAACCGACTCGGCGCGCCCGTTACAACTGCAGCCTATTGGTTCGACTCTGAAATGAAGCCGTAACACGCCACCCGCTACGTTCATTAGCCCATGCATCGAATCTCGAAGTCGTCCTTAATCGCCGTCACACGCGCCTTGCCGACCAGTCCGCGGTGGCGGTACCGCTGGGTATTGGCCGGCCTGAACCTACTCATTGCCAGCGGGGGGGCCGCACAAGCTGCCGATTCCCCGCGCACAGTCGCGCAGCTTTCCGCCGATCAGGAGCCGATCACGCCGATTCCATACCCCCCCGCCGCCGACCCGCAAAAACTCGCGCTTGGCGAGCGCCTCTTCGGAGATCGCCGCTTGTCTCGTGACGACGCGCGCGCTTGCTCGTCTTGCCATGATACGCGCACCAACGGAGCGGACGGCAATCGGCGCGATCTGGCTTTAGACGGATCGGAACTTCCGTTCAACACCAACACCATCTTCAATGCGGCGCTGAGTTTCCGGTTCAGTTGGGAGGGCAGTTTCCGCACCCTTGAAGCGCAGGCTGAGGCTGCGATCGAGAATCCCAGGATCATGGGGACGAAGATTGATGACGTTCTGCGGAGGCTGAGCGCCGATCCGGAGATGGCGCATCGATTCGACGAAGCTTACGGGCGTGGGCCCGACCGCGCGAGCCTCTTAGACGCTATCGCCACCTACGAGCAGTCGCTGCTAACGCCCGGAAGCCGGTTCGATCGTTGGCTCGGCGGCGATGCTGCGGCGCTCTCGGCGGAGGAGCAGGACGGCTACCGGCTATTCAAGACGCTTGGCTGCGTTTCCTGTCATCAAGGCGTGAATGTCGGCGGCAATCTTTTCGAACGGCATGGCATTTTTCATCCGCTTGCTTCACCGTCGCCTGAGATACTCCGTGTGCCCAGCCTACGCAATGTGGCGGCGACGCCGCCCTATTTTCACGACGGCGACGCTTCGACTCTCGAAGAGGCCGTGCGGCGCATGAGTAAGACGCAGCTCAACCAAACGCTATCGGACGAGCAAACAGAAGCGATCGTTGCCTTTCTGAAGACGCTGACCGGGGCGTATCGTGGCCATCCGGTGACCGGAAGGTCACCGTGAGGCTAATGCTGCCTGCCGCGGCTGTGCTGCTCGTCGTTCTGCTGCTCACTTGGCTGTCTTTCGGCGCTGTCAACACGGAGGCGGAGCTTTTTGATCGCGCCTTGGGAGCCCTCGACGAACTCGCGATGACGGAACAGACGCTGCAACGGGATGTCCTGACGGCGCGCGCCGGGATGCTGCGCAACTACGATCCGTTGGTACGGGAAATGCAGGTGCTGGACAACACGTTTGCCCGACTGCGCCGGAGCGCACCGGACGACCCCGCGACAGCGGCGGCAATCGACGGGCTGGCGGCATCGATCAGCCACCAAGAGGACTTGATAGAACAGTTCAAAAGCAACAATGCTCTGCTGCAGAACTCGCTTGCTTATTTCGCCCTGTTCAGCAGCAATCTTGAATCGCCGGGCCGAAGCGAACCTTTGGGTCCGGTGGTCGGCCCGCTTGCCGCCGCCATGCTGCGCCTCTCGCTCGACGCATCTTCGGCGAATGCACGCGAGGTCGAGGACCGGCTGGACGAACTCGCCAGGCGACCTCGCTCGCCCGACGACGCCGACCTGACGCAAGCGCTCCTGGCGCATGGCCGATTGTTGCACGACCTTCTTCCGGCAACCGACGGCATACTGAAGGCTTTATCCGCCGTCCCCCAAAGACGGAACCAGGAAGAGGTCCGCACTGGAGTCCTGGCTCAGCAAGCCGCGTCGCGGGTAACGGCAAGGCGGTTCCGGTTGATGCTTTATGCGACGTCGCTGTTGCTGCTCGGGCTTCTTGTCTATCTCGCCCTACAACTCCGAAAATGGGCGCGGGCGCTTCGGCGTCGCGCCGCGTTCGAACATGTGATAGCCAGCGTCTCGATGCGTTTCATTAACGCGCAGCCGCAAAAGACGGGAGCGCTTATCGAACAGGCCCTCGCCGATATGGCCGAATGTGTCGGCGCGGACCGCGCCTATTTTCTTCTCGCGGGGCCCTCGAACCGGATGCATACATGGTCCGGGCCGGGAATGACCTTCCCCCCAGGCTGGCCCACTCAAGCGCCGGCGCTTATGGCCGGCACCCAGCTGACCGCGGAGGGAATCGTTCACGTCCCGAGCGTAAACTGCCTTCCTCATGGCGAGGAGAGAGACGCCTACGCAGCCTTCGGTCTGGCAGGCTGGGCGTGTGTTTCGAATATCGACGGAAAGGGCGTCAGCGGACTCTTGGGCTTCGATGCGTTGCAGGGGTCTTGCTACATCACACCACCGGGTGAGCTCAGCCTGCTGCGGATGGCCTTGGATACCATCAACAACGCCATCGAGCGCGAATTCTTCGAACGTGAACGCGCACGCCTGCAGCAGGCGCGCCGGATGGAAACGATCGGTGCTTTCGCCAGCGGTATTGCGCATAATTTCAACAACATCATCGGCGCGATCCTCGGATATACGGAAATTGTCGAAGCGCAGATCGAGCCCGACAGCAGGCCGGGTCGCAATCTCGGCGAGATTCGCCGTTCCGGAGAGCGGGCGCGCGACCTGGTCGATCAGATACTCACCTTCGGCCGGCGCGGGAATCTGCGGCGCACGCATCTCAATTTGAATGCCTTGGTCGCCGAGGCGAAGTCGCTGCTTCACGCATCGTTGCCGTCGCGGATCGAGCTGGTCGCCAGCGAAGCTGCGGAAACCGTCATCATCTCCGGTGAGCTCGCGCAGCTGCAGCAGGTCATTCTGAATCTTTGCAACAATGCGGCGCAGGCAATCGATGCGACTGGGCGTGTCGAGATCGAAACACAAGCACTGCAGATCGGGCAGCCTCTATCGCTCACCCACGGGGAGCTGGCGCCAGGTCGCTATGCGAAGATTTCCGTGCGTGATGGGGGGCGGGGCATGGATGACGCGACCATCGAGCGGATTTTCGAGCCGTTCTTCACCACCCGGCCGGACGGCCATGGGCTGGGCCTCGCGACCGTGCGCGAGATTGTACGTGAACATGGCGGGGCGCTCGATGTATGGAGCACGGTCGGCCTCGGTAGCCGCTTCGAGGTGTGGCTTCCGTGCATCACGGTTACCGATCTGATGCCGAACGACGATCCGCCTTCGCTGCCACTCGGACATGGCGAAACGGTTCTGCTGGTCACCGATGAGCATGGGCGGCTGCTCAAGGACGAGGAGACGCTGGCGGCTCTCGGCTACGAACCGGTCGGGTTCACGCGCCCCGATGATGCGCTGGGGGCATGCCGGACCACGCTCGCAAGATTCGACGCGATCGTGATCGGCCACGCCCCGGCTGCAAGAGCGCTCGATCTCGCGGCCGCCTTGAACCGGCTCGCACCATACCTGCCCATCGTGCTGGCGATGGCATCGGCGGAAGACTTCGATACCTCGTCGCTGACGGCCGCCGGGGTCTTCGAACGCGTTCGATACCCGCTCTCGTCCGCGGAACTGGCGGGGGCATTGGCGCGCTGCCTGGCGGTTCCGGTTACTCAGCCTCGCTACGCCGATAATGCAATGTCGGCGCACGGATAGTATCCGGTGACGCTCGTCCAGGGCCGACAGTTTCGCGCCGGCTTCGGAAAATCACGGCCGATAGCTACAGAATTTAACAGCCTGCGGCACGTGACGCGCCGCGGCCTGAGCAACCGTCACGCCCCTCCGCCTACCGCTGTAGCGCAAATCCTTGATTGAAAGCCTGCTGTAGCGTCGGCTTCGCAGGACGCCTCCCAGGACAAGAACCATCCCATTTTGGGGGCGCCGCGCTTACCATACGGGTTGTGGGTAGCCGAGTTTCAACATTTAAGACTGACAGGACCTAAATAATATCACTGCCTTTCTGGCTGAATTCCATAGTCACTCTCGGCAGGAGTTCTGTTATCGGACGAATTCTCCAGCTTCCTTTTTGTTACCATTCTTGACGGGAGAAGCAAGAGGTATCCATCTCATTTGCGACACACTCGCTTTAGAATGAGTATCTCTATTATTGTTATAATCATTTGCCATATGCGATTTCATGTCAGTTTCATTTATATATCTTATTTGAAAATTTTCTATTCTGGGTTCGGACAGTCGAGGCCATAGAAAAAGCCGGGGCTCATATACACTGAATTCTCACCGGCGAAGGCACCTCCAGCATGAATGTCCCGATAGCTGGGGAGGTTCGACATATAGGCGTAATCGCCTAGAACCATGTCTTCTTGGGTAATTCTGGGCGACGGGTCCTCAAGATAACTCTTGAGAATGTCTTTAAGCCGCTGCGCGCCGAGGTGAAGGCCGGCGCGATCACCTTCACCAACGACGGCAAGGAACCTCACACCCCCGACCGCGGTGAACGGCAGTTGGACCACCGGCGAAATCGCCCCGGCCAATCCGCCACGGTGACGATCGCGAGCCCCGGCACTCATGTGTATAATGACAAGCTGCACCAATGGAGCTACAGATTGGTGGTGCAGTAGAGGGTGTGCATCGCGTCTGCCGGGTAGAGGTCATATTGCAGTTATTCGCCCGGCCCGGGCGCATTCCGGGTGTATTTTTCTCTCCGATAAACGACATGCCGCTATGGATTTCCATAGCGGCATGTCGTTGTCTTACGCCTGTGTGGGGCGCGATTGTCGGCGTCAGGTTTCATGACATGCGCGCGACCTTCGTGGTTTTTGCGCTGCTGCTCGCGAATGCGGGTTATCGCCAGCTTCGGCGCGAGCCGGACAATCCGATCACCGTGATGATCGAGACCGCTGCCGCATTCATCGCCTTTACCGCCGTCTGGGCGCCGCTCAGCTATTTAAGCGCGCGGAACAGCCACGCCTTGATCGATCCGGTGCTTTCCCATCTCGACCATTTTATGGGCTTCGACTGGAACAGGTGGAGCAGGTTCGTCGAAGGCATCCCCACTCTCAACCTCATCCTCCACATTGCCTATGACAGCCTCAAGCTGCAGACAGTTGTTGCCATCATTTGGCTCCCCTTGGTTAAGGGGGGACGCAGGGGCTATGAACTCGTTCGGCAGGGCGTGGCCGCCATTGCACTGACCTGTATTTTGTTTTGGCTGTTTCCTGCGCTCGGTGCGGTTTCGCAGGCTGACTGGACCACCGATGTCATGGCGCTGAGAGGAACCGCGGGGTTGGACTTCAGCCTCCTCGATCTGAAGGGGATCATCAGCTTTCCGTCGTTCCATACGATACTGGGCGTACTCTTCATTTACGCCTTCCGCGGCACGCACCTGGTTGTTCCGGCCCTTGCCCTCAACCTGCTGATGTTCCTCTCCGTCCTCAATGTCGGAGATCACTATTTGACGGATGTTGTCGCCGGCGCCGTCGTCGCGGCAGTCTCGATCGTCGTGGTCAAATGGATGGCGGCCCCGGATTTCGAGACGCGAAAGCGAGCGCAGGAGCCGGCGCGAATAAGCCGTAGCCTTCTATAGAAGATGCCCGAACGCAGGCAAAATGGGCGCCAGGCGAAAACGAGAAGCTGTCATTGGAGAGGTAATAATCCTTATGATTCACAAATCATTCTAAGTTGCATAAATTATTTCGTGCGGCCGGGGCGCCAATGCCTCCCGGCAGATTCGCGCCCACTACGGTCGCTCAGCCGAAGTGGGCGTGTACTCAAAAGAGCGGACATGAATATCGGCGCCGTTCTGTCGGTACTATGGGGGGCGAATGTAACAGGATTGATCGGTGGAGTCTGACATCTTGGTCAGTACCAAGCGCCTTGGAACTGTAATCCGCCACGAAAAGACCCCACTGATCACTTCGTAAGTCTTACCAGCCAGAGGCACAAAGGCCTTTCGATTGACCCGAGCAATAATGGTAGGCTGTGCATCCGGCGAGCCGTCGCACTGGGGCAGGCATTGGGCTGACCGAGATGACTTACCTCCCCGTC
>JAQGIF010000220.1 GCA_028291345.1 Rhodospirillales bacterium | reverse complement strand
CACCGGCGTGTCCTCCGGCAGATAGCGCGAATAATCGGCGACATAGGGTGCATAGGTGATCTGCCAGGTCGCCGCGATCGACAGGATCAGCAGGAACAGGCCGGGCGATGCCGCGCCGCCGTGCCAGGCCGCGCCGACATCATGCACTGCGAACAACCGGTATGTCAGATAGATGAAGGCGACCAGCGCAATTACGCTGAATATCCGCTCCAGCCGATGGATTGCCCAATAGCCATAGATCGACAGTACGGTGATGACGGCCGACAGGATGATCGCCGCCGGCACGAAGCCGAGCCCCCACCACGCCGCCAGGGCCTCACCACCCAGCACCACGCCGCTGGCGAAGAAGCCGATATACATCAGCACGACGAGCACGAGTGGCACGCTGGCGCCAAGGAAGCCGAATTGGGCGCGGCTCTGGATCATTTGCGGAATGCCCAGTTTGGGTCCCTGCGCCGAATGCAACGCCATGAAAATCGCGCCGAACAGATTGCCCAAAAGCAGTGCCAAAATGGCCCAAGGTAGGGGCAGCCCGAGAATGGTGCCGAGCGCGCCGGTCACGATCGTCGTGATCTGCATGTTGGCCCCAAACCAGATGGTGAACAGGCTGGTTACCGAACCGTGGCGCTGCGCGGCGGGAATATAATCGATGGCGTGCCGTTCGACGGCAAATCCGAGATCCTCACGAAGCTGCTCCTTCTGCTCGGATGCTGCCATGGGGTGAGGAACCTCTTCCGAATTGCCGAGACAGCAGGAGTTACTGACGCGCTCCGAGCATAGAGGCGTCCGTACCGCCGCCGCAATTCCCAGCACCGATCAATTCATTGTCACGACACGTATCGTTCCACGTCTCGCCAGCGTCTCGACGACGACGCCGGAACCGCCGCGCGTGAGCCGGACATCAATGGTCCCACGCGCGACTGACAGGCCGAACAGCGTGATCTGGTCCAGGAATGCGGGCAATATCGGTTGCT
Source organism: Rhodospirillales bacterium (assembly GCA_028291345.1). GTDB lineage: Bacteria > Pseudomonadota > Alphaproteobacteria > BOG-932 > Roseiterribacteraceae > BOG-932. The sequence goes on along the minus strand of JAQGIF010000220.1, from coordinate 9,008 downwards.
CGAAAATGACCTCGGCTTTGTCCGGGTCGAAGCTCAATCCCAGGCAGGATTGGAGCAGGGAAAGAGGGGCCGCTGCCGCCCAGGCCTGGGGCGAGCATGCAACCGGGTAGAATGTCGGCCCGCCTCCGGGTTGGCGCGCAAACCCGCAAAAAAGTTCCGGCTGGCGGCGAAGGTCGATATAAATCGATGCGTCGAACAAGCCTTCGAAAATGCGTGCAGCGTGATTGCGAAATCCATATCGCGCCAGCCCGGCGCCAATCACCGCGTTGTCATGCGGCCAGACCGACCCGTTATGGTAACTCATCGGGTTATAGCGTGCCTCCGTCGATGGCACAGTCCGTATCCCCCAGCCGCAGAACGACGATCCGCCCATCAGCGCCGCCGCGACCGAGGCGGCGCGCTCGGGCAAGGCGATGCCGGTGAAAAGCGCATGGCCAGCATTCGATGCGCGCACCCGGCAGGGACGCTTGTCGCCATCCAAAGCCAGCACATATGTGCCCAGCTCCTCATCGAAAAACTGCTCGTCGAACTGCTTGCGCAGAAGTTCGGCCTTGGCTTCGAGGTCGATCGCACGGCGCACATGTCCCAGCTGCCGTGCGATCCCCGCCCCGGCCCGCCAGGCGCCATAAACATAGGCCTGAACCTCGACGATCGCGATCGGGCCCTTGGCCAGCGATCCGTCGATATGAAAAACGGAATCGTGACTGTCTTTCCAACCCTGGTTTACCAGGCCTTCCGAGGTGCGGCGGCCATATTCGACGAAGCCGTCGCCGTCACGGTCGCCCTCCTTGTCGATCCAGCCGAGAGCCGCCTCGATATTCGGCCAAATCCTCTGGATTGTCTCAAAGTCGCCGGTGCGCTGCAGATAAGCGCCGGCCAGCATCACGAATAGCGGTGTGGAATCGATGCTGCCGTAATAACGACGGAACGGAACTTCCCCGAGTTCGGCCATCTCGCCATATCGCACCTCGTGCAGGATCTTGCCGGGCTCGGCATCCGCCGCGGGATCGAAGGTGGTTGCCTGATTGGCTGCAAGATGATGGAGTACGCCGCGGGCGATCGCGGGATCCAGCCAAAGGGTCTCCAGCGCCGTTATCAGCCCGTCACGTCCGAAGACAGTGCTGAACCAGGGAATACCAGCATAAGGATATGGTCCCTCCGCCGTGTCGGTGACCAGCATATAGAGATCGGAGATGCTGCGGCGAATGCCTTCGTTGAAGATTTCGTTCGACGCGGCGACCGCGGCGGCGCGTGACGATGACCGGCGAAGCGCCCTGGCGGAATCGCGACGGGCGATGAAGAAGCTTCGGTCCGGTTCCAATGCGCTCGTCGTGGGGTCGCATTGTATGACGATGAAAATCGAGCCCCTTTCGCCGGGCGCCAGCGTCTTTTCGAACATCGCGTGTCCGCCTGCCAGCTCCGTCGGAGCCGGAAAAAAGCACAAGCTTATCTGACGGAGCCGCTCGTCCAATCCGGTGTATCCGAGCGTGACGCTATCACTGCCCACCACGGGTGCCTGCTGCTCCCCTCGGTGTTGCCGCGTTGCGCCGCGTACCTCGAACAAATCGGCGAAATCGGCCGCGAATGTCAGCCCGAAGCGGATGCGGCGGGGTTGATCATCGAAATTCTTGATTGCCAGACGCTCGAAGCAGCCACCATTCCAGAGAAAGCGAGAGCGCCGGATATGGATGAGGTCGTGGCCCAAGCTGAGCCCGCCTGTCTGATCGTGGAGGTCGGGATTGGTCAGATCGCAAGTCAGCATCGCGTTGTCGTCGCGCAATGTCGAGCTGAGTAGGATGGGGCGCAGCCCATCGATCGACAGCAGCAGATGGGACAGATAGCGGGTGTCGCGATGGTACAGCCCATCCGTGCTGCCGGGCGTGCCAATGGCGTCGCCGTTATGATCGAACACCGCGAACGTATCGCCATGCTTCAATATGCGTGGCCGCTGTTCGTGCAGCGAAACGGTCGCCGGAACGACAAACTGCCCCAAAGGGCCATCGTCGGGGCCGGTCGCCGGGGGAATGGCCGTATCCATCGAATGCTCCTTGTCTAAGGTTCGCCGCTAAGGTTGCCGCCCGCTGGGGGAGGCATTTGACCGCCGGTAGCGGGCAGCGTCTCCGGCATCGCCCCCCAGAGCAGAAGTGTCGCCGCCATGCCGATCGCCGCCAAAGCGGCAAAGGCGGCGGACTCGCCGGCATGATCGGCAACCCACCCGGCCAGGGTCGTGCTGAATGTACCGCCGATCCCGATCGCAAACCCAACGAAGCCCAGCGCCAAATTGAAATGACCGGAGCGGCCGGCGACATCGCTTGTCACCAGGGGCACCATGATCAAAAAGGACGCGCTTGCGATTCCGTTCAGGGTCTGGACGGCCAGAACAGGGACCGGCTGGGTCGTAAGGGCGAACAGCAAGCCGCGCAGCGGCAGCATGCTAAACCCCAGCAACAGCACGATGCGACGGCCGCGCGTTTCGGCAAGTCCGCCAAGCGACGGCGACAGAAGTGCCACAACGACCTGGGGCAATACTATACAAGCCGCGATCAGCAGGCTGGCTGCAGCACCCGCCTGCTTGGTCAAGGCGCCGCCGACGATTGGGAGCATCGCGGAGTCAGATAGAGTGAACAGCGCCGCGCAAGCCGCGAAGATGAGGAGGCGCCGATCGGCAAGCACATGACGAATCTCCCGCCAATCGACTGCTTTTCGAAGATCTGCCGACTTCACCGCGTGCGTCGGCGCTTCGAACCTGGCCAGCGGTCTGATAGCGAAGACCGCTGGAAGAGTCAGGGCGGCGGTCAAAAAGAATACGGCCCGCTCGGTAATATAATATCCGCAGGCGCCCATCAGGGCGGCGCCGATCCCGTTCCCGATCGATGCGAATCTGGCATTGCGGCCCAGCCGGCGGCCCAGCCCCACCTGCCCGGCTATCGCGAGGCTGAGGGCGGCGATCGCCGGACCAAGCGTGCAGCTCGAGAAGCCATGCAAGATCTCCGCCGTATAGACCGACAGCGATACCGGAAACAGAGCGAACAGCAGGGCACTCGCGGCGAAGGCCAGGATGCTGAAAGTCGCGGCGCGTGATTTGCTGCGCATTGCATCGACAAGCGCACCGGCCGGTAACTGGCTAGCCATCGCCGTCAGCGTGCCGAGGCTGAGCGCAAGGCCGATGGCCGTTTGCGTCCACCCCTGGCTAGTCAGATAGACCGCGACGAATGGGCCGAACCCGGTCTGGATGTTCGCGACCCATAAATTCAGCAGGTCGAGGCCGAAGCCCGCACGGCGATATTCGGCTGGGCCGGGACCCTGTGCCTTGACCCCCCCGGGCGGCGGTTCAGTTGGCGTGATTTTCAACATTTTCCGGCGTGGCCACGGGGGGTTCGACCACCTTCGCCGGTTGAGTTGGGTCCTTATATTCGGGCGCCGTCTGAATCTCGCTGCGGTCCAGACCCAACACCACCGGCGTGCTGAGATCGCTCGGCCGAAATGTCAGCAGCCCCCAATCCACCGCAATCTTGCGGCTGCCCACACCCAGGAAACCGCCAAAATCGATGATTGCCGCGCGAGGCCGGCCCTGGGCATCGACCAATATATCGACGATCGCACCGACCACGTCCTTCCCATCGGGCCCCTTTACCTTCTTGCCCAGAACGGCAGTCGCCTCATGAGGCGCTACGGCCGCAAGGTTTTCCGGCGGTTTCGCGGTTTCGTCCGGCGGCGACACCTTCTCCGGCGCCGTCTGCGCTCCGGGCTGTGGAACCGGCGGGGGAGCACTCGGATTCGCACTGGTGGCCGCTGGGCTGGCTTGCTGTTCCTCTGTTGGGGCAGGCGGTTGCGAGGCTTGACCCGGGGCCGTGACAGCATCTCGTGCCCCCGGGGCCACAGCGGCTTCGGGCAGCGGGTCGCCCGAAGCCCCGCCGAAGATCAAAAGCATCCCGGCACCTATCGCGCACGAAGCCGAAAACCGATGGTCATGAACCCCGGCGGTCATCATCGGTGTCCCACATTCATTTGACGGGAATACATGCCGCTATAGACACCCTTTCGCCGCAAGAGTTCCGCTGGAGACCCATCCTCGATGATCCGCCCATGATCGAGCACTACAATGCGATCGAAGGAATTGAGCGTGGAGAGACGATGCGCAATCGCGATCAAGGTGCGGCCGGTCACCAGACGCGCCAAGGCAGCCTGGATCGAATGCTCGGCGTCAGTGTCGAGCGCCGAGGTTGCCTCGTCCAGCAGGATAATCGGAGTCTGGCGAAGGAAAGCGCGTGCTATCGCCAGGCGCTGCCGTTGGCCGCCCGACAATTTGGCTCCTCGCTCGCCGACAATTGTGTCAAAGCCTTCCGGCATTGCGGCGATAAATTCGGTGCAATTGGCGATTTCGGCCGCCTCGTAGATTTCGGCATCGGTTGCTTCTGGCCTTCCATAACGCAAATTTTCGTGGATGGACCGGTGAAGCAGCGCGATGTCCTGATGCACTATGGCGATCGATCGTCGCAAACTCTCTTGGGTGACCGATGCCACATCCTGCTGATCGATCAGCACGTGACCATGTTCCGGATCGTAAAATCGTTGCAGCAAGGCGAAGATCGTCGATTTTCCGGAACCTGACCGACCGACAATGCCGATCTTCTGACCGGGTGGAATATGCAGGGTGAAATCCTGCAGCACCCGAGCGCCATTCGGATAGCTGAAGCAGACATTCACCAGCGCGGCCGACCCGCCGAGGTTGATAAGACGCTTTGCATTATCGGCATCCCGCATCTCATGGGGGAGGCCAAGTTCCTGGATCGCTTCGCCCAGCTTGGCGAATTGCTGGACCAGTTCGACCAGGGCCATCGCCAAGTCGCGCGAGGCATGAAGAACGGTGAACCCGAGCGTGGTGGTAAGCACGACATCGCCGGTCGTAACCCGCCCCGCGCGCCACAGCATAACCGACCAGACAAGAACGCCGGCCGTAACCGTCAATACCGCCAAGGCATGGAAAAGCCGAAGCCGCTCAAGCGCACGCAAGCTGGCGCGCTGGGCCGACATTTCCTGGGCGATCTCGTGTGAAAGACGGGCGTGCTCGCGCCGGGCTGTGCCGAATGAGCGGACCAGCCCGATATTGCCGACGATATCGGCGAGGTAGCCATTTACCGCCGCCGCCCGCCAGGCGAAATTTTCATGGAGTGAATCGCTGCGCGCGGCCATGCGCTCGATGGTCATGCCCAGCGCCAATACGATAACCGAGAGCGCGGCGGTGATCTCCCAATTGACGGTCGACAGCAGGACAATGGAACTGATCACAGCGGTCAATGGCGGGATCGTCGTCCATGTCAGCGAATTTTCAATCGTCCAGGTTGCGTTCGCCGCCGTCGTGATTCGGCCGGCGAGCGCTCCAGGAAATCTGTCAGTGAAATATCGCGTGCCGTGGCCGGATAGGTGGCCGAACAAATCCAGCCTGACATCCCCGCCGGCAGCAACGAACACGCTCGTGGAAATCCAGCCGGCGAGCCGCCAAAGCAGATTGTCGCCTGTGGCCAGACCGAGCAGCACCGCCACCGCGACCCAGATGTCCGGGCTGCGCGAGTCGAGCATGTCGACCAGATTCTTGACCGCATATTGCGATCCGATGGCGCAGCCGACCGCGGCCAGCACCGCCAAGAGTACGACCAGGTGGCCGCCAAGCCGGCGATAGACATAATGCAGCAAGAAGCGCGTGGGACCACGCGAAACGTAAACAGGAAGTGACATTGTGCAGCCGCCGTAATTGAAGGTCCGTGCTGACGTTCTATCGGTGAAAAGGCGCGCCGTTTCTCGGCAGGTCGCCCTGGGCGCTTTTAAACCGCCATGAGTTTCGGTTGATCGCGTTCGATCAGTCGCTGGTAGACACTCAGATAGTCCTCGGCCATCCGACGCGCCGTAAAGCGCCTGTCGAACACTCTTCGAACCTGTTTCCGATCGAGGACAGCCAGTTTTTTGACCGCCGCCACGGCCTCATCTTCGCTTTCGACTATATAGCCGGTGACGCCCTCATCGATCACCTCGGGGACCGAACCGTTCCGCATCGCGATCACCGGCGTACCGCAAGCCATTGCCTCGATCATGGCGATCCCGAAGGGCTCCGGCCATGCGATCGGGAACAGTAATCCGGCGGCTTTGCCAAGGAATTCGCTCTTCTGAGCGTCATTAATCTCGCCGATGAATTCAACATGCGGCAGTTCCAGAAGCGGTTCGATCTTTTCTTCGAAATAGGCCCTGTCGACATTATCAATTTTGGCGGCGATCTTGAGCTTCATGCCCGCTTTGGCGGCAATGCTAATGGCGGCATCTGGCGCCTTTTCGGGCGAGATGCGTCCGATAAAAGCAAGATAGCCTCCATCGCCCGGGCCGGCTCTCAACAATTCCCCGGGAAGACCATGATAGATCGTCGCGACATAATTCGCCTCCGGCAACGGCAAACGCTGACTGTCGGAAATCGAAACGACCGGGACGTCCCTGAACATCGAATAAAGCGGCGGAAGCGCGGGCAAATCGAGCCGCCCATGCAGGGTTGCCAGAAAGGGAACACCGGATCGACTGAGTACAGGATAGCCAAGATAGTCGATATGCAGGTGCAGAATATCGAATTCATGAGCCCGCCGCGAAATCGTCTCGAGCATCATGACATGAGGTGCCAGATAGTCGGTGACCCCTTTGTCAAGTCTCATAGCCTGTGGCCAGGCCGCCTCGAGCTTCGCCTTGGTAACGCTGTCGCCGCTAGCGAACAGCGTCACATCGTGGCCCATCTCAACTAACTCGTCGGTCAGATTGGCCACGACCCGTTCGGTGCCTCCGTAAAGCTTCGGCGGCACGGCTTCCATTAGGGACGATACCTGGGCGATTTTCATGGGGCGATTTTCATGCACATCCCTTCGCAAGGGGCGATTGAGCCGGCAGCCATGGAACTCGCAGATGCCAGCAACGAATTAGTGACACTTCGCGGTAGCGAAGAGTTCCCTCTTCGGCGCACGTTGCGTCGAATTGCTGCAGCGCGAAGTTGCTGTGAAAGCGCAGCCTCAGGCTAAGGCCCGACTACCGGAGTGTAAGCGTCCGCTGGAATAGAGCGAGCATCCAGCTCACCGCCTGAAGGAATAAGGCAGGGTCGTAGCGCGGCCCCTCATCGCGCAGGAACGCGTGCGCGGCATTCACCTCGTGCCACTCGTAACACGCGCCAACTTCTTCCAATCGCTCGCGGATTACCTGCCGCCCGACGAAGGGGACATGCGGATCCTGACGGCCCCAGACAAACAATGTTTCAGCCTTGAGCTCGCCCATCCGCGCGAGGCTGTCATCCGCCTTGCCGGCGCCCAGCGTGCCGCTGTGGATGTCGGTGGCGTAAAAAATGGCGGCGGCGGAGACGGACGGGTTCAGGGCGGCGCGATAGGCCAGATGTCCGCCGAGGCATACGCCCAACGTCGCGAGTTTGCCGGTGCAGGCCTCATGTGTCCGCAGATAAGCAAGTGCGGCTTTGGCATCGGCGTCGAAGGCGGCGACTGGTTTGGTGATTTTCAGCACGTTGCCGCGATCCGTTCCCGGCTGGTCGTATTGCAGGACGGTCCCGAGCGCCTCGTATTCGTGATAGACCTCGGGCACTGCCACCAGATATCCCTGCCCCGCCAGCAGAGCTGCAAGACGGCGGATCGGGCCAGTGACCTGGTAAATCTCCGAATAGAAGAGAACCGCAGGGAAACGGCCCTCGCCCGCGGGCCGAAACAGATGCAGCCGCATGACGCCGTCGGTGCCCGGAACGGCAATGTCGGCCGTTTCGTCGCTGCGAATGATCATCGTCGCCCTCCGGATGGGTTGCGCGCAATCTGGCCATAGCCGCCTTGTCTTCGCAAGAATGCCGTCGCGGCAAACCGGAACCGCCGGTATGGTGGGGTTCGTCTCCGATCGAGAGGCCAATCCAAGGGGAAGTCGTCACCATGCAGTCGAACCAAGCTCTATCCGGAAAAACCGCCTTCATCACCGGAGGGTCCGGCAGTATCGGATCGGCCAGCGCCAAGCTGCTGGCGACCGACGGCGCGGCCGTGCTGCTGATGGGTCGCACGATCGGCACGCTCGAGAAGGCACAAAAAGACATTCTTGAATCGGTACCCGATGCGCAGGTTCAGTTGCATGTCGGCGATGCCGGATCGGTCGAGGACGTGCAGGCCGGTCTGGACAAGGCCCATGCGATGCGCGGACGCCTCGATATCATCGTGCCGACCGTGGGCGGCGGGCCGTTCCGTCCCTTGCTGATGCTGGATGTCGAAACAGTGCGCAGCACGCTGGACTTTACGATCACCACCGCCTTCATCGCGATCCGCTATGGCGCCCCGATGATGGATGGCGGGTCGATCGTCTGCATCTCGTCGAATGTCGGAAAGATGCCCTTCGCCTATCTGTCGGCCTATCACGCAGCCAAGTCCGGCCTGGAAGGGCTGGTCCGTGCCGCTGCGGAAGAGTTGGGCTGCGCCGGCATTCGGGTAAACGCCGTGCGCCCAGGACTGACCCGCACCGAGGCCAGCAACTTCATGTATACCGAGGAGACCTATCTCAACCGCTATCTCGAGCAGACCCCGCTCGGCAAATGCGGCGGGGAGCCTGAGGATGTCGCCAAGGCAGTCCGCTATCTGGCGGGGCCTGAATCGTCCTGGGTCACCGGGCAGAGCTTCGCAGTCGATGGCGGCCATGAACTGCGCCGCAACCCGGATATGACCGACCTGGTCACCCAGATGTTCGGCCGGGAAGCCATGGATGCAGTCCGGCGCGGGAAATCGCCGAGCTGAACACCGCCGGACCGGAACTCCCCGCCTTTTCCGACCTGCTGCCGCCCTGCGTGGCGGTGTCGGAAGGCATTGCCGAGGCGGTGAATGGACCGCTATGGCCGGAAGAAGCCGCTCATATCGCCAAGGCGGTGGATGGCAGGCGGGCTGAATTCACTGCCGGGCGTGTCCTGGCGCGGCGCGCAATCGCGACGCTCGGCGGCGGCGACTACCCCA
>JAQGIF010000217.1 GCA_028291345.1 Rhodospirillales bacterium | reverse complement strand
AAAAGGGTATTCGATTAATACATCGTTAATATACATCGTAGCCGCTATAATCGGATTTGCGCCGAGGCTGGTTCTTGGTGCAGAAATATATGAGTGTCTGGAGACTTACGGTAACTGTACAATCACCGCCGGATCCGTGACAACGCTGGGCGACAATGCCGATGCACTGCATCTCATCGCCTTTAACGGCGCCGTCATCGCCAACGCCGGTGCGCTCAGCACCAGCGGTACGGACAGCCCTGGTATCTACGCGGACGGCTGGATCAGCACCGCCATCACCGCCAGCGGCCCGATCGCGACGGCGGGAGCATCCGGTACGGGAATATACGCGCGGAGCTCAACCGGACCGGTCGCTGTGATCGCACGAACCGTGTCGACATCAGGGGATCATAGCGACGGCATCGCGGCGGTCAGCTTGGGCGGTCCAGTCAGTGTGGATAGTCAATCTGTGATTGCCGGCGGTTCTCATAGTCTTGGTATCATTGCACTGGGTGCCGGTCGCACGGTTGTGACAAGCGGCTCTGCCCTTGCCAGTGCTGCTGCCATATTCGCAAAGAGCACAAGCGATACGGTTTCCGTCCAGGTGTTTGGGAGCACGACTTCGACGTCGATGGATGCAATCGACGTCATAGCCGCAGCGAACGCAACGATAACAGTCGGTAATGCTGCTGCGGTCATCGGCCGCGCGAACGGCATCACCATTTCTTCCGGCGTGGGCTCAATGCTCACGATGAACGGTTCCTTATCGGCTGGAACCGGCTACGCCGTCCAAGCAAATGGCGCGCCGAATACAATCAATAATTCCGGCACGATTAGCGGACGGGTTCTTCTCACTTCCGGCAATGATACCGTGAATAATGTCGGATTTTTCGTGGCAACGGGTGATAGCGACTTCGGATCGGGTAATGACGCATTTAATAACGGGGGAACGCTTCACGTTCTAGCAGGTCCATATTCCGGCAGCGTCTCCTTCACCGGCTTAGAGCGTCTCGACAACACCGGCCTAGTCAATCTCCGCAATGGTACCGGGGCTAGCGCGCTGAACATACCTGGCACCTTCCACGGTGGCAGCGGGAGCCGCCTGGCGGTGGATGCCCAGCTCGGCGGCCCTGGATCGATGGCCGATCGGCTGACCGTTGGGACCGCGACGGGATCAACCGCTATCATCGTCACTGACGTCATTCCGCAAACGCCCGGCGCCCTCAATGTTCGGATTCCGGTCGTGCAATCCGCAAACCCCTCTCCCGACGCCTTCACTCTGGCCAGCGGACCAATCGATAAAGGCTTGCTGCAGTATAAACTGGTGGTTGACGCGGTCGCCGAAACTTACAGCCTGGTCTCTGTCGCAGCCCTCGCGGTATATGAAACGCCTGAGATTGCCCAGGGCGCACAGGACCTTTGGTATAAATCGGCAGACGCATGGTCCGATCACTTATCCGAGCGGCGCGACGATTACTGGGCGGAGCGCGCGATGGAATTTACGCTCGATCATGCTCTCTGGGGACACGTCTTCGGCGGCAAATGGACCCGTGGCGGCTCTCAGAATTTCACCAGCTTCGGTCAAACGCAGACCGCAAATCTGACGTACGATCAAAATTTTGTCGGTTTCCAGGGTGGCTACGACATGGATATGCCTCTGAGAGACGGTGTGCTGATATATGGTGGCACCGCTGGTATCGGCACTTCTCGGCTGGAGTTCGATGCCACGCACGACAGGACCGACTACCAAGCTTATAATATAGGCCTATATGCCAGCTTTATCGACGGTCCGCTATTCGTGAACTCGTTAGTCAAGTACGATTATTATAATCTCAAGAGCAGCAGCAGCCTTGGACAGTACAATAAAGATTTTGATGGCGACGGAGTCGGCGCCTTGATCGAAAGCGGCTATAGGCTTGGCGGCAGGAAAATCTACCTTGAGCCAGTCGCGAGCATCGCGTGGTTAAGGACCAATTTGGACAGATTTATAGTGCGGGGCGCTCAGATCGATTTTGGAGATAGCGATAGCGTGAAAGGCACGATTGGTTTGCGAGCGGGGGGCGCCATTTATCTTTCTGGCGCGCAAACCCTGACACCCTATGTCGATCTTCACGCGGTTAAGGAGTTTAAAGGCAAAAACACGATCAGCTTCAGCACTGGCGGTTCGGGCATCGCGGTCGGTAATCTCCAACCGGGTGTATATGGCAGGGTGACGGCAGGGGTAAGCGCCGTTTCGGTAGGTGGCGTAGCTGGCTTAAGCGGTTTCGTGCAAGCGGACGGCGACTTCGGCAGTGGCATACGAGGCGCCGGCGGTAGGCTGGGAATAAGCTTCAAATGGTAAAATCAAATACTATATCCTGAAAACCCTAACTATTGAGAATCCGCGGCGATATTTTACACGGTTTGGCGGGAAGGGGCCAATTGCTAGACGCTGCCCAGCACATCATAGATGCTGACCGGATTTTAGTTCGGCCGGTCACCTATGTGCTCTTGAGCGAAGGCGACGCCGGTCATCGAGCGAGCGCCGCAACGCTCGCAGACATTTGCTTCAACATCTGGTTCCTGGGGTTCGCCGGCATGGGCCTTAGCGCTAGGCAATCCACCCTAGCGCGGATGTTCCTCGGGCACAGCGCTCGGCCGGGTTCGCTCGGCAGGGCTTCCAAAGTGCCCCGAGCGGGCGGCTCGGCCCCTGGGGGCTAGTCGCCAGCGATAGTGCCCCATGGAGATTTCCTGGGCCGGCTTTGGTGATCGTCGCTGCCGCCTCCCGAGCCATGTGCTTGGTTTATCGCAAGCGCATCGCCGCTATTCCGGGGCGACAGCAACCAGTTATACATTATATTCATGTGTTACCCATTGGAGCAACTCGGAAAGGTTATAGGACCCGTCTGAAAGTAGGGTTATGCGCCCCGCCGGATGCAAGGCTTTCCACGCACCGCTACCGTATATTACGGGTCAACGCACATGGAATTACTTTTACGCTAATTTAACCCCTGTGCTCTACGTCAACACCTGACCTTCCGCCTTACCCTCTCCCACAACCATGTGTGAGGAATGGATTGTTAGGCCTTGGGAACGGAGCGAGCCATGGCATTCTTTGCCTCTTTTTCTTTATTGCGCGGTTTCCGCCACGTCTGGTGTCTTCGGACAGCATGTTCGAGCTTTGCGGCGGATCGAGCAGGTGCAATGGCGATCACGATCGCACTGCTCATGACCACCTTCGCCGGCTTTGTCGGGCTGTCGGTGGATGCCGCAGAGTGGTACAGCGCGCGGCGCGTCATGATCTCGCAGGTCGATGCGGCTGCTATCGGGGGAGCGCTCAAGATATTCGAAAATGGGACGGTCGCTGACGCGATTGCGGCGGCTACCACTGATGCGAATCTGAATGGTAACTGGATCATCAGCGGAGCTGTCCTCTCGGTTTCGGTGGACTCGTCCGCTCGGATAATCACAGCAACGCTCACCAAAACTGCGGACATGTTCCTTTCCAAGTTGTTTTTGGCGTCTGCCCCGACGATTTCGGTTACCGCAAAGGCCGGCTTGGTCAATGCCGGCCCGCCAGTCTGCTTCCTGTCAACCAATCCCACGGCGTCTGGCGCTCTTTCCGTTACCGGAAACGGTTCGATCACCGCATCCGGATGTGGAGTTGTCGTTGATTCTAGCAGCTCGAACGCGATGTACGTGACCGGCAACGGCACGATAGCGGCTAAGCAACTCTGCGGCCCTGGCGGGTATTCGGGAGCGGGATATAGCCCGATCCCGTCAAGTTGCGTCGCCATGCAGGATCCGCTGGCCAGTTGGCCTGCTCCTGGAGATGTGAACGCGGATTGCAGCTCTCTAAGCGTGGTTTGCAAGTCTTTAACCACCTACAAAGTATCTGGAAGTGGCACGACGACTTTGTCGCCAGGCGTTTACGTCGGCGGGATCAGCGTTGGATCGAACGCAACTGTCAACTTTCAACCCGGCGTTTATATTCTTCGCGATGGCGCTTTGACCGGAACGGGTAACGCTGTTATTAACGGGACCGGCGTGTCATTTTATATGACCGGTTCCGGGACTGCGGTACAACTCCAAAATGATGACACGAGTATTACCGGGAACGTGACTGTTAATATAACAGCGCCGACTTCCGGACCGATGGCGGGAATTGCAATCTATCAAGACGACTTTGCTGCAACAGGCACTATTACCAACAAGCTTGCGGGGAATGGCAGCGTCAACTTTACTGGCGTCCTCTATTTTGGCAATCAGAACGTCACAGTATCTGGTAATGGTACCCAAAACGGGCAATCAGCTTTCACTGCGATCATAGCCAATACGCTGATCTACAACGGCAATGGCACGCTCAATTTGAACGCCAACTATGCCAATACCAGCGTTCCGCTACCGCCGGGCATGGCCTTGCCGATCGTAAGTCTTCTGCAATAGAGCGGGATGGCGGGCAGCCTGCTTGTGATGCAGGTCCTTCGGACCAACCTCGGTGGGAGTTGATAAGGAGGAGCTGAACCATTGGTCACGGACTACCATCCGGCTCGTTTTTCTGGCTCGGATCACCCTGGTGCTGTTGCTGGCCGCTTTCCGTGTCGGCTTCGGGCCCATCTGAGCGGCGCATTGTCATCGGCTCAATGCGCAATCGCGGGAGGCGCCGGCCGGCCATAAGACTGTCAGTTGTGTTAACTGGCATCCGCTTAGTCGGTCTCGCGCTGACGCTGACCTAGGCCAGGATCCGTGGAAGGATGACCTGCGCGTCTCTTGAGCGAAAAACCCCGCACGAGTCCCTAACCGGAAAGTCCTTGTTTATAAGAGCTTCGATGAAGCGCTAGTTGTTTGAGCGGGCTTAATTTCGCCCTTTTTCGCCGGACATCGTTCATGGTGGCTAAAAGCAGGGTGGGCCGATTTCTGCCGAGATCTCGCAAAGCGCGCCTCTTGCTGAAGCAGCTGTAACATCGGCTCTCCCGAACCGGAACAGTTCGCCGTCATTCTTGTTGAAGGGCCAAAGCCAATGGAGAAGGAGG
>JAQGIF010000215.1 GCA_028291345.1 Rhodospirillales bacterium | reverse complement strand
CGAAACGGTCCGCAAATTCAAGGTTAAATTGAACATGGGAAATTCCGGTTCCATCGCGAACGACAGCAATGACTTTCGCAATCTCGATAAATCCTAGGCTATGGAGCCGGCGAAAGCTGCCTCCATCGCACACTGTCGGAAGTTTTTTCTTTTCCCCCCGCCACCACATTGTCCACCTGTTCGGAGTCTGCAATCCTGCCTTTATAAATGGGTTATTGTTAAAAGCAGGTTACCGTTGTGCGCCTCTGCAAAACGTCGATGATCGAGAACTAAGGCGCGGCATCCGGTATCGCCGCGCCGTCCTGGGGAGCTGTGGCCGCCAGGATCTGCCGACGGAAGAGAAAACTCGCCGACGGCCCGGGGTAATAGAAATTCGACCGATCTTGTCGCTGGAGATCGCCGTGAACCGTTGACTGGCGTAGGGCTAGCCTCGCCATGCGGCCGCCGAATGAACGGCGAAGGGCACATATCTGCAGATTCTGATCGGCGATTCCCTCAATCCACGACGCGCTGGTGTTAACAGGGATTTTACACTTCGCAACGTAGATTGAGGTTGATCAGTAGCGGGTCCCGCTACTTCCACCCAGAACGGTTGTCATATGCGCGTTCCGCGGTCCGCGACAGGCCCAGCGATATTTCCAATATCATTCGGGAGGGTGGCCTACGGATTAGCGCGAAGGCCGTGCTATTCACGCGCAATCAACGCGGGGCAATGGCGATTACTATACGCGCGTAAGTATATCGCCGAGATTTCGGGGGACAGCGCATGTGCTCCGTGGACAGCGGAGGCGGAAGCGGACCCGCGCATCTTGCCAATTGAGGACAATCGTTATGCAGATTGAACCTCAAGCGTATGGCCCGCTCACCCGTACGGGTGAGCGCCTGATCCAGCAAATCGCGGAAAAAGCGTTCGCCGAACTTGCAGCTCAATGTTCAGTTGAGAGAAGCGGGAATCGCCGCATTGAGGAATTTAATCCGTCCGTCTTACCAGCCGATCGATCTGCAAACGTCTTGCGCGCCGCCGCCGCCCGAAGAAAAAAGACGATCGAGCCTATGGCGCGGGTGATCCGCAAGGTAGAGCCACAAACTGAACGCTCATTAAGGGGCGACCAAATTTCTGAGAGGCCGTGTTCCGCGTCCAGACCCGACTTTTCTTCGGGGGGCGAGTCTCTACCGCTTTGAGGATGTGCAGTGCGCCCCGCGGTCGTCGTTCAAGCGGTGATTTTGTCCTTACTCAACTTGCGGTATTCGCGTGAAAACGCGCTGTACGCCGCTCTGAACTTTGGGCCGAAATGGGACATATCGGTAAAGCCCCAGCCATATGCGATGTCGCTCACCGTCGGTGAGCTTGGGACTGACTTTCCAGCGGTGCCGAGGAAAGCCTTGCTCGTACACGCGGATGTACATTTGCCGTCGAAAAGATGGTTTTCATTCCGACTCAAAACGCCTGTCCGCCGATAAATACTACCGAATTAGCCGATTTAAGAGCTCACGCCCAGGATAAGGTCAATGATCAAAGGTCACGAAAGACATTGCATAAGGACACAGAGAGAATTGAAATAAAATTTAGCTAAAAATTGCAGTAACGGAGAGTTATACAGTAACGCTCTTTTCATACGCATACTCAACGATGCGCCTGAGACTATTTTTAGCGATTGACTGAGACTGGGAATAACGGTCGCGAACCGGAGGGCGGCCGCTTCGCTTGGCCGCATCGTTCGAAAAATCATCGGCGAGAGTCTGTTGGATTACCCCGAACATGCCGGCCCGATGTCTGGCGATAATTTCATGAAGCTCCACGCAACGAGCGGAAGCGATAGAGCATGTCACGGAAATTTCTGAATAGCTTTGCGATTATCGATACTCATGGGCAACTGACTTATTGGGATGACGGCTTCGCGCAGGAATTTCACTTTGCGGCACCCCTGCTCAAACCGGGAGTACCGTATGCCGCAATCGTGCAAGCCTCATCCGACGATCCGGTTGTAGGAGCAGCGGCAATCGCCGGCTTTCGTGAGGTCGAATCCCTAATCCTGGGCGAGCCGGACGGCTCTGGTGTGGATCGGTCCGGCGAGTACCGCACCCCGGAGGGCCTTGTCATCCGTTTCGATCTGCACTTCGGCCCATCCGGCATCCGCCGATTTGCCCGCGATGTTACCGAGGAAAGGAGCTCCGGAGAAAAGCTGCCAAATAGAGATCGGCAGTTGGACGCGACAGATAAAGCTTTCCGCACCGCGATAACCGAAACGCGTCGTACACCCAACGGCAACTATGTCTGTCGCCCGATCGACGAACCACTGCAGCGGCTGGCCGACCTTCCGCCGGAGTATGTCGGGCAGGACGCGATAATGTTCTTTGCCCGAATGAAGAATCCGGCGGAGGACCATGCGCGGAACGCCGCACAGTTAGAGGAAGCGGCACTGAAGCTTAAAAGTATCGAGCTGGACTATCACGTCCGCGGCGCCATGGATCGCATGCGCTGGATCCGGCACTCGATGACCCCGCGGCGCGAAGCAGACGGCACCGTCATTTTCTCGGGCGTCATGCGGGATGTGACGCGAGAGAAAGAGATCGAGGATCAGGTCGAGATGCTGCGCTCTGTGGTCGTGCAATCGTCCGACTCGATTGTCATCTTCGAAAGCGATCCCATGGACCACGACGGGAGCATCGTCTACGTCAATCCAAAGTTCAGCGAGCTGTTTGGCTGGTCGGCCGATGAACTGACCGACAAGCCCGGGGGATTTATAGCCGGCAGACCGGTCGTTGCCCGTAAGCCGCTCGCGGAGGCGAGACTGCGCAACGATGGCGAGCCGGTGGAATTCGAAACCAGCAGCCGAAGCGGTCGCGTCTTTTGGGTTGAGGCGCGCGTAGTGACCATTCAGAAATTCGACAATGGCCGTTTCCGCTGGGCGGTCATGAGCCGTGACATCAGCGAGCGTCGACGTGCCCAGGAAGAACTGCTCCGAGCGAAGCACGAAGCGGAGGCGGCTAATCGGGCCAAAGGCGATTTCCTCGCGAATATGAGCCACGAATTGCGCACCCCTCTTAACGCTATCATCGGCTTCACCGATTTGATCAAGCAGAAGGTGACGCAGACAGCATGGACGCCATCCTGCGCCGAGTATTTAGACGACGTGAACCGAAGCGGTTGGCATCTGCTCGATCTCATCAATAGCATACTCGATCTCTCCCAGATCGGAGCCGGGCAGCTTAATCTCGATCTTGCGCCGGTCGATCTGTCCGAATTGATTCACACCTCTGTTGCCCTTGTGTCGGGACTCGCGCGCGACGGTGGAATTGCAGTGTCGGTCGCCACTCTCCCAGAATATCCGCATGTCAGGGGCGACTACCTTAAGCTGAAACAGGTCCTCCTCAATATCCTTTCGAATGCAATCAAATTTACGCCTCGGGGCGGGACGGTTTGCGTATCTCTCAGGCTTACAGAAACCGCCGCACTGATCCTCGTGGAGGACAATGGCTGCGGAATTCCTGAAGCGGACTTGGAGCGAGTGGTACTGCCCTTCGTGCAAGCCGCGAGCAGCCTGTCGCGCAAATTCGAAGGAAGTGGCCTCGGCTTGTCGATCGCGCGTGGGTTATGCCACCTTCATGGTGGTGCACTTGAAATTGATAGTACCGAAGGCGAGGGAACGACGGTCCAGATTTTGTTGCCGCGGTCGACTTCGTTGGAAATCTTGCCACAGCGAAGCGCTCGCTCGGCGGTATTGTTGAAACGGAGATAAAGCCAAACCGCGTGGCGGATCAGGTCAACCGAAAAATGATGGGAACGTACGAGATCGGCTGCATCGCATCACCTCGGGAACGAAGCGGACCCCGCGGGCCTGCACGCTCAGGGTGACGATCTCTCCCTGGTATTCGGAATTGACCTTCTTGAATGAACCGATATTAGCCATGTCAGCGATCTAAAGGGCTCGGATGATCGGCGCCGCATGAAGCTCTGATCGGCCCAGTAATTGGCAAATTGTCACGCCTATCCCATCTAAATCGACGTGAAAATCAGTCGGTAGGCCAGGGGACACCATCGCCCAGAGCGGTGATCATTAAATGCGATTTTAATCGTACCCACCGGCCATAGGTCCATATGTCATGAGGTGCTGCAGTGCTGATGTCGGCGCCGCATCGCCTTCCGGTAATAGGCTTGGTCCAGAAGGAGTATGAGTTATGAGCACAATGAATGCGCGTTCGCCATTTGCCATTCTGGGTGCGGTCATATTGGCGAGTGGCCTCGGGATTGCCGGTTCCGCGAGGGCGGCCGACGGGCCGCCGACGACACAAATGCAAGGCGCCGCCGCCGATGAGCAGACAGTCCTTCGTGACATCCTCGGAGCAGAGGCCGACGTCACTCACGGACGCCGGCTCAGCACGTTGAATCACGTTGAAGAGGCCGAAACCACTTTGCTGAACGCGCAGCAAGCAGGAGAGTATCACGCGCCGCAGGCGCTGGCGGCGCTTGAGCAGGCGAAGGCGGATCTTCGCAGTCGCGGCGCAAAAGTAGAAGTGCATGATCTTCAAACAGCTGAAGTCGCGCTGCCGACCACAAACAAGAGTTAGTTCGACGGTCTCGCCCTTCGGCCGGTCGCTTGCGAAAAGACAGCTTGCGAATCGTTGCACAGACGGGCCGACGATCAAGTGGCTTCAACCCTGGTAT
>JAQGIF010000199.1 GCA_028291345.1 Rhodospirillales bacterium | reverse complement strand
TACAAAGCGGGCGACATGAATGCGATCAAGATCGGCGCCTATCTGCAGGATCTGTGTATCGATCTGACCGCGTCGGGCAATGGGCGTTTTTCGTTGGAGGCGATTGACGTGGTTGTAAGCGCGCCCGAGGGCCTGGCCTTGCCGCCCGATATGGTGACCAAGCTCGGTCTGATCGTAAACGAGCTGGTGACCAACAGCTTCAAATACGCCGCCGGTTCATCCCACTGCCAGATCGGTGTCACACAATCGGGTGACAGGCTAGAGTTGACGATATCCGACGACGGTCCGGGCCTGCCGGAAGGGTTCGATCCCCAGGCCCAAAACGGTCTGGGGATGCGTATGGTACTTTCGCTGGTGGATCAGATGGAGGGAAACCTAGTCGCCAAACCATCGTCCAAAGGCGCGTGGATTGTAATCTCGCTGCCTATGGGATCAGCCCCGCCATGATGGGCGCGTAAAACGAACATTGTGTCAGGAGCGCGGCGGCGGGTTTCGACATCGGCTAGCGTTCGCCAACTGTCAGCCAACTCTCTTGTAATAGGTTCGATTCACTGGATCGCCCGATAGCCCGGCCAGCTGCTCCATCGCGGCGGCCTTCGCCAAGCAGCTTTCTACACTCATTTCTGGCATCGTAAGCCTCCAACAAATCCGCAGGACAACAAGCGGATTTGGTTGTTCCAGCGCAAGTACCGCGCCATGGTCGCGCTACTTGCGACGGTTAGCCGGAACTCTTCACGGTGCTTCTGATGCTGCGGCACGAGGAACCGTAAGGCATGCTTTACACGGGAATGATTGCCGCGCTGAGCGCCCTGGGCAGCATACGCCTGCGCTCGACGCTGAAGGATTGTCACCCTTAGGAAATCGCTCGTCTGCTTCGGCATGTAGCACTCTCAGTCTTCTGAGCCCGGACAGTCAATCCAGCATCCTCGATGTTTATGCGGGACTAAGACTACAGCCGACCGTCGCTTCGAGGACATCACGGCACCAATCGATCATCTCATCGAAGCGCCGCGTCCTATAAAGGACATGCGCAAATTCAACTGGCTTGGCTATGTCACTTTCCTCAAATCGACGTGCATGACGATGCTATTAACGCCAGTTTGAAGGTCGTCAATCGGCCGTCGCCGATCGGCAGTGTTCTTTGTTGTCCCGTTGGCCGCACCCAACGGTTGCCGATGGAAGGTCGGCCACGGGGCCGCTACCTGCCGTCGACCATTTCCGTGAACGAACGTCTGCTTGTCGCCAATCGGGACTCCAACGCGGCCGTTCGTTCTTCGGCCCTATGCGGTCATCAAGAATCGCGTATCAGAATGGCCACCTATGGTGAGTTCTGGATGCTGTCGACCGTCGCCGACTGACCAGGCTGATCCTCAGGTCGAGCATGAAATTCCTTGTTGTCGCAATGCACCGCAACACCATTCTCGAAAGGCCGCCTGGAGCTATTGCATCAGCCAGATAAATTCCCACTTTAGAATAAATCTAAACTACTTCGTCAAAGGCGACGGATCTCTGGTCACAGGACCGGGACTCGTCGTCCCCCGGGCAGGGGGAATGAGGTGCTGATGTTTGCAAAATCCCTGAACACACTATGCAGCGTTTTGCAGCGTTCTGTGCAAAACGGCTCTGGAAAACCGCAGAAATCCAGCATTTACCCTCGCAACTGGAAGAAGGGCGAAGAGGTTCTGCGCCCGACTGTTTAAATCCCAAGTACCCCCACCCTTGCCCTCCCGCAACGCGACGGGAGGGTAACCGTGCAAACGCTCCCAACAAAAGGAACAAACCCATGTCCCTCGACGATCTGAAAGCCCGGCTGCCCGAATACGCCAAGGACCTTCGCCTCAATTTGGGCGGCATCGCCGGCATCACCAGCCTGACGCCGCAGCAGCTTTGGGGCGCCGCCCTCGCAACGGCCATCGCCTCACGCAACGCAGATGTCGTGCGCGCCATCGACGAAACCGCGTCCGAGCATCTGACAGAGCAGGCCAAGACCGCCGCGCGCTCGGCCGCCGCGATCATGGCGATGAACAATATCTATTACCGCTTCACCCATCTGTCGAAGCATCCGGATTTCCTGACCATGCCGGCGCGGCTCCGCATGAATGTCATCGCCAATCCGGGCGTCGAAAAGCTGGACTTCGAACTGTGGTCGCTGGCCGTCTCGGCGGTCAATGGCTGCGGCCGCTGCATCGAGGCGCATGAGGATGTGCTGCTGAAGGCCGGCGTGTCGAAGGAAGCCATCCAGGATGCGATCCGCATCGCCGCGATCGTCTTCTCGGTCGCGGTGACCCTCGAGGATCCGTTGATCGCGGACGCCGGTTTAACCCAGGCCGCCTAACGCCCTGCTCCTGGCCCCCTCGTCGGCACGGTCGGCACCGCCCATATTGGTGCGATGCCGATTGCTCATCAGAAACCGGAAAGCTGGGTTCGCGTGACGCCGCAAGGCCTCTATGTCGAACCCGGCCAATTCTTCATTGACCCGACCCGACCGGTCGAGCGCGCCGTGGTTACCCACGGCCATGCCGATCATGCCCGCCCGGGCAACAAGCATGTGCTGGCGACACCTGGCACGCTCGCCATCATGCGCACGCGCTATGGCGACGGCATTGGGGCGACCCAGGCGCTGGATTACAACGCGCCGATCCAGGTCAACGGCGTGCGGCTATGGCTGGCGCCCGCCGGCCATGTGCTCGGCAGTGCCCAGGCGGTGGTCGAGTGGCAGGGCTGCCGCGTCGTCGTTTCGGGAGACTATAAAAGGCGCTTCGATCCGACCTGCGCACCGTTCGAGGTGGTGCCCTGCGATGTCTTCGTCACCGAGGCGACATTCGGCCTACCGGTGTTCCATCATCCGCCGGATAGCGGCGAGATCGACAAGGTGCTGCGGTCGCTGACGCTGTTCCCCGAGCGCGCCCATCTGATCGGTGTCTATGCGCTGGGCAAATGCCAGCGCGTGATCGCGCTGCTGAGGCGCTCCGGCTATGACCAGCCGATCTATATCCATGGAGCGCTAGCGGCTTTATGCGCCCTGTATCAGCAACTCGGCGTCGAACTTGGCGATCTCAGGCTCGCATCGGAGGCATCGAAGGACGAACTCAGGGGGCAGATCGTGTTGTCGCCGCCGGCTGCTAGCGCCGACCGCTGGTCGCGCCGGCTGCCCGATCCGATCACCGCCGTCGCCTCCGGCTGGATGCGCGTGCGCCAGCGGGCGCGGCAACGCGGGGTCGAACTGCCGCTCGTCATCTCCGACCATGCCGATTGGGATGAGCTCTTGCAGACCATCGATGGGGTCGCGGCCTCCGAAATCTGGGTGACGCATGGCCGGGAGGAGGCGCTGATCCATGCCGCCGGCTTGATGGGCAAGCGCGCGCGGGCTCTGGCGCTGGTCGGTTACGAGGATGATGAAGACTGATCGCCAGTTACTCCTGTGGATAGGATTTTCGCCGCATAGCCTGTATTGATCGCGTTTCGAGACCGGTAAACCATCAATGTCGCGGTCGCTAGACAGCGGCGCGGACGAATGATTATGGGCGAAGCTATGACTCAAAACCCCCGCATTACCGTCATTGGCGTCGGCGGCGCCGGCGGCAATGCCGTCAGCAACATGATCCGGTCCAATCTGGAAGGGGTCGAATTCCTGGTCTGCAACACCGACGCCCAGGCGCTCAGCCACTCGGCGGCGGAGCGGCGGATCCAGCTTGGCCTCAACATCACCCGCGGCTTGGGAGCGGGATCGCGCCCTGATGTGGGGCGCGCCGCGGCGGAAGAGGCCTTGGGCGAGGTGCTCGGTTTTATCGAGGGTTCGAACATGGTGTTCATCACTGCCGGCATGGGCGGCGGCACCGGGACGGGGGCGGCGCCGATCATCGCCCGGGCGGCGCGGGAGCATAATATCCTCACGGTCGGCGTGGTGACCAAGCCCTTTCAGTTCGAAGGCGCGCACCGGATGAAGACGGCTGAGGCCGGCATCAAGGAATTGCAGCAGCATGTCGACACGCTGATTGTCATACCGAACCAGAATCTGTTCCGCATTGCCAACGAGCGGACGACCTTCGCCGACGCCTTCAAGATGGCCGACGAGGTGCTGCATTCCGGCGTGCGCGGCGTCACCGACCTGATCGTTATGCCCGGCCTGATCAATCTCGATTTCGCCGATATCCGCACGGTGATGAGCGAGATGGGCAAGGCGATGATGGGCACCGGCGAGGGCTCGGGTGAGGGTCGCGCGATCCATGCCGCCGAGGCCGCGATCTCCAATCCGCTGCTGGACGAGGTGTCGCTGAAGGGTGCCCGCGCCATGCTGATCAACATCACCGCCGGTCCCGATCTGGCCTTGTTCGAGGTCGATGAGGTGGTTAATCGCGTGCGTGCCGAGGTCGATCCCGACGCGAACGTGATCTTCGGCTCGACCTTCGATCCGACGATGGAAGGCCGGCTGCGTGTTTCCGTCGTCGCGACCGGCATGGATGTCCCCGCGACGATCCAGACTCAGGGTCCGCCGGTGCTCGAAGTCATCCGTGGCGGTGGCGATGGCATGGCGGGCCGCTCCGGCGCACTTGGGGGACTGGGGGCAAGCCCGGCGGCGATGGAGGATTTCATCATACCGTCCGCAGCGGCCGCCGAGGCTCTCGCCAAATCGGAGCCGAGCGCCGAAGAGACGGCTACCCTTGCAACAGTCGCGGCGAGGCTAGAGCCGCCGCTGGGCCTGGCGGTTAATAACGGCATTCAAATACGGTCCGGCGGCTTTGCCCCAGCCCCGGAACCAAAGCGCAGTTTCACCCTGTTCGAGCGGCTGACCGGGGCGGCCCGCCGCGAGTCGGAGGATTCGTAAAGAACGGGACTCGCCTAGCCGTCCAGCAATGACCATCTGATCTCTTCCACGGTTTGCCATGTTCTGTTGGCGATCCATGATTAATCGTGAGTGAGGACGAGTGCCCGCCATTTCATGATTCCGTTTTCCCGCCTGATTGATGCGCTTGTCTTCATGCCGTCGCGCAACGGTAAGCTGCGGCTGCTCGGTCAGTATTTCGCCACCACCCAGGACCCGGATCGCGGATGGGCGCTGGCGGCACTGACCGGCAACCTGGATTTGCCAACCGCCAAGCCGGCGATGATCCGCGAACTGGCGCGTACCCGTGTCGATGCCGACTTGTTGGGCTGGTCCTACGATTATGTCGGCGACTTCGCCGAGACCATCGCCCTGATCTGGCCGCCGAAGCCCACGAACCGCGCCCCGCCGACTTTGGGCGAGGTGGTTGCCGATATCACCGGCGCGAAGCGCAGCGAGACGCCCGCCATCGTCGAGGCCTGGCTGGATGCCTGCAGCGCCGATCAGCGTTTCGCGCTGTTGAAGCTGATCACCGGCGGGATGCGCATCGGCGTATCCGCGCGTATGGCCAAAACCGCCCTGGCCGAATGGGCAGGCAAGGACGTCAACGAAATCGAGGAAGTCTGGCACGGGCTGGAGCCGCCTTATGCCGAGCTGTTCGAGTGGCTGGAGGGAACGGGGGAGCGCCCCGACCCGGACCACCACGCCGCATTTCGTCCGCTGATGCTGGCCAACCCGCTTGAAGCGGCGGATATCGCGGCTTTGAACGCCGCCGACTATCGCGCCGAATGGAAGTGGGACGGCATTCGCGTTCAGCTTGTCGGCAAGGCACGTGAATTGGGCACATTCGAACGGCGGATCTATTCGCGCTCCGGCGACGAGGTGACGCGCGTATTCCCTGAGATCGTCGGCCTGATGAATTTCGACGCGGTGCTGGATGGCGAGATGCTGGTACTGCGCGACGGCGAGGTTATGCCCTTCAACGAGCTGCAGCAGCGGCTGAACCGCAAGATCGTCACGGCCAAGATGCTGTCGCAATATCCGGCCTTCGTCCGCCTTTACGATATATTGGCCGACAATGGCGAAGACTTACGGCGCTTGAGTTTCGATGAGCGCAGGGCGCGCCTCGAGGCCTGGTACGCGCGGATGCATCCCGACCGAATGGATTTGTCGCCGATGGTGCCGTTTACCGATTGGGCCGAACTGACCGCCATGCGCGAGGCCTCACGTGAGAACGGCATCGAGGGTCTGATGCTGAAACGCGGTGACAGTACCTACGTGCCCGGCCGGCCCAAGGGCCCCTGGTTCAAATGGAAGCGCGGGGCGCTGACACTCGATTGCGTCATGATGTATGCCCAGCGCGGCCACGGCAAACGGTCGAGCTTCTATTCCGATTATACGTTCGGCTGCTGGCGCCCGGCGGAACAGGGGGGCCTGGAACTGGTGCCGGTCGGCAAGGCCTATTCCGGCTTCACCGACGAGGAGCTACTGCGCATCGACCGCTGGGTCCGCGCCCACACCACCAACCGCTTCGGCCCAGTGCGCGAGGTGGAGCAGGAACTGGTGATGGAACTCGCCTTCGACAGCGTTCATCCCTCGACCCGGCATAAGTCCGGCGTCGCCATGCGCTTCCCCCGCGTCCACCGCATTCGCTGGGACAAGCCGGCTAATGAGGCCGATCACCTGGAGACGCTGGAGAAGCTGATCGTTAGCTGATTGAAACGTAGGGTGGGTGAGGGCAGCGTAATCCATCAAATTCGGCGCACCGCGCCGGCTGGTGGAAAGTGCTACGAGGCTGAGCACGAATCCCTTTCCGCCGTTAGGTCGCGAATCCGGTTGCGGCGCACGCCTTGGTGCGGCCGCCCAGCGGGGCTGCATGGATCGTCAAAAATCCGCTCGCTTTGCGGCACAAGCCGCTGCGGCGGGCTGCCACGGGTGCCCTGACCGTGGCCAGCAGCGACATCGCGCCTAAAAAGCACCGCGTGGCCAGCCAAGCGACCAGCCTCGCCGCAATCGGCCACCCGCCTGCAGCTTGTCCGCACCGACCGCAGCACACGCCATCGCGCGCCGCTGGCCGGTGTCGTTGCCGTCGTTGACCGCCGCGCACGCAACGATCAGCGTGTGCTTGGCGTCCACCGCGATCTGCCCGGTGTAGCCGGACACGCTCTGGCCGTTCTTCGACAGCAGCCGCGCGTCGGGGTCGGGACGCGACAGCTGCGTCTGCCCGCTCGCCTCCAACGTCGCCAC
>JAQGIF010000177.1 GCA_028291345.1 Rhodospirillales bacterium | reverse complement strand
GACGAAAACCGGGGTTGGCTATGTTGCTGGTAGGCTTGCTAACCGGCTTGGCGGTCGATCTTAAAATCCATGCGATGCTCTACACGCTTCCGGTTGGGCTTCTAATTTTGGCGCGGGCCAAGAATGGCCGAGAAGGATTGAAGTTGCTGGGGATCGGCGGGCTGGCAGCCATGGCGGCGTTTGGCGCGCCGGCGCTCGCCGATTCGAGCGTCGTGCTGCTCTACACAAAATATCTGCCTCTTGCCGCAGGACATGGGATTTCGCTCATGGCAATCGTCGAAAACCTCGAGATCGCCGCCGCTTTGGCCGCGCCCCCGCTGGTCGTTTTTCTATGGCGCCGCCCGATCCTTGTGAAGGGCGATTTTTGGTTTGCCGGCGGGCTCGGTACCGCCACGCTCATGGTCGTCGTTCTCGGCAGCAAGGTCGGCGCGCTACCCAACTATCTGCTGCCCTTGGCGCCGTCGTTTTTTTATCTGACGGTCAGAACATTGGCCGCTCCGTCGCGCCAAAGGGAGGCTTTCGGCACCGAGCTAGGCTTGATGGCAACCACCTTTCTGATCGTCTTCGCCTGCAATGCCGGCAGTTGGCTGCTGATGGTCCAGATGGTGCGGAATGCATTTCCCTATGACGCGATCATGAAAGAGAAGCGGACCGAATTCATCGCGCTGCTATCGGCTCATCCGAACGCCGAAACGGGGGTCGCCGACGATGCGTCTTACGAGGACACCTATTTCGCGCCGCTTCAGGTGATGCATAACGGCATGCTGCATATCGCCGTCCCTGCCTGGATGGATTTGCGCGAGGGCGGGATCAGCGAATCCTATGCGCTGCGCTTTATCGAGGGCTGCGCGGTGCCTGCATGGATTTTGCCGAACGGCGTACCCTTCTCGCTTGTGACGCCCTACACGAAACAGCCCTTGTTTTCAGACGATTTCAGGGCGGCCTTCGCGAAGAACTATAGCGTTACCGAACGGGGAGGGTTTTACAGTGTCTTGAGTTGCCAAGCCGATAAATAAGGGTGGAAGCAAGAATTCCTGAGAGCGAGACGCAGGTTGAAATAACGTAATCCGATCGAGCTTTTGGCGTCGGCCGGGCACGATGGTCGGATCGACGATCCCAAACCGGCTGGAAGGGGCGCGGCCTATAGGCCGATTATGGCATTGCTCCGGTCGCGAGCCTGCATCGAACGCGCGGAGGCGAAACTAGTGAAATTCCAAGTTGCCTCCCGATCCGCTGGCCCAGTGACCTACAGACCTTGCAGACCGGCATAGCGTTCGGCATGGAACGCGCTGTCGCCCAGCAGTTCCGATGCTGCTCGGATGCGTTTCAGGAAAAAGCCGATGTCGAAATCGTCGGTGACGCCGATGCCGCCATGCATCTGCACGGCTTCGCCGGCCACATGCTTGGCGATTTCGCTGACTCTGGCCTTTGCCAGGCTGATTGAGTCGGCGCTTTGCGTAGCGGATGCCTTGAGGACGGTCGAGCGCGCAATCTCCAGCTCGCCGAACAGGATCGCCGCGCGGTGCTGCAGCGCCTGGAATTCGCCGATCTTCCGCCCGAACTGCACGCGGGTTTTCAGATACTCGATCGTCCGGTCGAACGCTTCCTGCGCCGCCCCCAGCATTTCCGCGGCGAGATGGAGCCGGCCGGCGTCATACACCCGGTCGAGCAATGGCCGCGTCTCGCCCGGGTCGCAGATGAGATCGGCCTCCGCAGTGCGAACATCGTCGAATGTGATCTCGACCTGCGGATGACTGTCCAAACCCATCCGTGCGCTGATCGCGACGCCCACGGCGTCGGCATCGACCGTCAACATGATGAGGCGATCGGTATTCTCGATGCGGGCGACGACAATCAGCTTTTCGGCCGTATTGCCGTCGATCACGGCGATCTTGCGGCCGGAAATGCGAAAGCCGCCGGCCTCGGGCCTTGCGGCGGCGCTGATTGAATACGGGTGGTGACGCGCCGTTTCCTCGGCAGCGAGAGCCACAACGGTGCCGGCTGCGATCGCGGGCAGAAGCTCGGTCTTGAGGAGCCGGTTATTTCCGCGAGAAAGCGCGGTCGCCGCCATGACCGCGCTCGACAGAAATGGGCCAGTCGCCAGCGTGCGGCCCATCATTTCGGATATCTGGATGCCTGCGCGGCCACTCAATCCGACGCCGCCGAATTCTTCCGGGATCAGGATGCCGGCAAAGCCTAACTCGACCATCCCATCCCATGCGACGCAGGCCTCACCGGATAGGTCACGGGCGTTTCGCCGTTGCCGCAGAAGCTTCGGCGATTCCAATCCCGCGAAGAACCTCTCGGCGGACTCGCGCAGCATCTTGCTGTCATCATCGAGTAGATAGGACATGGGATCGCTCCTGATGATTTAAGAGCCGGGCAGTTCGAGAACGCGCTTGGCGACGACGTTCAGTTGAATTTCCGAGGTGCCGCCGCCGATGCGGTTCGCGAGAGCACCCAGCCAGTCGAGCGCGGTCTTGGCGTCGCCACCATCGAGATTAAGCCCGGCAGTGCCCAGGATCGACAGCATCAGCTCGTGGCGCTTCACGTTCAGCTCGGTGCCGAAATATTTCAGCATGGAGGATTTCGCACCGAGCGCGACGCCGGCGGTTGCCTCCTCACCATAGCGTTCGACGAGCGTCTCGAAGGCGGCCATTTCAAGATCGAACTCGGCGACGCGCGCTCGTAGCAGCGGCTCGGCACGCAAGGCCTCTTGGCCTAGATGCTTGAGCGCGAATTCGGAGAGCCTGATTGTCTCGCCCGCCTTCATGCCGCCTATCATCTGACGCTCGAACAACAGCAGATATTTGGCGACATCCCAGCCGCGCCCGCGGGTGCCGACCAGATTTTCCTTCGGCACATGCACGTCGTCGAAGAAAATCTGGGAAAAATGTTCACTGCCGGAGATGAGCCTGAGAGGCGACGCGGCCACGCCGGGCGTGCGCAGGTCGATCAGCAGGAAACTCAGACCCTCATGACGCGGTCTGTCCGGCTCGGTACGCACGAGCCCGAAGAGGCAATCCGCCTTATGACCATAGGATGTCCAGATCTTCTGGCCGTTGACGATGAATTCGTCGCCAACCAGCTCGGCGCGGGTCTGCAGGCTGACCAGGTCCGATCCGGCGTTGGGTTCGGAATAACCCTGGGCCCACCAGATTTCGCCGCGCACGATTCCAGGTAGGTATTTCCGCTTCTGCTCTTCGGCGCCGAACCGCAGCAGCGCCGGCCCTAGCATCCAGATGCCGAGGCTGGTCAGCGGCGGGTGCGCTTCGATCCGTGTCATCTCTTCGCGCAGGATCGCGGCCTCGGCTCCGGTCAGGCCGCCGCCGCCATACCCGGTTGGCCATTCCGGCGCGGTCCAGCCGCGGCGCGCCATGCGATCGAGCCAGACGCGCTGCGCCTCGTTCTTGAATTGCCAGTTGCGCCCGCCGAAGCAATGATCGTCCTCGCGCATCGGGCCGCGCTTTTCGGGCGGGCAGTTTTCCGCGAGCCATCCCCGAACTTCCCCCCGGAACGAATTCAAGTCGCTCATAGAAGCCCTTCCCGAAAACCATAAGGCATTATAGTTTATTGCTCGACGACCTATAGGGCAACCGAAACGATGAGCACAAGAGAGCTTCAGAAGAATGCGCGGCGGCGGGCGATCCTGGATGCGGCGCGCAGTCTGATCCTCGATGGCAAGGATCGGGATTTCTCGATGCCGACGTTAGCGGCGAAAGCCGGGGTCAGTCTTGTGACGCCCTATAATCTGTTCGGCTCGAAATCGAGCATCCTGCTGGAGGTCGTGCGCGAAGACATCTTCGATCAAGTCACGGATATGGACCCGCTTTCTAGCCTTAGCCTGGCTGATTGGATAGGGGATCTGTCGCGCAAGCTGGCGCGTGTCTATTATCGCAACCGCCATTTTTACCGGCGTATGATCGTGACCCTGGTGGCTCAGGAAAGCGCGGACAGCCAGCGCCTGGCGCTTGAGTTCAGTTATCGCATGTTCGAGCTGCCGCTGAAGCGGCTTCAGGAGCATGGGGCGCTATCGCTTACGGCGTCGAGCGCCAGTCTTGCGCGTCACTTGGCGCACAGCGTGTCGGGCTCGTTGCAGCACCGACTGATGGAGCGCGGTACCGAGGACCGGTTGAGGCAGGAAATCGAGATGGGCCTGCTGCTGCTGCTTGCCGGCATCTGTTCCGATACCGAACGGCAGAATCTGCGCGACCGGATGTCCGATCTGTCGGCAACTGCCGATTGAAATGGCCGCCACGTAGGGCTCGACGTATTAATTATAATGCGTTATGGAATTTAAGCCAGATCCCGAACAGGGACACGAAGGGGAATCTGCATGTCCGTGCTGATCGAGATTGACGAGATCAGATCCTATTTGTCCGCGCCGGGCCAGCCGTTCGAACTGGTGGAGCGGACGATCGATGGCGTCCCGCTCAAGATCTATAAGAACCTTCCGAAGAATCTGAGCCATATGATCGTGGAGGCGCGGGATTATGGCGACCGTACCTTCCTCGTCAGCGGCCAGCGCCGCCTCAGCTACGGCGAGACGCTGGGACGCGCGGCGGCTCTGGCAAACCGGCTGCGCGACGCCTACGGCGCTGGGCTGGGCATGCGCATTGCTATCGCGATGCGCAACTCGCCGGAGTGGGTCATTGCCTTCCTCGCCATCCAGCTGACGGGCGCAACGGCAAGCCTCGTTAACAGCCGGGGGACCGCGGATGAAATCGTCCACGCCCTCCACGACACCGAATGCGCCCTGCTGATCGCGGATCGGCGCAGGGCCGACGGGGCAGCCACAGGGTTCCAGGCGCCGATCATCGTCGCCGACGAGACGGGCGATTTCCGGGAGCCGGACGGTGGCGCGGTCGACCTGTCCCCGGCGCCGGTCCTGCCTACGGCCGCCGAACCGGGCGATGCCGCCGTCATCATGTTCACCTCGGGCACGACCGGCCGTCCCAAGGGCGCGGTCCTGAACCATCGCGGCGTCGCCACCTTCCTGTTCGGCATGCGCCATAATGGGACGGCCTATCTGACCAGCGCGGCGAAGCAAATGGGGCTGGAGCCGCAGGCGCTGACTGCTGCCGCGCCGCAGATGGCGTCGTTGGCGATCTTCCCGCTATTCCATGTCAGCGGCGTATCGGCGATGCTGATGGGTGCGCTGATCAATGGCGGCAAGATCGTGATGATGGACCGCTGGGATCCGGCGGAGGCGCTGGCGCTGATAGCCCGGGAGCGGATCACGATGTTCCAAGGGCCGCCCTCGATCTTCTGGGATGTCATGAATTGCCCGGAATTCGCCGGCGCGGATATCAACTCGGTCACCAATGTCGGTATCGGCGGCCAGGCGACGCCGCCCAATCTGCTGGAGAAATTGCTGAAGCATTTCCCTAAGGCCGCGCCCGGTGGTGGTTTCGGGCAGACGGAAACCAACGGCGCGATTGCCTCGGGCACCGGTGCGGAATATCTGGCCAATCCCCGCGCCGCCGGCCGCATTTTGCCCGGCACTGACGTTAGGATTGTCGATGATCATGGCAATGAATTGCCGTTCGGCGAGGTCGGCGAGATTTGGGTCCGCAGTCCGCTCAATATGGCGGGTTATTGGAACCAGCCTGAGGCGAACGCGGCGGTATTCAGCGGCGGATGGTTAAAGACCGGCGATATCGGTTATTTGGACCGGGACCGCTTCGTCACCATCGTCGACCGCAAGAAGGATGTGATCATCCGGGGCGGCGAGAACATCTATTGCGCCGAATTGGAGCGGGCCTTTCAGGAATTCCCCGGCGTGCTCGAAGTGGCAGCCTTCGGCGTGGCCGATGAGCGCTGGGGCGAGCGGCCGGTGCTGGCGGTGGTGCCGCAATCCGGCTTCACCTTGAGCGCCGATGAAATGCTCGCCTTCGGCCGCACGAAGCTCGCCGGCTACAAGATTCCGTCAGAGATCGTCTTCACCGAAACACCGTTCGTCCGCAGCGCCATCGGCAAGATCGACAAGGCCGCACTGCGGCGCGGCTACACGCCGGCCGGCTGAAGGCATCTACCTAAGAAACCAAGGAGAAAACATGTCTTACCTGGATGGCGGCAAGGTCATCGACCTGATGTTCGGATTGCCCGACCCGAAAGGGCTCGACGCCGCCTACGAGTCGTTCAAGCCGCTCTATCGCGACAAGGAAAGCCGCGAGTTCGCATTCCCGGCGCAATATATGTTCAAGGATATCCCCAATATCGCGGAGATCGGCGACGATCCCGTCGGCTGGGCGGTCAAGCAGATGGATCGCTTCAATATCGAGCGCGCTCTGATCGGGGTGAACGAATTCTCCGACATGCACAAGATTGCGCGGGACCGGTTTTCCGACCGTTTCGTCTTCGATGTGGGTATCGACCCCAATGGTGGCATGGACGAAGTGCGCCGGCTGCGGCGGCTGACCAAGGAATATGATGTGCGCGCGGTCAGCGTCTTCCCCTGCGGCTGCAATCCGCAGGTGCCGATCGATGACAAGCGGATGTATGTCACCTATGCTGCCTGCATCGATCTCGACCTGCCGATTTTCGTGAATGTCGGCGTTCCTGGCCCGCGCGTGCCAATGG
The DNA here is from genome assembly GCA_028291345.1 of Rhodospirillales bacterium. Classification (GTDB taxonomy): domain Bacteria; phylum Pseudomonadota; class Alphaproteobacteria; order BOG-932; family Roseiterribacteraceae; genus BOG-932. Next base: position 21,340 of record JAQGIF010000177.1, on the reverse strand, counting down.
ACCCGCAGAAGGTCGAGCGGGTGGACGAGGTATGCTGGTTCTTCCCGGAACTCAAATTCGTCATGCGCCATGGCGCCGAGCCGTGGGACGAACTCGCGGTCAAGCTGATGCTGAAATATCCGCACCTCTATTACTCGACGAGCGCCTTCGCGCCCAAGCATTATCCCAAGTCGGTCATTCGCTATGCCAACACACGCGGCGCGGACAAGGTCATGTATGCCGGCTATTTCCCGATGGGGCTCAGCCTCGACCGGATCTTCACCGATATGCGGCAGGTGCCGTTCAACGAGAATGTGCTGCCGAAGTTCCTCTATGAGAACGCGAAGAAGCTGCTGAAGCTATGAAGGCCGATCGCTGACTTGACCACGGACGCGAGAAATATATAATGCATTATACATAACAGGAGGAACGCACAATGCCGGATCAAGCATTGAACGACGCCCGCACCAGTCCCGCTGCCGTATGGACCAAGCTGGAAAGCCTGAAGGGCGACGACCTGATCGCGTGGCGCACAGCGGATGTGCCCGATCGACCGTCGCCTGACGAACGCAAGCTGGACGACAGATTTCCGTTCGGCTGGTTCGCCGTCTCCTATTCGGACGAGCTTGCGATCGGCGAGGTCAAGGCTGTGCGCTACTTCGCCCGCGACTTGGTAGTGTGGCGCGGCGAGGACGGGCAGGCGCGGGTGCTGGATGCCTATTGCCGCCATTTGGGCGCGCATATGGGCTATGGCGGCCGGGTCAACGGCAACGATCTCGAATGCCCGTTTCATGCCTGGCAGTACAACGAAAACGGCGCGGTGACGCGCATCCCTTATGCCCGGATGATCCCGCCGCAGGCGAAGCGCGACAATTGCGTCCGCGCCTGGCCGGTGGTGGAGCGCAACGGGCTAGTGTGGCTCTGGTATCACCCGGACAATGTCGCGCAGTTGTTCGAGATCGACAGCTATTCGGAAGTCGGCTCGCCAGGATGGACGGCCTATAAGAAATTCGAGTGGCGCGTCTTCAACTCGATCGGGAACATGCACGATAACGGGCTCGATATGGCCCATTTCTTCTATGTCCATCGCACTGCGGCCTTCCCGGAATCGGAGACGGTGATCGAGGGGCACCGCATGCGCTCCGTCGCCCGCGCCAAGCTGGGTACGCCGCGCGGCGAGGTCGACGGCGCCATCGTTAGCCAGAATTCCAGCCCGGGGCAGGGCTGTGTGCGCTTCACCGGGATTTCCGAGACCCTCCTGGTCAGCGCCGTGACGCCGGTCGAGCGCGACCAGCTCCATGTCCGTTTCGCCTTCACCCAGCCGCAGGCCGAGGCCGAAGGGCCCATGGGCGGCCTGGCCCGTGCGCTGATCCGCGACATCTGCAAGCAGCTTGATCAGGACAAGATCATATGGGACCGCCAGCGCAACGAACCCGAACCGCTGATGTGCGACGGCGACGGTCCGGTGCCGATGGCGCGCGAACGCTACGCCCAATTCCTGTCGGCTGAGGCGTTCGAGCGCGCAAAGGGTAAGACACGCAGGATCGAGACCAAACCGAGGGTCTGAGGCTTTTGGGGAGGAGCCGTCGGTGAATCCGCTGGCTCTGCTGCGCACCGGCGTTCATGACCGAAGGCGCCCAGAGGAATCAGAACCGTTGCCTCTCTGCCTGGTATCTCGCCAGTTCACCCAACAGCAGGCAGACGAGCAGAAGCGGGCGATCGGGAATCACGACGCTGAAGATCGCCCAGCAAAGCGCGGCCATGAGCGCCATCGCGGCCGCGACCGCAAATGCCACGCCGCCCCAGAACAAAGCCATGATCGTCACGCCCATGACGCGGCTGACGCTGCGTTCCTCGGGGCGATTGCGGCATAGTGCGGAACAGACACTCAAATGCGACGTTTCGGCATCGACGTTTGTGAAGCGTACCAACATTCAATTCCCGGTGAAATCGTGACGAGCCAACAGGCTGGGCGCACGCTCGTCGAATTTGCATTTTATATGCTAAGAAAAAATTGTGAGCAAACGCCAGCAGTTAACTTGCCTCTCAGATTTTCGAGCCAGCCTCGCGGCCGGCGACCGGGTTGGTAAAGGCGAGAAGATGATGCTTGGCCATTATTATTCAGGCCTTCGATCGTCAGGTTAGCTTCAGGGCGCCGAAACTGGCAGCGTCGTTGCGCGACAGCACTTTCATTTCGGTAAAATGATCGAGTGTTTCGATGGAGAATTCGCGACCGATGCCCGAGGCCTTGAAGCCACCGAACGGCAAGCCGACATCGCCCGCGATGGCATTCAGCCCAACGCTGCCGGTGCGCAGACGGCGCGCAACCCGCTCGACGCGATCCAGATCGGCGCCGAACACCGCACCCGACAGGCCATAGGGATTGTCGTTCGCCATTTCGATCGCATCCGCTTCAGTGTCATAAGGAATCGCGCAGAGAACAGGCCCGAATATCTCCTCGCGAGCGATGCGCATGCCATTATCGACATCGGCGAACAAGGTGGGTTGGATATACCAGCCGTCCGGCCACTCGGCCGGGCGCCCGCCGCCGAGTACGATACGAGCTCCCTGTTCGACGCCGCTCGCGATATAGTCTTCGACCCGGCGCAGTTGCCGCTCCGCCACCAGAGGGCCGACGATTGTGGTGGGATCGAGCGGATCGCCGACCTTCAATCTAGCGATTGCATTGCCAAGACAGTCGATGAATTCGCCGTACCGTGCTCTGGGCACAAGCGCTCTGGTTAGGGCCGCGCAGGCCTGGCCGCTATAGGCCATGCATCCAAGACCGATGAAAGTCGATGTCGGTTCGAGCTTTGCATCGTCGAGAACGATGGCGGCTGACTTGCCGCCGAGTTCCAGCGTGACCTTCTTGAGGGATGCTCCGCAGCTTTGCGCGATCTCCCGTCCGGCGGCTGTGCTGCCGGTGAAGGAAACCTTGTCGATGCCGGGATGGGCGACGAGATGCCGGCCGATATCGCGGCCGGCGGGAAGGATGCTGAGCACCCCCGGCGGCAGCCCGGCGCGTTCGAATATCTCGGCCAAAGCCATGCTACTCAGAGGGGTTTCCGACGCCGGTTTCAGAACGACCGTGCAGCCGGTCACCAGCGCCGGCGCCAGTTTCCCCATCGGCTGAAGCAGCGGGCCATTCCAGGCCGTCACCGCCGCGACCACGCCAATCGGCTCCCGAACTACGGTGCCGCGATTGCCGAACACGCCGTTTCGCTGCTCCTCAAACGCATAGTGTTCGGCGGCTGAGATATAGAAATCCAGAACGGCAAGCGCTGAGCCGGCGGAATTCACGGCGATGGCAACGCCGTTCTCTCGCGTGGAGAGCAGGTTCAGCTCCTCCAGCCTGCCGGCAAGATCGTCGCGCACTCGCCCCAAAATATTCAGCCTTTCCGCCAGGGGCATGCGCGGCCAGGGACCGGTATCGAACGCCGTTCTCGCCGCCGCTATCGCCCGATCGATATCTTCGTTCGCCGCTTCCGGCGTTGATCCAATGATCTCGCCGGTTGCCGGTGAACGGACGATGAGGCGGGCATCGCTCGACGGCTTGCACCATTGGCCGCCGATGAAAACGCGGGCGAAATCTTTCACGCCGCCGTCCTCCCTTTGAATTCATGTGGGCTTTGGAATTGATGCGGGGCCCCTGCCGCGCGCAATATGTTCGCCGCCCGCTCGGCGATCGCGATCACGGTAAGGTTGGTCGGCGCCCTGGGGATCACCGGGATTACCGACGCGTCGGCGACGAAAAGCCCCTCGACCCCATGCACCCGCAAATCCTGATCGACGACCGCGCCGGCGGTGGCGTCCGTTCCCATCCTGCAGGTTCCCGACGCGTGGTACCAGGCGGTAAGGGACCTTCGCAGATAGTGACGCAGCATAACGTCGTCGGCGAAGGCGGCTTTCTCGATGAGGAGCATCTTGTCCGCGAATTCCTTCATAGGACCGCTGCGCACCAGCGACCACAGCATCTGCAACCCTTCCAGGAGGCGTGTCTCGTCTCGGGAATCGTTCAACATATTGAGGTCGATGTCAGGCGAAACCGCCGGATCGGCGCTCTTCAGTCGGATACGACCGCGCGAAAAAGGTTGATGCACGCCACAGGTGACGGCGAACACATGATCCATGCCCGCCGCTGCGCGTAATGCGGGATCGTAATTCGTGTTCCAATAATTCATCAGCCCGATCAGCATGTCGTTCGGCGAACCCCCGGCCGAGGTCCAGCGGATCGCGAGTTGGTAGGCTGGCAATGTCGGGTCGCAGATACCTGGTTCGCGGGGCGCCACGAGAATCTGCGTGCCCGGATGGTCCATCAGATTCTCGCCGACGAACCGGTTATCGACTACGCAGGGTATGCCGAATTCGCGCAGCAACTCAGCCGGTCCAATGCCCGAACGCTGCAGTAGGATCGGGCTAGCGAGCGCCCCCGCGCATAGGGTCACCCGTGCACCCGTAACACGTTCGATCTTGCTGGCCCGCAGCAATTCGACCTCACGGGCCCGGCCCTGTTCGATCACGACGCGCGTAACCTGGCTGTCGGCCCACACCTCCAGATTGGGTGGGCGCCGTATTGGCGGCAGATAGCTTAGCGCGGTCGATATGCGGACGCTGCCGCGCCGATTCATGGGCAGCGGACCGATGCCGGTCGACGTGGGATGGTTGTGATCGGCGGTCCAGGAAAAACCGTGGCGCTCAGCCGCACCCAGGAAGGCATGCTGCAATGGCAGCAACTCGTCTTGACGCCAGCGTACCACCGGCAGGGGGCCATCCGTACCATGCAGCGGTGCACCGAAATCCGCGTCGCTTTCGAGCCGCCTGAAATAGGGAAGCAATGTCTCCCAACTCCAATCCGGTGCACCTTCGCGGCTCCAAAGATCGTAATCCTCGGGCGCTCCGCGCAAGGCGAGCGCGCCGTTCACGCCCGAACCACCGCCCAGCAGTCTGCCCTGGGGATAGTCGAATGGCCGATCCCCAGCGAGTCTGGCTTTGAGGCCCCAGGCCTTAAGCGATTGGGCGAAGGCCATCGGATTGGTTAGACGGTCGCTCTCGTCAACCGCCGGATGATCCGGTCCGGCCTCGATCAGCAGCACCCTGCGGTTCGAATCCTCGCTGAGCCTGGCGGCCAGCACGGCGCCTGCGCTCCCGCCACCAACGACGATATCGTCGTAAGCCATCCTGCCTTCCTCCCTGGATGCCCAGTTCGTGCTGAGCCAACCAATTGCTTGGTTATCTTATTTCAGCGGCGTGAAGAAGAGACTATCGTCAAACACGGAAGGTTCCATGTCCGCGGTTCTTGGGCCAATTGGATAGACAGCTGGAGACAGGCGCTGCCTCGCCGAGGTAGGGTGCCGGGCCTTGAGGAATCAGCCGGTTAGGTCCGGAACAAGAACCCGAGGCGCCGTCATTGGCGACACGTCGCCCCTGGCAAGTCATTGGGAGGATTCTGTGACGCCACCGAACGAAATGCCGGAAACCCTCGACGCGTTCGCTGCCGGCGGTAATCCTCCCATGACGTCCGTCACCGCATCGTTCGATTGGAGGCGGCACCGCAAATACGTCGTGTTCATGATGTTCATCGCCTATTTCCTGAACTCGATCGACCGCAACATCATCAATGTCCTGCAGCAGTCCATCAAGGTGGAATTCCATCTGTCGGACGCGCAACTCGGTCTTATGACCGGCTTCGCCTTTGCCTTGTTCTATACTTCGATCGGCATCCCGACGGCGCGCTTCATCGATGGCGGTGCCGTCCGTACGAAGATCATCGCGGGCGGGCTAGCGCTATGGAGCGTTGCTACCGCGCTGTGTGGCGTCTGCCAGAATTATTGGCAATTGCTGCTATGCCGGGCTGGGGTCGGCGTCGGCGAGGGCACGTTCGGCCCCTGCACGATGACGATGGTCTCCGACTATTTCGGTCCGACCGAACGCGCTCGCGCGATGGCGATCTATCTCATCGGCCTGCCGATCGGCTCCCTCATCGGCCTGTCTCTCGGCGGCGTGATCGCGGACCATTACGGATGGCGCGCGGCCCTGCTGGTCGTCGGCCTACCGGGCCTGCTTGTGGCGCTGATCATCAGGTTTACGATGAAAGAGCCGCCGCGCGGCTTGGCCGACGGGAAATATGTCAAACTGGAACAGGCGCTGCCGATCGGACAGGTATTCCGGACGGTGACAAAGAAAAAGACCGTTGTGCATCTGCTACTCGCGGCCTCGTTTGCGTCCTTCTCAACGGTGGGCGGAATGGTCTGGTTTCTGCCATATCTTCAGCGCACCTATAATCTGACTGCCGGTCAGATCGGGCCGTCCTGGGGCATTATGGTCGGATTGACCGGCATGGGCGGAACATTGGCCGGCGGCTTTCTTGCGGACCGGTTCGGCAAGCGCGACAGGAAATATTTCATGATCCTGCCGGCGTGCTCGATGCTGATCTCATTCCCCTTCTATATTTTCGCGATGATTAGCGAGAATTTTTATCTCTGCTTTGCTTGTCTGATGGTGCCGGCCGCGATCAATAATGCCTGGATACCCGCAGCGATGTCGCTAACCCAGGCGTTGGCGCCGCTGGCGATGCGCGCTCTTCTCGGGATGTTCGTCACCTTCGCGGCCAACCTGATCGGTCACGGCATTGCCCCGCCGGTTATCGGGGCCCTGTCCGACCTGTTCGGCGCCAACCTAGGCACGGCCGGCGGGCTGCGCTGGGCACTGATCGTGGCAGCGATCTTCTACCCGTGGTCGGCCCTGCATTTTTATCTGGCGTCGCGCCACGTCAACAACGATTGCGAGGCTTAAGCCTCGAGCCTGTTTAGGGCGATGGCAGTCTGCGACCGCCCTCCGCTGCCGATGATCCAACGTGCCACGGCACCCGCTACCAGCAAAATGCCGACGACCGCGAAGGCTTCGTGATTGCCGATCGCGCCGCGCATCGGCGTCACGATCCACGGGTTCATGAAGTCGCCTACATACATCGACATATAGAGGAACCCCGTGGCTCGGCCGCGCAGCTCGACCGGTGCCTGCCATAGGACCATGTCGGCGACATAGGCCCCGAGGCCGCCGCCGCCCAGCCCGGCCAGACCGCAGGCGACGGCCGACATGACGACGCCATGGGAAACCCCGACCAGCAGACAGGCCGCGCCCATCAGGCCGAGGATCGCAACGAGGGTCCATTTGGCGCCGATGCCGATCATCGCATGCCCGTACAGGGTGCCCCCTACTACCATCATGACCGTTATAGCGGTCAGCACGCGCGATCGGACAGCTGGATTCGTGATGCCGTCGCCTGCCATCACGAAGGGTAGCTGCAGGAAAAACATATAGGCCGCCACATAGAGCGCCACGATCATGAGAAAGGTCCGCCACATCGGCAGCAGGTCGATGGTTGGTCGCGCGGCCGTGCCAGCCTGTTTGGCGGCTTTGCGCCCTTCGGGGAAGCGCGCGATCAGAACGACGCCGATCATCAGAAATGAGGTCAGATAGAGCGCGAAAGGTGCTCGCCAACCGCCCAATTTTGCCACCTCTCCGGCAACCAGCAGGGTGATCGCGCCAGCGACGGCGAGCAGGGCGTGCTGATAACCGAGAAGGCGCGATCGTGCGCCGCCGCTGAAGCTGTTGCCCAGCATCGCGACCGAGGCCGCGCCGATGCCTGCTGTCGCCATACCTTGAAGGAAGCGCGAGGCCAAAAGGACGGTAGCGCTTTCCAGATATAGGCCGGCCGATCCCAGCAAGCCATACGCGGCCAAGGACAGAAGCAGCATCCGGCGCAGGCCGATGCGGTCGCCCAGCCAGCCGGCGATCGGTCCGCCGACCATGATGCCGACGCCCGAGAAGGTGATGATCATCTGCGCCTTCAGCGCCGCTCCGTCACCGGCGCCGAAATGAGCCGCGATAGTCGGCAGGACAGGGGAGATGGCGCTGATCAACAGCATGTTGAAAGAAAGCACAGTGAGAACGACGAAGCCGCCGAGGCGATAGCGCCAACCGATAGGCAGGGTCGCGTCGGTCATCGCATTCCCCCTAAACGCCCACGTCCGGGACCGAGCGCAAGGCTTGGCCCCGGTTGGTTCAATTCGGCTTAGATTACGCCGAGTTCGCGCGCCCAGGCCAGGTTCTTGCGGGCTGAGCCGACATGGGCGGTATGGACGATATGCGCCTCGCCCTGGTTGAGCGTGCCGTGGATGACCTGCGTGCCCTTCTTTTCGGCCTCGGTGGCGAGCGCATCCAGCTCGCTCCAATAGGTCAGTTCTTCTTTGGTCGGTGAGAAGACCTCATGGACGATGCGAAGCAGCAGCGGGTTGCCCAGCATCATGCCGAAATAGCCGATATTGCGCAGTTCCGTGCACCAGGCGCGTAAGCCTTCGTCGTCATCCAGGCGCCCAGTCCACATGCCGCTGATCGGGTAGCGAATGCCGGCTGCCTTCGCGTCGATCAGCACCTTGGAGCGCAGATACAGCGTCTCGCGCGCATCGGGCGTGCAGCGGAAGCCGACAGCCTGATGGATGTCGCCGAAGCGCGAGATCGCGCCGCCCATATAGGCGACGCGTGGCGACGCCATGGCGATTTCATAAGCCAGCCGCAGCGCCTGGGCAGTCTCCAGGATCGGATAGATCGCCGTATGGCCGATCGGCAGGCCGGCCTCGGCCTCCACGCAGTTCAGGATTGCATCAAGGCCGGCGACGTCGGCCGGGCTGTAAATCTTGGGCTGCAGGATGCCGGTGACCTTCGGCCCGATGACGGCGCGCAGGTCCTTCATCGTCTGGCCGGTCTCCGGCGGCTGCACGCGCGCGAAAATCTGCGGCCCGCCTTTATCCGGAAACGATGCGAGTATCTTGGCGACATTCTCCCGGGCCGCCTCGCGCTGCGGCTCGGTGAAGGGCGTCCGTGGTTCCTCCAGATCAATCATGATCGCGTCGGCCCCGGCGGCATAGCACTTTCGGACCGCTTCCTCATTGTCGCCCGGACAAAACAGCACCGAACGCAACGGCTTCACATTTTCTCTTCCCATGATGTGTCTCTCTTTTTGGGTTGCGTGTCGGTTCAGTCGAGGCCGGCAGCGACTGCCTTAGCGGCCGCGGCTTCGCAGATCGTTCCTTCGAAGAATTTCGGATTCGCCCCTGCATGCAGGCGTAGCGGGTTGGTGAAGGTGAAATCCTTGAAGTTGTCTTCGGTGAGCTTGCCGTGTTCGACCATCTCCCACGCTTCCTCGACCGGCTCGGTCATGTCGGGGACATCCCAATGCGAGATGTCGGAGCCGATCATGGCGCGCAATTTGGCGCCCATCGGGTTGACGTCGTCGGCGAACGCCCACTTGACCAGCGGATCGTCGGCCTCACAGCCGAAATAGAAGCTGGGCACGAACAGGTCTCGGATATCCTCGGCCCGCTTGATCAAGGCGCGGGAGAATTCGTCGAGCTGCTTGGGCCTGGCGGCCGGCTGCGAGAAGAAATTGTGCAGCCGGTCGAGTTGCCCCACCATCTGGTCGTCTCCAAAGTCTTTGACGTAGCCCATCAGTTTGTCGACATCGAGACGATCGGGATCGAGCTCCAGGATCGATTTGGCGTTGCGCTTGCTCCAATGGCCGAGCAGGTCGGCATAGAGCGCGCAGGCCCAGGCCACGCCGCCTTCCAGGAAACCGACACGCAGGTCCGGAAAGCGCCGCGTCACGCCGCCCATGAACAGCGACTTGGCCAACGATTCATGTGACGTGCCCAGGCAGCCGATATGGTTGTAGACATAATTGGAGGGTGAGCGCGATACGCGCAGATGCATGTGCGAGCTATGGCTGACCGGAGCGACGCCCAACTCGACGCATTTCGCCCAGAACGGGTCGTAGTCATAGGGACTGTCGATGCCGAAATGATCGGCGCGGATCGCCTGCGGGCCGTTGGCCGGCTTGTCGCCCAGCGAGCGGCGGGCGAAGCCGGCGAACACCGCCGTCTTAGCGCCCAGTTCCTTGACGGCATATTCCAGTTCGGCGATAGCGAGTTCTGGCGTGCTCATCGGGATGATGGCACCGACGGCGATCCGGTCGCGATAGGGCTTGAAGATGCTGGCGAGATAACGGTTCGCGCCGCGCGCCAAGGCGGCGCCCATTTCGCCGTCCGTGTGGATCAGGCCTAGCACCGCCGATGGGTACATAAGCGTAAAGTCGATCCCCATCTCGTCGAGGCGATTATAGAGCAGCTTGGGCAGGTGCGACGTGGCACGGTCGAGCACATTCTTGGTCTGCCATCCCCACCAGGACGGCATCGCCTTCCATTCCTGCTGCACGATGGGGTCGTCACGGTCGGACAGGACATTGGCGGTGTTGAACGGGCGCGAAGCGCTGGCGAGATAGCGATCGCGTAATTCCTTGCCGCCGGCTTCCTCTAAATAGGCCGCAAGCTCGTCGTCCAGGATCGGTCCGATTTCGACGAAATGCCCGTCGGCATCGATAATCGGATGGTCGAGCTGTTCGCGGACCTTCGCCGCGCTCATATGGGAACCGGCCATTGTCACTCTTTCTCCTTGGTGTGGTTGTTCATTGGAGGTTTCGCTCCTGCGGAACCTCCTCGTTCGGGTTAGTAATCCGCATAGAAACGCACGCCGTAGGAGCGTGGCCGGTTGAACGATGCCGCGCCGTATGAGCTGAAATCGACGAACAAAAGCTTAAAGCGATGATCCAGCAGATTATCCACATAAGCCTGGATGCGCACGTTCTTCAGCGATCCCGTGGGGATCGGCATGTCCGACAGAGTCAGACTGGCTCTCATATTTTCGGAGGGTCCTGATGGATTGGCGGCATTATTGGGCGCCAGCGAATCGACCGGCTGGAAATAATGCGAGCTCTGATAAGCGTAGTTGATCACGCCGGTGAACACGCCGACGCCCGTCTCAGGCGACTTGTACTGCCCGCCGATATTGTAGGTCCATTTCGAAACCAGCGGGAATCGCGCCAAGCTGGCGATATTGACCGGGTTGCCGCTCGCATCCTTGAACAGATAGGTCTGGTATTCGGGGTCGACATAACCCACCGTTCCGTTGAGCTGAAACCCGTATCCCAGGATAGCCTCGCCCTCCAGCTCAAAGCCGGTATAGGTCGCCGTTCCGGCGTTGACGATGATGCTGAGCGCTTTTTGCGCGTCGCGCTGATTGATCTGCAGGCTGTCATAGAAGGTCTTGAAGCCGGCGCCGTTCAGGCGGAAGCGGCGGTCGAACCATTCCGTCTTGAATCCGGCTTCGACCGTTATGGCGGTTTCCGGGTCGAAAGCCGGCGCGCCGATCGTCGTGGGATTGAAGCCGCCCGACCGATATGCCGAAGAGCCCCGGACATAGGTCATCACGTCGTCGGTCCATTGATAGTTCAGCGACGCACTCCAGCCGATATTGTCCCAACTCTGGGATGCGATCTGGCGCCCCTGGGTTGAGCCGTTGAGAAGCCGGTTCGTATCCTCGGATTTCTCGTCATAGGTGTATCGAAGGCCGGCCGACAGCTCCAACTTCTCGTCGAACATCTCCGGCTTGTAACCCGCATTGGCGTAGGCGGCATAAGACGAGGAGTTCAGCGCATAGGTGAGTACCGCCGGCGCTATCGTGACCAGGCCGGTGGCCAGGAAAGTCGGAGTCTGGCTGATCTGCTGTTCACCAACCTGCTCGTGGAAATAATAAAGGCCGGCGACATAGTTGAACGAGCCGACCTTGCCGGTAGCTTGGAATTCTTCGCTTTCCTGGTCCTGCTCGATATTGTTGAAGGTATTCGCCTGATTGACCGGTACGATGTTTGTCAGGCTGCCAACCGGGCCGACGAAGTAGCTCCCGCCCAACTGTCCCGTCTGGCGCGGGGTCAGGTTGCGATAGCCGGTGATGGATTTCAGGGTCAGATAATCGGCGATGTCATAGGTAAGGGTCAGCGTGTCGCCCCAATCGCTGGCGTTGGGGTCGCCGCCCAGTGCTACGCGCGGATCCATATATTCCAGGTCCAGCGGACTGGTGCTGATGACGGCGGGCGGGCCGCCGCGGGCCGCCGATTGATTCAGGACATTTCTGAAAGCGGCGTTGCCGGTGACCAACTGAAAGGATGGCAGGTCGGCTTCGTTCTCCAGGAAGGCGCGGTTGTCGAGCGTGAAATTATCGCTGAATGCCTTGCTCAAGGAAAAGCTGGCCGATCGCGATCTGTAATAGCCGTAGGAGTCAGCATCGCTGCGGCCCCGCGTCTTGACCCAGCCGTCATAACTGTGATCCTGACCGACGAACTTGGTGAAAACGCCTGAATTCCCGATTTCCCCGGTATTCAGGATCACCGAGGCGTTCAGCTCGTTGAAATTGCCGTAGCCGAACTCGACGGAACCGCCGAATTCCTGGGCCGGCTTCTTGGTGAAGATCGAGATCGCACCGCCGGTGGTGTTCCGGCCGAACAGCGTTCCCTGGGGGCCGCGCAACACCTCGACACGTTCGACATCCGGCAGGTCGAAGGCGTTGCCATTAGGGCGCGCCTGGACCACGCCATCGATATAAACGCTGACCGGCGGATCGGAATAGGACGTGACCGAAATCGCGCCAACGCCGCGAATATAGATGATGGCGCCGAAGCCGCTCGCGGTTCCTTCATCGATAACGAGGTTCGGGGCGATGGTATCGAGCCCCTGGATGCGGGTGATATCGAGCGCCTTCAGCATGGCGGGGGACAGCGACGTCACCGAAATCGGGGTCGCCTGCTGCCGCTCCTCGACCCGCCGCGCCGTAACGACGACTTCTTCGAGACTATCCTGAGCGACGGCGGCTGCCGGCGCCGTCGCGGCCGTCTGGGCGATCGCCTGGGTGGGAACGGCGGCCGTCAGCATGGCACCGATTGCCAGCGCCGGTGCGCCGACCCTTACATTTTTGGCTGAAAATGAAGAGGCCAGAAGGTCGGTAACTCCGATAAGCATTTGTTTTTCCCCATTTAATTCGTTTCTTTTGGAAGATCTTTCGCGCAATTCGGAGATGCTTACGACATTTCCTTTAGATCGGTCTTGCTCGATTTCATCTGTTGAAATAAAATTTCAAAAAATTCACTTCTTTTAATGAAAGGCGCTTTCGGAACCCGTCGGCGCCGTGAAGCGGGCCGTTGGCCCCCTGTTGGAACAACGAGGAAGATCCATGCCTTCGTTCAAACCTGTCACGGCTGTTTTGCGCGGCTTCGAGGTGCTGGCTGCGGTCAACCGGCTGGGCGAGGCCAGCGTCGGTCAAATCCACAAGCTGATCGGCCTCAACCTGCCGACCATCGTGCGGATGCTCGAGACGCTCCAGAATGCCGGTTATGTGGTGAAGCATCCCGAGCGCGCCGTGTATCTGCCGACGGGGCGAACCCTCGCGCTCAGCGTCGGCTATGAGCCCTATCGGGAGCTTGCGGTGATCGCGACCCGCATTCTGGATGAGCTGCACAGCGAAATCGGCTGGCCCTCCGACCTCGCGGTCTATGACGGCGAAGCGATGCTGGTGGTCCACACCAGCCGCGACGAACGCCGCCTGTCGTTCAACCGGCGTCCAGGCTATCGCGCGCCCATGCTGGCGACCTCGATCGGGCGCGCCTATCTGGCCTATTGCAGCGAGGAGGAACGCCAAAAGGCACTTGAGCTTGCCGCCCAGTCGCCCGAACCGTGGAACGATGCGGCCCGCGATCCGCCGCGCGCGGCAGCCTTGTTCGCACAGGTGCGTGTCAACGGCTTCGCCACGATGCATGACGATTATTCCGAACGCGAATATGGCGGCCGCTTCTTTGCCGTGGGAACGCCGGTCCAGGTGGGGGGGCGGACGGTCGCGGCCCTCAATATGATGCTCGTGCGGGAAGTCGCCGAATCCAAGGTCGGCGTGCTGCGCTTCGTCGCCCCGCTGCAGCGCGCCGCCCTGGAAATCGGCAATGCATTGTCGTCGGTCAGGCCGGACGGGGACGCTCGAGCGGCGGTGGCAAAGACCGCTGTTGCCGCAGGCCCGCTATTCTTCGTGGATAAGGACTGGATGCCCGACGCGTAGGGTCACGCGTGAGCGGCGCTCAGCGTACGTCCGGGCGCGATGTCCTCGATCGAAGTCACGACATGGATCAGCGCCGGGGCACCGGCCGCGCGCGCCTCTGCCAGGGCAGCTGGAAAATCCTCGGTCCGCTCGACCCGCGTCGACCATGCGCCGAAAGCGCGAGCGTACGCCACAAAATCCGGATTGCGTAGGTCGGTCGCGATCTTGCGGCCGGGATAGTGCGTTTCCTGATGCATGCGGATCGTGCCGTATGAGCCGTTATCAACGACGATCACGATGATATTCGCACCATACTGGACCGCGGTCGCGAGTTCCTGGCTGCTCATCAGGAAACAGCCGTCGCCCGCGACCGCGATCACATCGCGGTCAGGTAAGAGCAGCTTTGCCGCGATCGAAGCGGGAAACCCGTAACCCATGGCCCCGCTGGTCGGCGCCAGCTGTGTGGGGCGGGACCGATGACGGTGGAACCTGTGAAGCCAGGCGGCGTAATTGCCCGCGCCGTTGCAGATGATCGCATTCGGCCCCAGCAGCGCCTGGAACTGCTGGAAGATCTCCGAAAGATTGACCGGTCCTGAGACCGCGATCGGCGCGGAGAATTTCTCGTAATCCGTCCGGCCGGCCTGGCGCCATGCGTCCCACCGGCGGCGGACCGGCATTTGCGAAAGCGTGAGCGCTGCCTCCGAAAGTTCCGCCACGGCGCCGATCGCCGCCGGCCATACCCGGCCGAGCTCGCCGGGATCGGGCAGGATGTGGATCAGCTTCTCGGCCGCTTCCTGGCGCGAAAACAGGGTATAGCCTTGCGACGCGTTTTCGCCGAGCCGCGCGCCGATCGTCAGCAGCAGGTCGGCCGATTTCACCCGCGCCAGCAACTTCGGATTCGTGCCCAGGCCGATATCGCCGACATAGCAGTGGTGCTCGTTGTCCCAGAGATCCTTGCGCCGGAAGGAGAGCAGGACAGGGAGCCGCAATGCGTCCGCCCAGCCTTCGAGCGCGGACAGCGCCGCATTGTCCCATCCGCTGCCGCCCAGGATCATCAGCGGCCGCTCCGCCGTTTCCAGCCTTTCCGCAATGGCCAACGCGGTTTCCGAGGTCAGCCCGGACGCGCGAATCGCGACCGGATGGAACGGGGAGGGCGCAACCGCTTCCACAAGCATGTCCTCCGGCAGGGCAACGACGACCGGTCCGCGCCGCCCTTGCAGGGCGGTCGAGAAGGCGCGATGGACGATTTCGTCGACGCGGGTCGCATCGTCGAGCTCGACCGCCCATTTCGCGACCGATCCGAACATCTGCTGATAGTCGACTTCCTGGAACGCCCCGCGTCCCCGATCGCCGCGCGCAATCTGGCCGACGAACAAGATCATCGGCGTCGAATCCTGCTGTGCGGTGTGAACGCCGATGCTGGCATGGGTGGCGCCGGGGCCGCGCGTCACCATGCAGATACCGGGCCGCCCGGTCAGCTTACCATAGGCTTCCGCCATATTCGCCGCGCCGGCTTCGTGGCGGCAGGTAATGACCCGGATCCGGTCGCGATAATCGGCCAGTGCGTCGAGGACCGCCAAATAGCTTTCGCCCGGCACGCAGAAAACATGATCGACGCCCTGGGCCAGCAGGGCCTCGACCAGCGCCCGCGCGGCCGACATATTGGGAGCATCTTCAGTATCGGTCATTGGGGATTGGCCTTTAATGGCTTTGCGACGCCGGGCGATCAGGTACACTCGCGAGCCCAAAACTCAAGGGCGTTCTCAATTCCGTCGGGTATCCGGTGATGGTGCGTATCGCAGGCAAGCATGCCTTCTTGGAACTCCTGCGCGACGAGGGGGTGGATTATCTCTTCGGCAATCCGGGCAGCACCGAACTGGCCCTGATGGACGCGCTCGCCGTCGAGGCCCGGCCGTGCTTCGTGCTGGGCCTCCATGAGGGGATCGTAATGTCGATGGCGCATGGTTATGCCGCTTCGACAGGCAGGTTGGCCGCTGTAAACCTTCACGCCGCGCCCGGTCTCGGGAACGTGCTCGGCATGCTCTACAACGTCAAAAAGGCGGGCGCGCCGGTGCTGGTGACGGCCGGGCAGCAGGATCTGTCGATCGCGCTGCGCGAACCATTGCTGTGGGACGACCTGGTCACAATCGCCCGCCCGTTCGTCAAATGGTCGGTGGAAGTGACCCGGTTCGCCGATCTCCCACGCATCGTCCGCCGGGCGGTGAAAGTCGCGCTCACACCACCGACGGGACCAGTGTTTCTGTCCATTCCGGGTGATATTCTCGCGGGAATTGGCCATCTTGATCTGATGGCTTCAAGCCGTGTCGCTCCTGCCATCCGAGGCGATGTCGGGGCAATTGCCCGTGCTGCCATACTGATCGCCGCGAGTAAGTCCCCGATGATTTTCGCCGGCGATAGTGTCTGTCAAAGCCGCGCCCATACCGCGTTGGTGCACTTTGCCGAACTGGTCGGCGCGCCTGTTTATCTGGAGGCGATGGCCGATCGCGCGGCGTTTCCGACCGGGCATCCTCTGTTCGCGGGCACCGTGCCGCGGCTGGGCCCGGCTGTTCGTGCAGTGGTCGATAGGCACGACTTGATTATCTCGATCGGCGGTGACCTGTTCACTGAATCGCTGGCCACCGGGATCGACCCCATTCCCCCCGGGAAGGCCATCGTCCATCTCGACAACGACCCCTGGCAGCTCGCCAAGAACTATCCGACCGACGAGGCGATCCTGGCCGATCCGGGTGCGACACTGCCTGAGCTCACCGCTGCCGTCAGCGCGCGTTTATCACCGGAACAGCGAACACGGGCAGGGCAGCGAGCCGCTGAAATCGAGACGGCTAACGCCGCGCGCCGCAGTGCGCTCTTTGCCCGCGCGGCTGAACTGGCGAACGCCGATCCGATCGCGCCGCTGGCGCTGCTCAAGGCGCTCGGTGAAATCCTGCCGGGCAACGCGATTGTGATCGATGAAACCCTGTCTTCCGGCGCGAATCTCACCGACCTGCTGACCTTCAACGACGAGTTTTCCTATTTCGGCCTGCGCGGCGGTGGCATCGGGGCCGGGCTACCTCAGGCGATCGGCGCCAAACTCGGCAATCCCGATCGGCCGGTTGTGGCCCTGGTCGGTGATGGCTCCGCGATGTTCAGCTTCCAGGCGCTATGGACGGCGGCGCATGAGAGGATTCCCGTCACATTCGTAATCCTGAATAATCGATCCTACCGCATCCTGAAGCAACGCACACTGGCGCTCGGCGATCATTCTGCCCGCACCGGCACACTGGTCGGAATGGACCTCGTGGATCCAACGATCGATTTCGTCGGGATGGCTGCGTCCCTCGGCGTCGAAGCCGTCCGCGTTTCGACCCTCGATGATTTCCGGGCCGCTCTGGCCAAGGCTGTCGGCTCTTCCGCGCCGCAATTGATCGATGTCGAAATCGACGGCCGCGTCTGAGCGTTAAATCGTTCGCTCGTCGCCGATGACTTGCTGCGCGGCCAGCAGGGCGAATGTGGCGCCCGCGGCAAGTCCGCCTGCATAGCCTTCGCCATAGATATTCCCAGCGTCCGCGCCGGCCGCCAAAAGACCCCGAACCGGTTGGCTCCCCGAATTCAGTACTCGGGCCTGGGCATCGACGCGAAGGCCTCCATGGGTCGCCGTCACACCGGTCTGCCCCTCGATCGCATAGAACGGCGGCGTGTCGTACGCTCGCAGTTCCCGTACGCGGGATGGATGCGTCTGGCGATTTCCCGCCGACGCCGTGGCGTTATAGGCGAGGATCGTTGCCAGCCCAGGCTCCCGCGCGAAACCCCATGTCTCCACGGTCTCAAACACCTGCTCCCAAGTATCGCCCACCGCGACGCGCGCGCCCTCGTTCATTGCGATGCTGACCTTGTCGATCGGCGTGTCGGTGCCGGCCAGGATGGTGCGTGCCTCTTCGCGCCGCACGGCCTCGTCGAACAGGATCGCCGCGCGTGCCTGGGGCTGCTCCAGGATGCGCTGGGCATTCTGGTGATCGCCCAAAGATTCGTCGCAAAACCGCGCGCCCTGCTGGTTGATCATAATCCCTTTGATGCTGCCGCCCTGGGTGTAGGTGCGAAATTCACGCGGCCCCCATTGATTGACAGGCGATTGGATCACATGGCCATAGAAGCCCTTCATGAAAGGTGACAAAGCCGCGCCCGCCCCCAGCCCCAGGCGCATCCCGTCGCCGGTGCTGTGGGGGTTCGATCGCGCCAGTGCGCTGCCCCCCCGGCGATGGACGAAGCATTCCAGCAATTGCGGGTTGGCAGAAAAGCCGCCGGTGGCGAGCAGGGTCCAAGGTGCGTGGACAATGGTTTCGCCATCGCGGTCGACCACGACGGCACCCTCGACACCTCCATCACGCACGATCAGCCGATCGGCGGTTGCCCCGCGGATCACCGTTCCGCCTGCCTGTTCGACGACGCGCCGGCAATAATCGATATAGCCGACTACATCGAAATCGTAGCCTTTGCCGTAATGCAGGTGATAGGTGACATCGGCCACCGTCACGCCAGTGGAACGCAGCCAGGCGACCGCCTCGTCGAACATGTCGAACACGGCCCGGCGCAGCGCGGGATCGCCGCCGGGCGTTTCCTGCTCGAACAACTCCATCGATTTGGCCGTCCACAGCTTGCCGCCCGACAGCACGGTGGAGCCGCCGATCTCCGCCGCTTTTTCCACGACCAACACAATGCGCCCTTTGCTCGCGACTTTGGCGGCCGCCGTCATGCCGGCCATGCCGCCGCCGAAAACTAGGAAGTCGATGTTCAGCGTATCCATGGTCCGCCTTTAGTGACCTAAGGCGCCGACGGGCGTTTCGACGTTGGCAGTCCGGTTGCCATAGATCAGGGCTGCGATCACACCGCCACCCGCGAACAGCCCAATCGTGGCGATGGCATAATGCAGTCCCATCACCGCGATCATCGGCGGGAAGATGAAGGGGTTGATCGTATCTGCGAGGAACTGGTTGCTGACCATCAGTCCGACGGCGCGACCGCGCATTTCGGGCGGGGCGCGGCCGACCACCAGGCTGGATTGATGCGGGAACAGCGTACCGTTACCGAAGCCGAGCAGCAGAAGCGCGAAGACCGCGAGGGTCAGGTTGTGGGTAAGACCCAGCAGAAGCAGGCCGCTTGTCATCAATGTCAGGAAAAATGCCGGAATCCAGCGGGAGCCCAGGATACGGCGCGTCACAGGGTAGGACAGTGCCGCGAGCATGATCATGATGTGGCCATAGCCAATGAGCCGCGCCCGTTCGGCGGCACTGCCGGCGCCATCCTCGGTCAGGACGAACGGCGTCTGTGAGTTGTTGGTGTAGGCCGTGGCGTGCATCAGCAGCAAAGCCAGATAAAGCGGCCACATGCTGAGGAAAACCTGTACCGTTGCCTGAAACGGCACGAGCATGCCGCCGGTTATCCTGGAAGACTTTATCCTGACTGTCCGGGTGGTGCGCGGAATCCATAGCATAGCCGGGATGAAGGTCAGCGCGGCGATCAGCGGGTACAGGATGAATGCCTCCCGCCAGCCGAATGCATCGTCGATCATCCCCGCCGCGTTCATCGCGACATAGCCGGCCGCGGAGCCACCGGCCATTTGGATGCCGAAGACGCGCGGACGCTTTTCGACATAGATATGCTCGCCCAGCAAAGTCGTAGACGAGGCGGAAATGCAGGTGGAGATGACGCCCATCAGGAAGCGCGAGAATAGCAGCGGTATGCCCTCAAGGAACATCCCGCCAACGCCGACGATGCCGAACGCCAGCATCATTTGCAGTATCAGCGTGCGAGGCGGCATCCTGTCCATCAGGATTCCGGCGAGGATGCCGCCGACAACGATCCCGGCGGTCGGCAGCGCGATCAATATGTTGCGGCCGCCCATGACCTCTAAAGCCATCTGGGGCAGCATGGGCAACACGATCGTCAGCATCATGCCGGTCATGGCCGGGCCGCTTCCCATCGCGATGACCGCGATTACGCTGCGCCAGCCGGGAGGCAGAGCGGGCCCTAGGCCTTTGGCGGCTATTTGGCGGCGGCCCGCCGCTTCAATCGATGCTTCCACTTTTCCCTGGCTCACTTACTCGCCTGGCGGGCCATTGCGGTCTGCGCGCGACATTTCCGGCCGAAAGACTATGCGCGGGTGGCGGGACATGTCGAGGCCAAAAACGGTAATTGTCGAACTGTCCGACAATTCTTGACCACCAGAATAGCCGGCGCCTAAGTTTGGTTTAACGGGGTGACAGATGGGGGAAGCATTGAGCCACGTTCTTCAGCGCTACGTGAATCGGGTCCCGCCGCGCGCCGTATCCGCCTCGGGTATTATGATCCGCACAGCCGATGGTCACGAGGTGATTGACGGCTTCGGCGGGGCGGCAGTGGCCTGTCTTGGCTATGGCAATCAGCGCGTGCGAGCGGCGATGCTCGCTCAACTCGATCGCATCGCTTACGTCCATACCAGCGTGTTCACATCGACTCCGGCGGAGGAACTGGCCGAGCTACTGGTCGGGCGTGCGGCCGGCGGGCTCACGCATGCCCTGTTCCTCAGCGGCGGGGCCGAGGCGATGGAGGCGGCGCTCAAACTGACGCGCCAGTATTTTCTTGAGATCGGCCAGCCGCAGCGCACCCGGTTCATCGCGCGGCAGCAGGGTTTTCACGGCAATACGCTGGGAGCGCTTGGCGCCAGCTCAAACCCGCGCATGAAGGCGGCGTTCCACCCGCTGATCTCCGATGCCTTCAGCCATGTCTCGACCCCTTTTGCCTATCATCATCAGCGGGCGGACGAGAACGCAGGCGCCTATTCGCAGCGTCTGGTCGCCGAGTTGGAAGTGGAGTTCCAGCGGCTGGGACCGGGCAATGTCGCGGCATTCATCGCGGAAACCGTGGTCGGCTCGACAACCGGATCGGTGACCGCGCCGGCCGGATATTTCGCGGGCGTGCGCGAGGTTTGCCACCGTCACGGCGCGCTGCTGATCCTGGACGAGGTCATGTGTGGGATGGGCCGCACCGGCACGCTGAATGCCTGGGAGCAGGAAGGCGTCGCGCCCGATATCCAGATGAACTCCAAGGGGCTGGGCGGCGGTTATCAGCCGATCGCCGCCATTCAGATTCAGGGCCGGGTCGTCGACGCGCTGAAAGCCGGCTCCGGCACATTGCTGCACGGGCATACCTATTCCGGCCACCCGGTCGCCTGCGCCGCGGCGCTGGAAGTGCAGCGGATCGTCGCCGAGGAGAACCTGTTGGCAAATGTACGGGCGATGAGCACCGTCCTCTTCGACCGGCTAAACGACCGATTCGGCAACCATGCGCATATCGGCGATATTCGCGGGCGCGGCCTGTTCGCGACGGTCGAGTTCGTCGAGGATCGTGCCGGCAAGAC